>DSAX01000110.1 GCA_011046235.1 Methanobacteriota archaeon | reverse complement strand
GGTTTCTAGATTCGGACTGATCGACTATGCCAACTCACTGGACAAGATAGGCGTCATGACCAGGTCGGTCGAGGACCTGCGGATCATTCTGCCGATAATATCCGGCAGGGACCCGAATGACATGACCAGCCAGGTCCAACCGCCTCTCGACTCCACCGAAAAGGAGATCAGGAAGATCGGGATCCCGAAAGAGCTGATCGGCAATATAACGGACAAGAAGATACTGGAGACATTCTGGCAGGCGATAGACAAGATGAGGCAGGAGGGTGTCGATGCAGAGGAGGTCTCCATTCCCACACTCGAGTATTCGATACCTGCATACTACATCCTCGCCTGTGCCGAAGCGTCTACCAATCTCGCAAAATTCTGCGGGATGAGATACGGACTGGAAGGACAACACTTCGACAGCATGTACAACAATTTCTTCACGGAAGTGAGATCTTCCGCGTTCGGCCAGGAAGCGAAGAGGAGAATAATGCTTGGGACCTTTGCCAGAATGGCGGGATATAGGGATCAGTATTACATGAAGGCACTCAGGATAAGAAGAAAGATGATCGAGGAGTTCGAGAGGGCATTCAAAGGAATCGCCCTGCTGGCTTCTCCGACCATGCCTCTGCTTCCTCCGCGCTTCGATGAAATCGAAGATATGAGCCCCGCAACGGTATACGCCCTGGACTTCCTCACGGTCCCCCCGAACCTTGCGGGTCTTCCGCACATCTCGATGCCGATGGGGTACGCGAACGATCTGCCGATGGGCATCCACCTCATCGCGCCTCACTGGGAGGAGGGGCGACTGCTTTCGGCAGGAAGAATTTGGGAACGGAAGATGGAATACAGATTCCCCATGGACCTGGAGGGGTTCTCGTGATGCGCATAGGGCTGGAGATCCACGTGCAGCTGCCCACGAAAAGCAAGCTTTTCTGCACCTGCCCCAACCTTCAGTCCAAAGAGCCTAATTCGAATGTCTGCCCAATATGCCTCGGGATGCCAGGCTCTAAGCCGATGCTCAACGGACGGGCACTGGAGCTTGCGGCCGTTGCGGCGAAGACGCTTAACTGCAGACTATTGGATCGCACCTGGTTTTCCCGGAAGACCTATTTCTATCCCGATCTCGCGAAGAACTTCCAAATCACCCAGTTCGAGGCGCCCATCGGTGTCGACGGGCATCTGAATATTTCGGGTCGAAAGGTGAATCTATGGAGGATACACCTCGAGGAGGATCCGGCAAGGGCGGTTCACGAGCTGGTACCCGATCAGGAATCCTCACTGCTCGATTACAACAGAAGCGGCGTCCCACTGATAGAGATCGTGACCGCGCCCGATATCGACGATCCGGCCCATGCAAGGGAGTTCCTCAGAGTGATGCTGGACGAACTGAGATATGTCGGAGTGGTATCCGAGGAGGAGGAGATGAAAATCCGCGCGGACGCCAACATCTCAGTCACCGACGGAGAGAGGGTCGAGATCAAGAACATCACCGGTCTGAAGAATCTGGAGAAGGCATTGGATTTCGAATACCGCAGGCAGAACAAGGTGTCAGTAGCAGGAATCGAGGTGAAGAGGGAGACGAGGGGCTTCGACGAGGAGCGGGGGGTGACAACAGCCCTCAGGGAGAAGGAGGAGGAGAAGGACTACGGGTATATTTTCGAGCCGGATCTGCCGGTGTATGACTTGAAAGGCATCGCCGAATCCATCGAATTCCCGAAGACCACATCTGAGAAGGCAGCTGAGATAGAGGAGGAATTCGGCTTGCCATCGGAGAGGACGAGACTGTTACTCCTGGACTCAAAATCTCTGGGAGACCTGCTTGTAAATGTGGCGAGGAAGACCGACCCAGAGAGGGCTTTCCGGTGGATAAGCACAACGGTGAAGGCGGAGCATTACAGGCATACCGAGATAGGGCTCGATGACTTGGCAGACGAGATTATCAGAGTTGTGGACGCAGAGGCTTCCAGTAAAATATCCGATGTCGTCGCAAAATCTGCCATCAGAAATATCTTCGAGAGGGGGGATGCAGGCCAGCTCACAGAAATGCGGCAGGACGGAGGAGAGCTGGAAGCAATGGTGGCCAGGATCTTGGATAACGAACCCGCCCTGGTTGACGAACTGAAGAAACGGCCCAAAACGGTCAATCACCTTGTAGGACGGATAATCCGCGAAACCGAAGGAAAATTCGATTCGAAGAAGATCGTCGAAGTCGTAAAGAGCGCAGTCGAAAAACGGTAATCGCTCAATCCTCTTTTTCCGGAGAGGCCAAAGATAACAGCTGCAGTTCCTTCAGCTGCTTCTCGTCTACGTAGCTCGGGGAGCCGTCCGTCAGCGACTGGAACTTCTTGTTTTTCGGGAAGCTCATTACCTCCTTGATCGTATCGATACCCAGCAAAACCGCTACCAACCTGTCGAAACCGATTGCGATTCCGCCGTGGGGCGGTGCGCCGTATTTGAGCGCACGTAGAAGGAAGCCGAATTTTTCCTCCGCCTCCCTTTCGGAGACACCGAGTATGTTAAGAACCTTCCTCTGAACCTCGGGTCTGTGTATTCGAATGGAACCCCCTCCGAGTTCAACGCCGTTAAGGACGATGTCATACCCACGTGATCTGAGTTTTGATACATCACCGCCGAGGTATTCGACCGTCTGCTCCTCTGGGCTTGTGAACGGGTGGTGCATGGCCTGCGGTCTAGAACCGGGTGTGGGTATGTCGAACAGGGGGAAATCGACGATCCAGACGAACTCGTCTCGGTCCGGCTGGATCAGTTCCATCTCCTGGGCGAGCTTTTCCCTCAACCTGCCTGCGAGTTCCGATGATCTATTTGGGGAATCCGCAACGAAAAGCAATAGATCGCCCTGTTCTCCTTCCATTGCGTTTACTAACCGTTCCTGCACTTTCTCTCCAAAGTACTTAACGATGTTAGATTCAACCTTGTTCCCGATAACCTTCATCCAGGTGAGCCCTTTTGCCCCCTGGTCCTTGGTCCAATCAATCAATCGGTCGATCCAGTTCCTGCCGAACTTGCCCTGATCCTCTGGAACGTTGGGGTCGGTCGAGAATATCTGTTTAGCGTTTATGCATCGAACCTTCCCTCCACTTTTTATGATGGCCTGGAAGATCGAATATTCGGAGTCTCGGCAGATATCGGTCACATCGATTATCGGGAGGTCGTATCTTAAATCCGGGGCATCGGTCCCGTATGTCTCCATTGCCTCATGGTAAGACATCCTTCTGAAAGGATGTTTGGGCTCGACACCTCGTATCGAACGCCAGATCTCCACTATCATTCCTTCAACTAGCGAAATGATGTCCTCCTCGTCGACGAATGACATCTCCAGATCGATCTGGGTGAATTCCGGCTGCCTGTCCGCTCGGGCGTCCTCGTCCCTGAAGCATCTGGCAAGCTGAAAGTACTTGTCCGCACTGCCTATCATCAGCAGTTGCTTGTAAAGCTGGGGGCTCTGCGGCAGGGCGTAGAACATTCCGGGGTTGTGCCTGCTGGGAACCAGGAAATCGCGTGCGCCCTCAGGCGTGCTCCTGACGAGTATCGGTGTCTCGATTTCCAGAAAATCGCGTTCCCAGAGATAGCCGCGGACGACCGAGGCAATTCTGTTCCGGATTGTCAGGTTCGCAATCATTTTCGACCGGCGAAGATCGAGATACCTGTATTCCATCCGGACATCTTCGTTGGCGAGCAATGTCTCCTTCTGATCGATCAGCTCGAACGGGGGGACCTCGGCAGTATTGAGTATCTCGATCTCAGCAATCAGAACCTCTACCTCGCCGGTAGGGTTTCTCGCGTCCTCGGTTCCTTCGACGCGTTTTCTTACAACTCCCTTGACTTTTAGAACATATTCTCTGCCCACGGTCTCAATGGAGGTCTGGATTCTGCCCTGCACGTCCTTCGACTCGTAACACTCAGGGTCGAATACGACCTGTGAGGTGCCGTACCTGTCAGCCAGGTCGATGAACAGTATACCGCCATGATCGCGGACAAGTCTGGCCCAACCTGCTAGTATGACCTCTTTTCCAATATCGGAGCTTCGTATCTCCCCGCATGTATGAGTCCGCATCATCGATCGAAACCTACCTTGCAGAGCGAATTAACTGTCGGCCTGCTTCAAGATATTGATGGCATTTAAGTATCTTTTGCTCTGCGGTGCCAGTAAATAAGCTTATCTGGAGAAATAAAGGGCAAGACGGTTTATTTACAGGCGTGCTGCATTGTCAGCAGCTCCTTCATTGCCTCCAGAACTGCCCCGAAGGCCTCCTCGCATTTTGATCCATCTGGGCTTCCGCCCATGGCGAAATTCCTTTTTCCGCCTCCGCGGCCTCCGAGGATGCCCATTCCGATCTTGAGTAGCTCTCTGCAGTCAATGGAAAGCTTTTCGTTGCAGCCTACCAGTAGGTAGCCACCCTCAGAGATGTCACATAGGACAACTGTTGCGCCATCTCTTCTGATAAGCTTGGATGCGGCTTCGGTCAATTTCTTTCTGTCAGCCCCGTGAATGATCTTGTAATATACCGAGAACGATCCGATCATCTCTGGCTCCAGATTATCTACCTGCTCTGCAACCATGCTTCGCAGTTGTTCGGACAGCTGCTGCGAAGACGCTCTTAGGTTCGTGATGGTGGGCTCGACGTTTTCGATGGACGTTCCTAAGAGATCCGCCGCCGATAGCGCTGTCACGGAAAGAATCGACGCGCTCATTATTGCCTCTGGACCGACTGCGAACTGTATCTCCCAATCCGATGTCTGGCGTCCGGATATCATTCTGGTGATGGATATGCCCCCGATCTCAGAGGTCTTGGCTACATGCACTCCGCTGCAGGCGGCCGCGTCGAAATCGCCTATGCTGACGATCCTCGCAGTATCCCCTTTCAATCGGTCGATCTTGACCCTGACCTCCTCCAGCTCCTCCGAATCCAGAGGAATGTCCCTGATGGCAACCTGGTTGTCTTCGAAGATGACCTGATTGGCCTTCGCGACCGCCTTTCGTATCGCATCCCAGGACAACTCCCCGTTCACGAAAAGCGATTTTCTGTCCGATGTGATGTCGATCTTGACGACTGCAAGATCCAGGTTCTGCTCCTGCAGAGACCTGAACAGAATGTGCTGGCCTGTATGCCCCTTCATCAGGTCATATCTCCGCGGCCAATCGATCTCGCAACTCAGCTGCTGCCCTTGCTCGAAAAGACTTTCCTCGACGACATGGAATATCTCGCCCCCATCCATACCGACTTCGACTACTGGCTTCTCCCCGATGCTCCCGGTATCGCCCTGCTGTCCGCCGCCTCCCGGGTAGAATGCGGTCCTATCGAGGTATATCCTATTTCCGTCAACTGAGACGACTTCCGCCTCGAAGCGGCTCAGGTACGGATCCTCGTAGTATAGCTTGACAGCCATCGCTTCGCCTCATCTTCAACGGAAAATCTCAGAGCCCGGATATTTCGCCCTGCGTCCGAGTGCAGCCTCTATTCTAAGTAACTGGTTATACTTCGCGGTGCGTTCCCCCCTGCAGGGCGCGCCTGTCTTTATCTGTCCGGCCTCGGTGCCGACCGCAATGTCGGATATGGTCGCATCCTCGGTTTCTCCCGATCTGTGGGAGACCATGCATGTATAGCCTGCCCTTCCGGCCATTTTCATCGTCTCGAGCGTCTCAGTGAGAGTTCCGATCTGGTTGACCTTGATAAGCACGGAATTGGCAACCCCCCTATCGATGCCCTGCTTCAATATCGCCTTGTTGGTCACGAACACATCATCCCCGACCAGCTGCACCTTCTTGCCGATCGCGTCAGTCAGTTGGCTCCATCCCTCCCAGTCGCCCTCGCCCATCGGGTCCTCGAAGGAGACTATCGGATAGTCGCTGTACAGCCTCTCGTAGAAATCGACGATCTGATCCCTGTTCAGCGATTCCCTTTTTCCTGACCGAATTGCGTAGATACCTTTCTTGCACAGCTCGCTGGCCGCGACATCGAGCGCCAGTGCAATATCCTTGCCGGGAGCAAAGCCCGCCTCCTCGATAGCCTCGACTATCAGCAGAATCGCCTGCTCATTCTCTCCCAAATCCGGGGCGAACCCGCCCTCGTCTCCTACGGCCGTCGAGAGCCCTTTTCGCTTGAGCACTTTCTTGAGCGTTTGGTATGTCTCGACACCCATTCGAAGGCTTTCCGAGAAGTTCGGTCCGAGCGGGACTATCATGAATTCCTGTATGTCGAGATTGTTGTCCGCGTGGACGCCGCCGTTAATGATGTTCATGAACGGGACCGGGAGGAGGTTTGCTCGATACCGCAGGTAACGGAAAAGGGGGCGATCCTCGTAGCAGGCGGCCGCATGAGCGGCGGCCAGCGAGACGCCCAGAATGGCGTTTGCCCCGAGGCGGCTCTTGTTCGGGGTGCCATCGAGCTCGATCATCTCGCGGTCGACCTCCCTCTGGTTGGTCGCGTCGATCCCTATCAGTGCCGGGGAGATCACCCTCCTGACGTTCCTTATGGCCTTTTGAACGCCCTTGCCGTGGTATCTGTTTTTAACGCCGTCTCTCAGCTCGATGGCCTCCCGGGTGCCCGTGGATGCTCCGGATGGGACGGCGGCTCTGCCGACATCTCCGCCCTCGAGAAGAACCTCGGCCTCGATCGTCGGATTACCTCTGGAATCGAGTATCTCCCTGGCTGTGACTTTGGAAATCTTGCTGCTCATATTCGAACCCCGATTGTGATGTACAT
>DSAX01000021.1 GCA_011046235.1 Methanobacteriota archaeon | reverse complement strand
TATGCGCTCTTTCAGGTCAATTAAATGAGGAGATGTATACAGACCGACCGTGTATCCCGAGGCCCTGAGAACGGATGCGATCATCGCGCACACCGACCCTTTCCCGTTCGTGCCCGCGACATGAACGATTTCCATTCCCTTAGTGGGGTTTCCGAGCAATTCGAGTGCCCGTTTCGCGTTCTCCGTCCCCAGCTTCATACCTCGTACTCTCAATGAGTATAGCCATTTCCTCAGCTCAGAGGATCTGTCATCGAATGTCAGGTTTTCTCTCCTCCTTATTGGCTTTCTTCAGGATACGATCTACTCCTGATCCATACTGAGCTGCCTTCTTTTCGGTGTTGGCCAGAAGCTCTGAAAGACCTAGAGAGAGAAGGGCCTCCCTAATCACTCTCTTGCGGATACCGTTCGTGGGATATACGATTTCAATCGGAATGTTGATAGCCAACCGAAAGATCGCCTCGAAAAGATACGGCCTTTCGATCGTCTTCCCGATGTTCTCGGCAATGCGGCTCTCGAGAGGAACAGTCTCATTGACCAGTCTCTCGATGTCGAGCATCCGTATGTGCTCGAACTCCGATATCGGCTTATCGAGGTATTTCGCGTACCCACCGAACAACTCATCCGCCCCCTGACCCGTGATCAGTAGATTCCCGTCCACGGATTCCAGTACGATGAAGCTGGGCAGCTCGAATGAGATGAAATGACGATCTGCTGTCCCTGCGATCTCAGTTATCCTCGATGCCGCCTTGAGAACCCCGTTTTCGCTCAACACTATCTTTTTGAGTTCGATTCCAAACTCGGCAGATGCTCTCTCGGCGTTCGCGAAGTCTGCGCACCCCTCGACGCCTACCGTGACCGCCTCGATATCGCAGAACTCGCTCGCAATCGCCGTAAGCAATGTGCTGTCAACGCCCCCTGAGAAGGCGATTGACACGGAGCCAATATCGGCGAGTAGCTGCGACATCCGTGCTCTCAGAAGGGATAGCAATGCATTGGCGGTCTCTCTGAGATCGGTGCTGGCCTGAAGCCCTTGTCTCTCCATTAGATCGGCCACGGCGTGATTCATCCGCAAGGATTTATATATGTTAGTCGCTTCCAACAATCGAAATTGAGCGGCATGGATTTGGCAGCCCGAGCCGTTGAAGCCTCGATTTCCAAACAGCTGACTCCGCGCGAAATCCGTGGAGAAAATTTAAAGGGAAACCTTCGCAATATGTCCTCGGTCGGTCCCTCATATCCATGAAACGGCCGAGATATATGGAGGCCAGGTCAATGAATGACGAAGATCTGATGAAGGTCAAGGTTTGTTTTATCGGCGATGCTGGCGTTGGGAAGACCAGCCTCATCAAGAGATATGTCTTGGACGTGTTCGATGATCGATATATCGCCACGATCGGAACGAAGGTGACGAAGAAGGTTGTTGAGGCGAAAGATCCCAGCACTGGTGAGCCGATCAGAGTTATGATGCTCATATGGGACATCATGGGACAGAAAGGGTTCCGCGAGCTGCTGAGGGAGGCTTACTTCTTCGGGGCGCACGGGGCGGTAGCCGTATGCGATGTCACCAACAGGGAGACCCTCGAGGAGCTGAGATACTGGATAAAGGCGCTGACCGATGTCGCCGGGGATGTGCCTCTGGTCTTCGTCGGCAATAAGGCCGACCTGGAGAACAGCGCGGTCGTGCGCGAGGACGATGTCAAGAGCCTTTCCTCGAAATATGACGCTCCAGCATTCATGGGCAGCGCGAAAACGGGCGAGAACGTCGAGGCGCTCTTCAAGGCTTTGGCAGAGAAAATCGTCGAGAAGATGAAATCTGCATAGCCAGCAAACTTTTTCCAATTACCATTTCTGATAACTCACTGATAATGTTTATAGCCCCTGCCATCGAGATTTAACCATAGATCGGTTAGCCGATCTTTGATGCAATACTTCAGGGAGGGCTAAGTTGTCCTCGATCCGCAGGGCTGATGATGTTTGGTCAAAGACCAGTTCAGCCTTGGCTCTTTTCGTGATCCTCTCGATGATACTCGCATCGCTCTTGGCAATTGCAGCTCCCGGTGACGATCCTCTCTCCGAACAAATGGAATTTGGCAAGGCTTCTATAAACGCCGGTCCAGATTATGTGAATGTCGTTTTCCATATGCACTACGACGGCGTCCAGGAAGTCGCGGACGAAGTCGATTACATGGACACCAACGGCCCCCTCAATCCCGGCGTCTATATGTTCGATTACGATGCCGATGAAAAATGGGGCGTCACCTTGAAGAAAAACAACTCCCCGACGCCTCCGTACAGACACCATTATTTCGTTCTGGAGCCTGCTCTGAACTCTCCTGTGCATATTATCGGAGACGGCAATTTCAGCTTCTGGGGCGGGTCAAAGGACAACGCGACCAGAATGGATCTTATAGCAGCGCTTTACGATAGCGCGGATGACATTGTCGGAGGCGACGTTTTACTGGCGTCCGGCAGCATATATGAAGATCCTTTCCTTGCAGAATGGGATCTGTATTCGATCATTCTTCCGGGCATCAATCACACTTTGGCAGCTAACCACACCTTGATTCTCGAGATCAGGAGAGGTGACACGAACAATGACGAGTTCTATCTCCAGTTCGACCAGCTCGTACTCGATTCGACCTTGACTCTTACCATGTCAACGCAGTTCGATGTTACTGAGTTCGGGGCCATGGATGCCAACGGCACAGTCCGAAGCGAATTCGGAGACAACGAGCAGATCATTGTCTGCGCCAACATCACTGACTCGCTCGGAGTCTACGATATTCAGGCCGCGCATCTGGAGATTGTCAATCTCTCTGATATGCAGGTCGTGGTCTCATCCGATATGCCGCTCGTTGAATCCGATCCAGGTACGCTTCCCTCATGGGCAGTATACTCCGAATCGATCGGAACCCTTCCCTCGGGCAATTATCGTTCCAACATAACCGTCTCGGACCTCAGCGGCAACTCCATCTGGGTCGAGTGGACCTTCGCGATAGTCTCAGTCGATCATTTCGTGGTCGGAGCCCCGTCCAGTGCTACAGCTGGGGGCTCCTTCAACATCACCATAGAGGCAGTGAACGCCACCGGTGTGAGGCTGTACAACTGGTCCGGTTTGGTTGATATCCAGGCAGTCGACTCCGTTGCGCTCGACAACATCTCCGGGCTCTCGGTCCAGCAGGTCAACATGACGCTTGAAGATCATGGTTTTATTTCCGTATCCGAGAGCATTGACGCCGCTCCTCTCTCGATCAAGATAAAGGTGTCGATGAACGAAGTCACAGGGCTCAGCGACCCGATCTCAATTCTGCCTGGACCAGTAGTCTCGCTGACCCTCGATGCGGACGATATCACGATGCTCGCCGGAGAGATGAGGACGATTACTGCCAACGGGACGGATTCTCTGGGAAACACCAACAGCTCTTGGACGCCTTACTGGAACCTCACGGATGCCATCGTGGAAATGGTTATGGATGGAATATCGGTGGACATCACGGGAGCCGTCTCGGGAAGCGCGGTCCTGTCCTGTCAGGACAACGAGAGCATGCTGATAGCCCAGGTGAATATTACAGTCAACCCCTCGCAGCTGTCGCAAATCGTGATATCCACTCCCAGCGATACCGTCTGGGAGGGAAGATCCATGTGGATCCAGGCCGAGGGATTCGACTCGTATGGAAATCCTGTGGACATCTCCTCTGCCGCGTGGAGTTCGGAAGGCTTCGTCATGAGCCAGGTAATCGGCTCTGGCTCTGCGGGAATGCTATACGCGGGCATGATCCCGGAGACGGGGTCTGTCCGCATCTCCATGAGCGGTGTGGTAGTCTATACGACGATAGCGGTCGTGACACCGCCCTTCGGGCCTTACTGGCGTCTCATTCCGGATCTGTATATGCCTGAAGATGGCTCGTTGGAAGCCCCGCTTGACCTGTCACAGTATTGGTACGATGTCAATGGGACTCTTGATCTCTCATGGTATGTCACCGGTGTGAACAACTCGCTTCTGACGATATCTGCAGACCACCAGGATAAGAACCTCGTGCATATCGCCCCGCAACCCGATATGTTCGGGACGGATATTGTCACCTTCTGGGTCCGAGACCCGCAGGGTTATACGGATTTCCAAGACGTTCTGATTACAGTTTCACCGGTAAACGACCGCCCTGAGTTCGTCAACGATCCTCCCAATGAGATCTACGTCAAATTCGACCTGCCTTACACATTCGACTATGATTACTATGTCCACGATGTGGACGATGCGAACGAAGACCTCATGATAACCATCGATCCGTCGAACAGAGCATCGGTAGATGGGCTTCTCGTGTCGTTTCTGTTCCCCGATCTCAACGGTCAAGAGCCGTATTACGAGATACTGACGATCACGCTTTCCGACGGCTCCCAGTCAGATACGCTGACGATCAAGGTATGGGCGACGACCGATACGCCTCCCGAGCTGATATCCCCGCTTCCCGATGTAACGATCTACGAGGGAGAGATAGGTGTGGAAGCGTTCGATTTAGATGATTACTTCACCGACGTGGACGGTGACATACTATACTACTCGAGGGGCTTCAAGTACATCGAAATCGACATAGCTCCCGTCAGCAACATCGTGCTCATCAGCTCCCCCTCTGAATGGTCGGGACAGACCAACGCGGTCTTCGTCGCGCACGACCCGACCGGAGCCATCAGGACCGATACGATCCTCGTCACCGTGATTCCGGTCAACGATCCACCCAGTATCTCACCTATACCGACGATCAATGTCAGGTACGACGAGGTATACGAGCTCGATCTTAGGCCCTATGTCTACGACCCGGACAACGGCTTCGACGATTTCACTATCGCATTGAACGACCCGATTCATGTGAGCTACGAGTCACTGTACTATCCGCATCTCGCGCTTCTTTTCCCGGCCAACCTGCTCGGCGGGGGATACGTCGGGCCGTACGAGGTTGAGGTGCAGCTCAGGGTCACCGACAACGAAGGTCTGTTCGATTCGGAGTATTTCACGGTCAGAGTTAGCGACAACTATCCTCCGCGTGTCACTGTGAGCCCTCCAAGCCTTCATCTACAGTTCCAGGAGGACGAGACGCTTTCCAAGCCCGACTCCATCAACCTTGAGGCGCTTTTCACCGATCCTGACGGGGATGGGCTGACCTTCACATTCCAGGGGAACGAGAACATCACGATACTCATCGGAGAAGATGGGTGGGTGAATTTCTCCGCGCTACCAAACTGGTACGGCACCGAGACCGTGAAGTTCACGGCGACTGACCCGCAATCTGCCTGGGCATCGCTATCCGTTCGCATAGATGTGAGCTCGGTGAACGATCCTCCGGTAATCGAGAATATACCGGATGTGAAACACTACGGCGGAAGGCAGTGGAGCATGTCGATTGCCCAGTATGTCTCAGATATAGATCACGAGCTTTCCCAGCTGCGCGTGATCATAGTCGAACCGGGCTATGTCCAGGCGGTGGGATTGGTCCTCTACTTCGATCTGCCGGACAATGTCAGTTCAACGATGGTCCTGCTGTATGTGGTGGACGAAGACGGCGCGAGTTCCGAGCTGATGGAGTTCCGCGTCGAGATCAAGAAGACCATGGCCGAGCTGATCGGATATCCGTGGTCGCTACCTGTGATATTGCTGCTCGCCGGAATCCTCGGGTACATATTGGCAAGGAAAATACCGATGCCGCACGAGTTCCTGGACCTCTTCATCATCCACAACGACGGGCGGCTGATTGACCATATAGGCAAATACGAGGATGACGGAAACGGCCTCGACAGGGATGTGGTCAGCGCGATGCTCACAGCGGTGCAGGAGTTCATACGGGATTCGTTCCGGGAGACGTCGGGCGGGCTGAAGATGCTGGAGTTCGGTGAAAAGAAGGTGGTCATCGAAAAGGGACGCTGGATTTACGGCGCGCTGATATATACCGGGTGGCCCCCGAAGCCGTTCTTCAAGAACTTCGCGAGGTTCGTCGACGACATAGAGAACAGGTACGGATCGAAGATCGAGCGGTGGGATGGCACCGTTAGGAGCTTGGACGGCGTCAAGGATATGAGCAGACTGATGATCAACAACTTATATGTCCCCGGGCACTACGATCGCGCACTGGACATGCCTCCAGAGAAGAAAGTGCCTGTCATCAGCGACGAGGAAGTCGTCGACATGCTCGACTCGGACAACTGATGCATCATCTCCTGAAGGAGATTCTGCCAGCGAGTTTTGCTTCGATCAATCTCTTTGCGGTCCTCGTTATCTCCATTGATTGGGCGTCTGTCATTCTCGTCCAGATCCAGTCGGTCGATTCCCGGTTTATTCCGACCTCTCCGCCGACAAAAGCTCCCTCGAAGCCGATCAGCACGTAGTGGTACAATATGCGTCCATTCGCGTCTTTTTCGATCATCTCGTTGACATCCAAAATTCCGGAAAGATCGATATCAAGCCCTGTCTCCTCGACGACCTCCCGTCTGCACGCATCCCATACGCTCTCCCCGATTTCTACCAGACCGCCGGGGATACTCCATTTGCCCACGGAAGGAGGCAATGCCCTTCTGACGAGCAAGATGTCCTCCTCCCTGCAAATCAGGGCGCCTACGCCCACGAGCGGCCTGTCCGGGTAATTCCTCCTGTTCTTGTCATGTCGACGGTTCAAATCTGTTCCAACCCCGTTCTCGCAGATGCGATGAGTCCGATAAAAGGCTCTCCGTCAAAAGGCGCGAGC
>DSAX01000043.1 GCA_011046235.1 Methanobacteriota archaeon | reverse complement strand
CTCTTTATAAGTATATGTTTCTGTTTCTAAGTATCAGTCTCCATTCAAATCAGTGTACGATTCCACTGGCAGATATGGGTTATGTCGAAAGAATTGCTTGAAGCGCCTGCATGACCTGTGGATGCGGTCATCGAAGGCAAAGATAATGACGCCGCAAACTGATGACCCCTCACGACGGTGAGCAGAAATGTCGGCAGTCGATGACCTCAGACCGATTTTCCAGCCGAAGACCATCGCCGTCATCGGCGCATCGAGGAGCCATCTGAAGATGGGCCACGAAACTTTGTTGAACACGCTCGTGGGCGGCTTCAAGGGCAAGGTCTATCCTGTCAATCCAGAGGTGACGGAGATTATGGGGCTCCGCACCTATCCGAGCGTTTTGTCGATCGATGAGGAGGTGGACCTCGCCCTCATTGTCGTCCCGGCGAAACTGGTGCCTAAGGTGATGATGGAATGCGCCAAAAAGGGCGTCAAGGGCGCGATCGTCATAAGTGCAGGCTTCTCCGAGGTCGGGGAGGAGGGGCGAAAGCTGGAGGAGAATGTCATCTCAATTGCCAAGGCAGCTGGAATCAGGGTGGTCGGGCCGAATACGATGGGATACAAATCCCCGGTCGACAACATAGACGCGAGCTTCGTATTCGGAATGGCAAACCCCGGAAGGGTCGCCCTCATTAGCCAGAGCGGGGCACTCTGCATAGGCATGATCCACTACGCGAACGCGGAGAAGATCGGGCTGTCGAGGATAATCAGCGTTGGAAACAAGGCAGACGTCGACGACGCCGATCTGATCGAATATCTGGAACAGGATGACAAGAGCGATGTCATAGCCATGTACATCGAGGGGATCAGGGACGGCCGTAAGTTCCTCAAGACCGCCAAGAAGGCTAAGAAACCGATCGTCGCGATCAAGGCCGGCAGGACCGAGGGCGGCGCAGCCGCGGCTATGACGCATACAGGATCATTGAGCGGATACGACCAGATTTACAACTCCGCGTTCAAGCAGGCTAGGATCCAGCGGGCATACGATGTGGAGGAGCTGTTCGATTGCGCAAGAGCGCTGGCATATCAGCCTCCCGCGAGGAACAAGAGGGTGGGAATCGTGACCAATGGAGGCGGTGCGGGTATCATGCTCACCGACTGGGTAGAGGATTTCAAGCTCAAGGTACCGCCGCTGAAAGAGAAGACAAAGGAGGACCTTCTGAAGATCCTTCCAGAGATCTCCGTACCGCGCAACCCGGTGGATGTCATTGGCGATGCGGGATTCTACAGATATTGGGCGGCTGGCAACGCGCTGTTGAACGACCCCAATATCGACATGCTGATCATGACCTGCGTGCATGGCGGATACGCGAGACCGAGGGAGTACGCGGGCGCAGTTCTCAAGCTCACAAGGGAGAAGCGGAGCCTCAGGAAACCGATTATTTCCTGCTGGGTCGGCGGAGTGGAAATCGAGGAGGTAGTCGAGGATCTGAAGACGAACAATATTCCCGTGTATCCATCCGTCAGGCGGGCCGCGAGGGCGGCGAAGGCGCTCTATGACGAAGGTCGCAGAGTCGGTATTACGAAATCCAAGCACTGATGAGCAGGGATACGGAGTTCTATCCCGGGTTTATATATGGAAACGGTTTTTCTCTGTCTGTTCAGCGGGGAATAAGATGAGGCACATGCGCACGGATGAGATCAGGCCTGATCAGGAAGGAGACGAGATCCGAATTGACGGATGGCTCCAGGAATCGAGGAATCTGGGCGGGATCGCATTCGGGATCATAAGGGATCGCTTTGGGACAGTCCAGGTCACTGTCAAGAAGAAGGAGAATCCGGAAATGGCCGACATCCTCGCGGGCATATCCCGGGAATCGGTCGTATCCGTTATCGGAAAAGTCAAGCGCAGCGATAAGACCCCCAGGGGCTTTGAGATCGTGCCATCCGAAATCAGGGTGGAATCGATGGCCGAAACGCCGCTCCCGATGGGAGTCGTTGACAAGGTCGGGGCGGAGCTGGATACCCGTCTGAACAACAGGTTCATCGACCTCCGCAAGCGAAGGGTCGCAAGAATTTTCGAGTTCAAGGCGGAGGTTCTGCACTCGACGAGGCAATATCTGCGATCGGAGGGCTTCATAGAGGTCAACACGCCGAAGATCGTTGCTGCTGGAGCGGAGGGCGGCTCCACACTGTTCAAGGTGGACTACTTCGGACGCAACGCATACCTCGCCCAGAGTCCTCAGCTGTACAAGCAGAACCTGATGGCGGCGGGTCTAGAGCGGGTATTCGAGATAGCTCCGGCCTTCAGGGCCGAGGCTTCGGATACTGTTCGCCACCTCGCGGAGTTCATGTCGATCGATGTGGAGATGTCATTCATCAACTCATCCGAGGAGGTCATGGATATCGCGGAGGGCATCGCATTCAGCGCTGTCGACCATTTGGCGAAGAACTGCAAGGCTATCGTTGACGAGGCGGGTATCGACCTCAAACTGCCCAAGCGGCCGTTCAGGAAAATTCCGTACGGTGAGGCGCTGGAGATGGCGGCTTCCGAGGGCGTCAAGCTCGAGTTCGGGGAGGATCTCGGTACAGAGGGGGAAAAGGCCCTCGGCAAGGCGGTCATCAATCAATACGGGGAGGAGTTCTACTTCATCACGGACTTTCCGACCGAGCTGAAAAAAGGGACCTTCTACGCCATGCGACGCGACGACAGGCCGGATCTTACCACCTATTTCGACCTCGATTACCGGGGCCAGGAGATCGTCTCGGGAGGGCGTAGGGAACACCGAATAGAAAAGCTGGCCGCGCAGATGAAGGAGAACAACCTCGATCCAACATCGTTCGGATTCTATATCGACGCATTCAAGTACGGAATGCCGCCTCACGGCGGGTTCGGATTCGGCCTCGAGAGGTTTCTCCAGAAGGTTCTGGATCTCCCGAACATCAGGGAGGTCATACTTTACCCGAGGGACCGGTTGCGCCTTTCGCCCTGACCGAGGCTCAGGAATATTGACTCTAGCTGTAACAATTATATTCGCCCAAGGGCATATCCTTTTGGATGGGGCAAGTTTTCGAACGCGAGCTCAAGGCAATTCTAAACGGGGACGAGCATATGCTGGAGCGCGTGACCAAGACCTGCAATACCGATGAGAGGGAAGGCTACAGGTGCATAATCGACAGGCCGTTCATGGTAATCAGGGCCGCGGGCTCATTAGGAGTCGATCTCGTCGCCTGCAGGGAGGACTTCACCTTTCCGATAGAGGTCAAGAGCTCGGTGAACTCGGTCCTCAGGTTCAGCAAGAGCGAGAAGCTGCTCGAGCAGGCCGACCAGCTAAAGAAGGAGAGCATGAGATCCAGGCTGCTACCGCTGTATGCTTTTCGGTACAAGCGCAAGCGGGGTGACCCGTGGAGGATATTCGCCCTCGAGGTGGACGGAAGTCTGAACGGCAGAAACCAGCTGATCTACCGGAGACTACCGAAGATCGATCACACCCGGGGGGGGAACCTCATCATGCGTTGGGAAGACGGGATGCCGCTCAGCAAGTTCATACAGTATATGACTCACCTCGCCCGCAGTGATGAGTAGGCGACTCCGCGGCCGGAAAATAGGCTCCGTATATCGAAGAATAAAAAAAAAGGGGGGGGAGAGAGGAAGTTTGTGATACGGATTAGCGCCCTCTTTGGTTATAAATAAGGCAGAAATGGAAATCATCCTTGATTATCAGAATTGGAGCATGTCCAGCCTCCTTTTAAAGGGTCGATATCTCAACGGCCGGACATATCAGCACTCATAGGGTTCATCACGGGCTTTCGCCTCAGCTGACCCTCTTCTCATCACCTGCGGAGTCATTGAGATTGGCCTATATAATGTGGACACATCGCCGTAACTGATCGCGGTCGTGGACGGGAATTTCTTATTAAGCAATGACTTGCATTTTCAGATACCCCGTGACCGTTGGGGCGGAGGCGGTGAGTTTGCCCATGCTAGAAGTGCTCGCATTCCTGGGATTGGTTGCAGTAATATCCCTTAGCGGAGTACTTCTCCCCGGTCCTATGACCGCCGCCACAATCGTCAAGAGCTACACGGACAAATGGGCGGGGGCCAAGGTCGCAATCGGACATGCTTTCGTTGAGATGCCCCTCGTGGCGCTTATCGCGCTTGGATCGACATTCATCCTCGACGATGACTCCGGGGCGATCGTAATCATCGGGCTTCTGGGGGGAGCATACCTCCTCGTGCTGGGATCCACGATCATTTTGGACAAGGGATTCATCCGCGAGGATGAGGAGGAGGCAGAGAAATTTTCAAGGAACGCCGTCACGATCGGCGTCGCAACCACCCTGCTCAACCCGGCCTTCCATGTGTGGTGGATAACAATCGGTGTCTTCCTGGTCACGCAGGCGACTGAATACGGACTCATCATACTGATCGTGTTCGCCGCCGTCCATTGGCTGACGGACCTGGGATGGGGGATCGCGATCAGCTTCAGCATTCAGAAGGTCAAGCAGTTCTACGCCTCCCGCGCGAAGGAGGTCATTCGATACGTCTGCGCGGCGATCATACTGCTTTTCGGTGCGTACTTCGCCATAAGCTCTGGATACGAGATAATTGTGGGTTGAGGCTCAATCCCCTCTTCCGGCCTCGATCATCCGCTCCAGCGGTATCCTTGCCTTTTCTATGACCTCGGCGGACAGCTCGATCTTCGGGCCCATGTTCTGAAGGCAGGCCAAAATGTCCTGCAGCGAGATCTCCCTCATGTTCGGACAGATGGCCGCAGGAACCTCGATGTAGTTCTTGCTGGGAACCTCCTTCTTCATGCGGTATATCATGTTCTTCTCCGTCCCGACGATTATCTTCTTCGCGTGGGTCTCCCCGAGGTGCCTTATCATCCCCTCCGTCGAAAGGACGAAATCTGCGAGGTCTATGACATCTGGCGTGCACTCCGGATGTACTATGATCTCCGCATCGGGATGCTTCCCCTTCAGCTCCAGAAGGTCTTCCTTTCTTATCTCTACATGCGTCGGGCAGTACCCGGGCCAGAGTATGATCTCCTTGTCTTTCACGAACCTTTTCACGTAAAGTCCGAGGTTGGAGTCCGGCACGAAAATGATCTTGTTTGATTTCACGTCCTTCACGATCTTGACGGCGTTCGAAGAGGTGCAGCAGATGTCCATAATGGTCTTGCTCTCCGCGCTCGTGTTCACATAGCCGATCACGTACGCGTCAAGGTTCTCCTCCTTCAGCTCCTTGAGCCCCTCGAGGTCTAGCATCGCCGCCATCGGGCACTTCGCCGAGAGGTTCGGGTGGAGGATGGTCTTATCCGGATTGACCACTTTGGCCGATTCGGCCATGAAATCGACGCCGCAGAATACGATCACGTCTGCGTCCGTCTGGGTCGCCTTGATGGCCAAAGCCAGCGAGTCGCCGAGCTCGTCGGCGATATCCTGAACTTCGGGTCTCTGGTAGTTATGGGCCAGTATCACTGCATTGCGCTTTTTCTTCCATTTGCGGATTTCGCTTTGTATAGGCATTTATTCCCGTCCGGGGGATCTCTCAGGTTGGACAATCCCCGGTTCCAATATTAACCTTTTCGTGTCGTCGCAAGATAATGTCTGCGGGCACCGTCAATCGCAAGCACGGTCGATATCCAGTAGGCTGGACAATCTAACGAAAAATAGGAAGTATCTATCGGGACAAATCGAATCGGACGAGGTTTTCAGATATATTTTTATCTTCGCAATATTGAAATATTTTCCAGCCGATGTAAAGATGAACATTTGATGAAAGCAAGAATTGACGAGTCGCTCTGCAAAGGGTGCAATATCTGCGTTCATGTCTGTCCCAAGGGCACCTATGCCAAAGGCAATAGATTGTCGGACATGGGATATTTCGCCCCGACCGTTGCCGCGCCTGAGAAATGCTTCAACCACGGCCGGGATTCTTCGAAATTGATCTGCGAACTCTGTGTGCTCAGCTGCCCAGACCAGGCGATAACTTGGGTTCCGGAGGAATAGATTTGCATCGGAGAGAGAGGAGAACGATAGATTTCATGCAGGGAAACGAGGCCTCCTCCGAGGGGGCCATAGACGCCGGTCTGACTTTCTTTGCGGGATACCCGATAACCCCTTCGACCGAGATAGCTGAGAGGATGGTGACTCGTCTGCCGCAGGTCGGGGGTGTGTTCCTGCAGATGGAGGACGAACTCGCATGCATATCCGCAATCATCGGTGCTTCATGGACGGGCGCCAAGTCGATGACAGCGACCTCTGGTCCGGGATTCTCGCTCATGCAGGAATCGATCGGATACGCCTCGATGACGGAGACCCCGATCGTAATAGCACTCGTCATGAGAGGCGGTCCGTCAACGGGTCAGCCGACCAGGGCCAGCCAGGCGGACATCATGCAAATCAAGTGGGGCTCGCACGGGGACTACCAGCCACTGGCGTTAGTACCGTATTCGGTACAGGAGTGCTACACCCTCACAATAGAGGCTTTCAATTTATCGGAGAAATACCGCGTACCGGCCGTGATAGTCACGGATGCAGAGATCGCACATATGCGAGGACCGGTGAACTTCGGGGATAAAATCGAGGTGATCAGTAGAAAGGAGCTCGGCATTTCGGGCACTGGAGGCGCCTACGAAGTCCCGGACGATATGGTCCCGCCTTTCCCGACATTCGGACATGGCCATAAGGCGTTCATCACAGGCATGACGCATGATCCCAAGGGACACATCGCTCCG
This sequence comes from Methanobacteriota archaeon, assembly GCA_011046235.1. GTDB lineage: Archaea > Thermoplasmatota > Thermoplasmata > UBA10834 > DTMW01 > DSAX01. Next base: position 50 of record DSAX01000043.1, on the reverse strand, counting down.
GAAGACGGGGAGGTGCAGGCCCAGATGGTGAAACGCCTGAACGATAAGAT
>DSAX01000108.1 GCA_011046235.1 Methanobacteriota archaeon | reverse complement strand
TATCTATTGAGGGTCTTCTCTGGCAACGATACACCGTGGAGAATATAATCTCCCATGTCGATCTTGATTTGATCGCCAGCTGCGAGCGCTACCCAATCGACTTTTGAGAAAATATTGGAATTGACGCCATGGGAGATCATGGGGTGTATCATCCTCGTCACTCCGCCCGCATTGTATCGAAAATCCAACCCTTCCCTCAAGTTATCAAGTGAAATAATGCCCGATCGTGGTTCGTCCGATACATCTCTCAACTGTCTGATCGGTGAAGATTGGGTGTTCACGCATATACTGACCATGTTATTACTACCTCCCCCCCCCCAACCCATCTTGCGCAGTCAGACGCAAGGACGGATCGATCATCCGGTCGGAATGTGAGACCTCCTCCAATCTCAATTATTCAAACCGATTTCTCCGGGGGGTTTATCAGAGAAACTACACGGTTCATCGCATATTATTTTTTCTCTAGATAACGAGCGAATTATTATAAAATCGTACAATATAAATTAGCAAAGGTTTATCATAGATACAACATTTTTCCAGTCAACATGATACGTGCGTTATTCGCCGATTTCGACAGGACGGTTACTGGCGGTGATTTGGTAGCCGATGAAGACTGTCTATCGAGGATTGGGAAACTCAGAAAGATCGGCGTGCATACTTCCGTGGTCACGGGGAGAAAAAAGAGCTTCATGCAGGATTTCATGGACGCACATAAAGAGGTATTCGACTCAGTCGTGTGCGAGAACGGCTGTATTGCTTATCATCTGGGTAAGTGGTTCCAGCTTTCTTCATGCGGATACTTCGATATTGTCATTAAGAGATTTTCGGAAGGGGGAATCGAGTTCGACCACGGGGAATGCATAATATCGACAGAGACTCTCTCGGAGGAGGAGGCAAGGGAGATGCTCTCCGGCATTTCGGGTCTGAGCACTATTGCGAACATCGACTCGGTGATGATCCTGCCGGCCGCGGTTGATAAGGGAACCGGTGTCAGATGGCTCCAGGAAAAGATAAACATCTCTATAGAAGAAACCGCGGGGATAGGTGACGGAGAGAACGATCTCGTTCTAAGGGAAGTGTGTGGATATTTCGGCGCGCCCGCGACTGCCGTAGAAGCGGTGAGAGCCAAGGCGGACTATATCGCCACGAAGGGATACAGCAAGGGAACCACTGAATTTGTCGATCATCTGATGGAAAAGATGGTATCGAAATATTGAGCTCATTATCTTAAGACTGCTCCGATGTAAAATCATATCTATGTAGGAATATATTCGAATAATCAACTATGCAAACGCAAAACCGGAATCAGTCTGATTTCAAGCCCGTAAGAGACTACGGCGCGATCGGGGACTGCAGATCGATTGCGCTAATATCGAAAGGAGGGAGCGTCGACTGGTGCTGTTTCCCGAAATTCGATGCTCCAAGTGTCTTCGCGGCAATCCTCGACCCGCAGAGGGGGGGGCACTTCAGCCTGGGTCCGATAAATGGCCGTTTTGAAAGCGAGCAGACCTATATCGAAAATACCAATGTCTTAAAGGAGGCTTTCCTCACATCGACGGGAGAGGCCGAGATAACGGATTTCATGCCATGTTTCCTTGTTGAAGACGAGATCCAGGCTTTTCACGAGATTCACAGGATCGTGGAATGCAAAAAGGGAGAGGTGTCCATGTGCATGGAATTCTCCCCCAGGATGAACTATGCGAGAGAGTTCACATCCTTCGAGGAGAGCCGAAATGGTTGTATAGCGAGGCTCAACCGCGAATGCCTCTCGCTCTCCTCATCGCACCCAGTGGACGTCGGTGATTCAGGAGCACGATCAAATATGCACCTGAAAGCGGGAGAGAAAGCATTGCTGGTGATGAGATATTACGACGACATCGTAAGAGATGTCTCGCATTATGACAGCTATGGTAAGCTCGACAGGACAATAGGGTTCTGGAAGGAATGGTGTTCAAGGATCACATATACGGGTGAATGGCGACCTGCGGTGATAAGGTCGGCTCTTCTGCTGCGGATGCTGGTCTACGGTCCGACGGGGACAATTATCGCCGCCCCGACCACATCGTTGCCGGAAATCGAGGGGGGGCACAAGAACTGGGACTACCGCTTTTCTTGGCTCAGGGATTCTGCGATGACTGTATGGGCGATGTATCTCGTCGGCCATCACTCCGAGAAGAGGAGATACATGAGATGGGTCAGGAGGAGATTGAGAGGTCAGGTTCGTGACCTGGGGCGCCTCAAGGTCCTTCACGGAGTCGAGGGTGACAGTACGGTCAGAGAGATGACCTTGGACCACCTCAGCGGGTACCGCAACTCGCATCCTGTGAGAATAGGAAACGCCGCATATGATCAGTTCCAGCTAGACACCTACGGCTCACTCGTGGACGCCATTCACTTCACATATGACATCAAGAGAGACCTGACCGATGACATATGGAGGATAGTGCAGTCGATGGCCGATTTCATATCTGAAAACTGGAGCAGGGAAGATTACAGCATCTGGGAGTTGAGGGGCAAGCCGCTCCACTACACCTATTCTAAGGTAATGTGCTGGGTGGCCATGGACAGAGCGGTCCGTATGGCGATGAGGTTGGGCGATAATCAGAGGGCCAGGAAATGGAAAAAGCACCGAGATGAGATCAGGCGGGAGATCCTTGAAAAATGCATAAACAAGGAGCTGAACTCGTTTGTTCAATCAGAGGGGTCAGACAGAGTAGATGGTTCTCTTCTGGCAATCCCCCTTGTCGGATTCATCTCTGTCAAAGACCCCGTCATGTCCAACACGATAAGTCTGGTAAGAGAAAGGTTAGAAAAGGACAAGATGATCTTCAGGTTCCTGGATATTCCCCGGGAGGCAGATGAAGGTGCTTTTATGATGTGTTCTTTTTGGTTGGTCCAATGCCTGGCGCTCATGGGAGAGATCGATAAGGCCGTTGAGTATTTCGAGCATCTCCTGAGCACTACTAACCATGTTGGTCTGATGTCCGAGCAGGTGATTCCGGAAAAACACGAGTTCGTCGGCAACTTTCCGCAGGGCCTTTCACACATCTCTCTTATAATTACTGCAGACTTTCTTTCAAAGGCAATAAATGGGAAAAACCCAGAGGAGCATCTTGCTGACTCTGTACCCGACGATATCCGTGATGAATAGAGACTTTTTCGGTGACTTGCTAATCTCGATTTGTGTAAGAGTCCCCAAGCGATTTCACTTTTCTGAGGATGTTGACATCGCTTCTTCCGGAGAGATCGGGATAATCACCGGGATGATTTCTGATACCCTTCACCTGGTTATCTCTCCTATCGACGCCTTTCTTGATCGGTCTGACTTGAATAGGCGGATCCACAGCACCGCATCCGGAACAGATCCAGCTCCTCCTATCTGACATGAAGGAAACGCTGGATCCACATAGATTACATATCATTTCGCAACCCCACCCGATACAGATTTGGTATCCGTAATACCAATGTATATCACATTTGAAATGATATTTACCGGTTTCTGTATCGATAATCTCAATCGCTTCGTTGAGATAATATTGAAGAAGGGAGAGAGGGGAAGTAGTAACGAGTACTGGATGATATCAATGGGCCCCGATCTGGAATTGCCATCTAAACTGCAGATATGATAATTATTCCCGCCAAGACCAAGGCTATTAGAAGATATTCCTTCATTGATATCCGTTCATGGAGCAAGAAGAAAGCCAACACTATCGTGACAACCGGATATGATGCCACTACCGGGAAGACGAGCGAGGCAGGTCCTGTCGAGACTGCGAAGGTCTCGCTGAAAAATCCCAGCTGCTCTGCCTCAATGGATATTATTGCCAAGACAGCAGGAATAGAGGCGGCACTTGCTTTGAAGAGATATCTGAATTCTCCAAAGCTGAATAGATTCTCTCCCTTCTGCCTCAGATAGGCGAAGGTCAGAAACGGCATAACGAGGCATGAAAGACCGATATAGAGCACGACATCAAGGGACTCCAAAGCAGTCTTCAGCATTACGCCCCAAGCACCCCAGCACAGGAAGGCCATGATACTGAGCGCAATGGCGACGCGGGGGCATGCGGTTTTTTCACCCGAGAGCCCGTGGATATAAGTCAGCGCTACTACGCCGAACAGTATCCCAGTCACTCCTGCTCCCTGTAAAAGTGTCAATGTCTCTCCGAGGAGCAAAATGGCGAGTACTATAATGATCACGGGATAGGCCGCTGTGACACTGCCTACAATCGTAATGGGCCCCCTCTCCAGTGCGTCAAAATACAGGAAAAAGCCCAGATTGGCCATAAATGCGGTCGCCAATCCCAGCAGGACATAGGTGGCATCGATGCCCTCAAGACCCACCTTCCAGATATAGGCGATTAGCAGGAAGATGGATGTCGGCATAATAATCAGAAAGGAGGCCATCATCAGGGAAGATGACGGAACACTCCTGAGCACTATTTTACTGATGATGCCAGAGACCCCGCACAGGATTACCGTAAGAAGGGATAGCGAGATCCAGGTTTCCATCATTACTTTCAGCCTCGGTCGTTGCTGACTCGACTGCTATGAATGTTGCCCCCCCAGGTGCAATTGTCCGATTAACCTTTTGGAAAAAGGAGATATAATTGATGTTCGCACCCGATAGGTTTCCTAAAAATCACAAGAAAACTTCTAAAATGGAATTCTGATCTACTTCTCCTTGAAGTGAAGCGCTGCGGAATTCATGCAGTATCTTAGTCCTGTCGGCTCCGGTCCGTCACCGAAAACGTGTCCCAAGTGCCCTCCGCATGTTCGGCATAATATCTCGGTACGTTTCATACCGTGGCTCGAATCAATCTTGACCTCGATACTGTCTTCGGATATCGGCTCGAAAAAGCTCGGCCATCCGGTACCGGAGTCGAATTTTGATGAGGATTTGAAAAGCTCGTTTCCGCAACCGGCGCAGGAATATACTCCCTTTTTCCTGTTGTGGAGGAGTTTGCCGGTAAAAGGTGGCTCGGTACCCTTTTTTCTGAGGATCTTGAACTCTTCCGGAGTTAGTATTTCTTTCCATTCCTCATCCGACTTCTCGACCTCGTGACCCATATCGATCCCTTATTAATGGATATTACCGAGTTATGATATTTATAGATTACACGGGCTTGATTTTTCGAGCCAGTTATATCGTATGGATACAAGTCGTGAGACTGGATGAGATGCGTCCATCATCTCAGTTCTTCTTCACTGGTATCATAACTTTTGCGTATAAAATTATGACACCGTTCACAACCTCGGGTTTCTTTGAATACACTTCGATAGGCGCACCAATAACCGTGTATCCCTTGTCCTCGATCCATTTTGACAATCTCGAATAGTGTTCTTGAATTCGCTGCCCGGCCCTTTGTGCGATAAGGATGCCACACTCATATCTGGCAGTTTACCGATTTTGATATCTCTTGACTCAACAGCGTCCCCCTTGAACGTGATAGCAATATTGCTACTGCATGCCTCAGCGGGCACTTTGTCTGGATCATCGTGATAAATTCCCATCGGGTAGAAGCCCGGCATTGCCTTCTGTTCCTTGGCCCAACCGTATAATCGCTCAATATACTCCTCCCACGGAATCTTGTCGTACGGCCCCGGTGCTCAATAAACGCAATGCTCGATGCTTTTCTATGCTCAATCTTCGGATTTGATGGCATGTCTATCAGACTCTCATCCGCCTCAGAGATTTTATAAATTACTTCCGGGAAGAAGCAAATAAAACAACTATAATGCTGAATCGTATCCGTTCTCTGACAGGCAGTGCTTATTCGCCCTCATTTTATATTTTTTTTAATAGCGTGCAATCAAATCCAGCCGATTTTGATATCAAGTTAAATAGATATTTATTGAAAAATAATACATATTCCGTGACATCCAGTCATTTTAAATAGCATCAGCCTGTATGCATACACAACAGGAGAGATATTTTGGCCGGTAACAGCGGGAGATATAAAGGGCGAAGAAACAGCAGGGATACGAGAAGGTACCGTCCTCGGGAAAGCGAGAGGACTCAAATGCTCAATCTCCATAGAATACCACTTTTCAGATACGGAATCAAGGAAATAATGAGCAACTACGAGATCGATAAATCGATTGCCTCAACAGTTATAGCTAGTGTCGTCGCAAAAGGATCCAGAATTTCAATCGAATCGGCTAAGACTTATGTCCGCGGACAAGAGAAGATTGGATCTTATTCGAAGGAAGCATCGGATGAGATATGCGATCTTCTCGACAGGTTTTCAAGGCATAGATAGGCAGCGACAAGACATAAAAATTATTAATCATCGGTTAAGTCGATGGGAATCGATTTTGTATTAATATTGCAATATTTCCACGATGGACTGCAATAGATGTATCGACTTGATGTGCGTATACGAAAGCGTTCTTAATATGGCATAATATCAGTATTAAGGAGGATAACTATGAAACCTCGATCATACTGGATAATTCCGATGTTAATCGGATTCGCCATAATATTCCCGGGCATAGTCAGTGCGGAGACAACGATTCTGGGACCTCATGCCTATTTAAATTGGACATATCAGCTGGACAGGGGAGATCTTATCGAGTGGGATTGGGAAGTGGTTGGAGCCGGAACAGTGGATTTCTGGCTCGAGGATGAAGATGGTACTAAGTACAGCGAAGTTGAGGGCGGGACAATCGGCCATGGATTGTTTGCCGTCCCGAGCGATGGCGAGTGGACAATTAATTTTCAGAATAACAATGAGATCATAATTGTAACTCTACAGTACGACTTTTCAAGCATAAATGATATTAGATATTGTATCAAATCAAAAT
>DSAX01000067.1 GCA_011046235.1 Methanobacteriota archaeon | reverse complement strand
GGGCACGAGTATCAGCGACTCCGAGAGGTTCAGTATCTGCCCGGCCGCGATCCCGAGAAGCATCGCGACGATGAGCACGGGAATGGACTGTTTCAGGACTGCAAGCATGATCTCCCGGTTCACACCACCACCCCCGTGCCCGTGACGATGACGAACAGAACGAGAAGGGTCGTCAGGTCTCCGATCGTCGCCAGCGCGGGAGAGGCGATGTTGTCCGGATCCGCTCCTCTCCTGTCCGCGAGGAAGATGATCCCGAGGGTCATCAGGCTCAGCAGCGTTCCGTCGATGAACCCCGTCGATGCGGCGACGAACACGAACTTCCAGAGCTCCATATGGGCCAGATTCAACGCCCCGCATGTGATGAAGGCGGTCACGCCGATGAGAAGCGACAGAATCAGCGAAAGGATTATCGCGGTAACGACCTCGGTCTTCGCCCTTTCGTTCAGAATCTCCCTGCTCGATACAAGGCCCAGGTGGGTCGCGGTACCAAGCCTGGATGCGAGGGCCGATCCGATGTTCCCCCTCAGGCCTATCAGCGGGGGTATCATGACGATTAGTCCCGGGGCCTGCTCGATGGCTTTGTCGAGGCCGCCGAACAGAAGGCCTGCAACGCTCTCGCCCAGACCAGTCGCAATAAGGAACGGGAGGCTCTGAAAGAAGACCGCCCTGCTTATCATCCCGAGGCTATATCCTACAATACTACAAAATAGCAACGCTGAAAGCAATTTAAAATGGTATACATGCATCGTCATGCTCAATAACGAAGAGCTCAATCAGCGGACCCGGAACAGTGCGGATGAGATAGGAGGTTTGGTATAATGCTGGACGACGATCTGAAGAAATCAGTTGTAGAGGAGATGATATCCGTCATAGGTCGCGACCGTGTGTTCCATGAGAAGACCGACCTGATCCCGTTTGCCAAGGACACATTCGCCCTGCGATTCTCCGAGCAGGACAAATATCTTCCAGATATCGTCGTGATTCCGAATTCTACTGCCGATGTATCCTCAATTGTGAGAATCGCGGCAAGGCATCACATACCGCTTATTCCCAAGGGAGGCGGGACTAGCCGAACGGGGATGCTCGTGCCGATCCACGGCGGGATCGTGATCGATACGATTCGAATGAACCGTCTGCTCTCGCTCGACCGCCGGGACATGCTCGTGACCGTACAGGCGGGCATAAACCTGCAGGAGCTGGAGCTTCTGTTGAGCAAGCAGGGCTTCACGATCGGTCACGAGCAGGGGAGCCAGAAGATCGCAACGGTGGGAGGCGCGATTTCCACGGCCGCCTACAGCAGGAAGAACCAGAAGTACGGCAATATCTGGGAGCGCATATCTTCGCTGCAGGTCGTCCTCGGAGATTCGACCGTCCTTCGCACCGGTCCCATAGTGCCCTATACTTCGTCCACGGTCGGTATTACCGCGATTTTCGTCGGTGCCGAGGGCACCCTCGGCGTCATAACCGAGGTGACACTGAGGGTGGAGGTCGCGCCTGAGGTGACCTCTCCGGTGCTCGCCGCCTTCCCGGACTACGAGTCCGCGGAGGATGCCGCGGATCAGATCGTCTCGAGGGGCGTCTCTTTCATAGGAGGGGGGATATGGGAGGACGAGAGAGGGCTTCCGGACTTAGGCGACCCCGACGCAAAAGCCGGGATGCTTTTAGCGTTCGAGGGGACCGAGCCGGAAACGAAGGCCGCGGAGCGTATCTCGACGGAAATAATCGGGGGATCGGGAGGCAAGCTCGCGGATGCGAAGTCCGCAGCGGAGGCCTGGAGCGCGTTCCTGATGCACTGGTGCGGGATGAGGGCAGAGATCGGTCATGAGGACGTCATCGTCGCCTATGTGCCCAGGACCCGTGAAAAGGAATATTTCGGCAAACTGCTCGGCGATATCCTACCGAGACACGGCCTCAGGACGATTCCGGGAGCCAACAGGAGCCTCGATTTCGGGAGACACATGATATTTGGCACCAGATTCTCTATTCCATCTACCGACGAAGGCTGGGAATCATATATAGCCGCGGTCGACGAGGCATCAAGCCTGATATCTTCGCTCGGGGGCACCGTTGCCGCCTGCCACGGCCTGGGCCTGCTGCACCGGGACCACATCGCGTCCGAGCTCGGGGAGGAGTACATTGCGCTCTATCGCCGGATCAAGAAGGTCATGGACCCAAAGGGTATAATGAACCCCGGGAAGAAATTCCCGGACGGTGACTAATATTCCGCCGCCAGCAGATCGGAAAGATGTAGCATTTCTGATACTCAAAAACCAGATTTTAAATAGTCACCTCGAGAAAGTAATATTCGGTTATCCATGAGGCCGACAGACAACTTCCGGGAAAGGCGAAGTCCAGCGGAGGACGACATCGATTACTCCAAGTACTTCCATGAGGAAAGGATCGGTATCCAGTATGATGACCTGCCCGTGGAAGACCCCGTTAGGCTCCGAGAGGCCTCCAATATCAGAAATGAATTTGCACACGATGCTTCTGAAGAGCCCTCAGTATACTTCCAGTGCGGCATGTGCGATATGCTCGTCGGCGAGGACGACTCGACCTGCCCCTTCTGCGGGGCGGAGTTCTCCGATGACGACGAGGCATTCGAGGTCGAACTGGACCCGGTCGAAGAGAGGAAGGATATCGTCGAAACCGATGTCATGCCTGAAGAGCGAAGGCCGGAAATGCCGGACGAAGCGCTTCGGCCAGAACCGGACATCGGACTTGCAGAACAGGAAAGCACCTCATCCATGGAAGAATCAGTTGAGGAGCTCTTGAATGAACAGGATGACTCCCAGAAGGTCAAGGTCGTCGAGATGGCGCTTGAGGGGAAATCCGGCAACGGCGGGACCTCGACCAAGACATCCAGCTTCTCAAAATCCGCGAGTCTGCTCCAGAGAATGGAGAAGATCGTCGACAAGGCTGGCGAGTTCGGCGCAGAGACGAACGACGCACGCCGGCTGCTCGTGGCCGCTTGGAAGGCCTGCGAGGAGGGCAACTGGAACATTGTGACATCGCTCGCGGAGGAGACCAAGAAGGCGCTGGTCCCGAACGTCACCGACATGGTCCGAAGAGAGGTGTCCACGCTCCGGGAGGTCCTTCTCGACATGAAGTTCAAGGGCGCCAATGTGAATCCGCAGATCACGAAGATCAAATTGATCCGGAAGGCGATGGATAATTCGCAGATCGACCTGGCGATCGAGCTGACAAAAGAGCTCATTGACGAGACCCGGGACGTCCGGAAAAGCAACGCGTTCTGAGCCTCAAAGCCACAGCAATCATATACTTATTTTTGGCACTTATTTAGAATCAATTGACTGAAATTAAACAAAAAATACGCATCTGCGACCGGTGCCTCCACCGGCCGCATATTCGTTTCTAGTCCTTCTTCGTTCTCGCCTTCAGATTCTGAAGTCTCTTGGTTATCTCGGAGAGAGTATCGACCTGCTCTCCCACGGCCTTCTTCTGCTTCTCGAGGATCTCCTCCTCTTTGCCGAGCTCCTTCTCCTTCTCCTCGAGCTCCTTTTCCTTCTCCGCTATCTTCTCCTTCTTTTCGGCCACTTGACTCGGTTGAGCAGTCGTCTCCTCAGCTATTTCTTCGGGTTTGGGAATCTCCTCCGCCTTTGCCTGTTCCGCCTCCATTTCCAGCCGGTTGAGCCTGCCCTCTAGCTGGATTTTGGACTGATTTGCTGCTTCGAGCTCCCCGGTCAATCTGGCATTCTCGGTTCTCAGCCTCTGAATCTCCGCTTCCAGCTCCGGGGACTTTGCGGTTGCCTGTGCCTGCAACTCGCTCAGTGACTTCTCCCGGTCGTTGAGTTCGGTCTCTTTCTTTGAGAGCTCCTCCTTCATTCTTGTGAGCTCCTCTCCGAGCTTCTCGATCGACCTTTCCCTCTCCTCCAACGGTTTGAGGCGCTGTTCCGCAATCTCGTCGACCTTCGCCAGCTCCGCCTCCTTCTTCTGAATCTCCAGCAGCCTGCCGGCGTATTTGTCCTCGAACTCCTGCAGTTCGCTTATCCTCATTTCGACTTCCTGCCGCCTGCTTGAAATCGCCTTATCCTCCTCCTGGAGGCTCTTCTCCTTGACTTCAAGCTGCTTCTCCTTTTCGGAAAGTGCGTTCTCTATCTGAGAGAACTCCTGCTGCAGTGCGACCAGCTCATTGGATCTCTTCTCCAGCTCCGCCTCTTTCCGCTCAAAGGCGTCTCTGGCTTTTTCGAGCTCCTCGCGCTGGTTCGCGATCTCATCCTGCCCTTTCTCGATCTCGCCGGCAAGCGCCTCGATTTCGTTCTCCCGGTCCTGAATCCTGCCTATCTCATTGATCAGCTGGCTTCTCGTTTCCTCGATCTCCTTCCTGCTGGATGTCATGCTCTCCCTGGCGCTCTCGAGCTCGTTTGCCAGAGTCTGAATCGCCTCGACCTCCGACCTCAGGACCGCCTCGCGCTGCTCGAGCGCCTTCATGCGTTCGTTAGTGTCCGACTTGTCATCCGAAAGCCGCTTCTTCTCCTTGGTCAGCTGACGTTCGATATCCTCTATCTCCTTGGTCTTATCCTCGAGCTCATAGGAGAGATCCCTCAGCTGGTCCTCCTTCTTTTTCAGAGAAGATAGGTGGCTGTCCAGCCCCGTTTCTCGAGCCTCGATTTCCTTCTGCATCTCGGTCAGTTCGTGTCTTACGGCTCTTATCTGCTCCCTCTCCTTCTCGACATTTGCCATCTGGATGCTGAGCTGCTCCTCGATCGATCCCATTTCGGCTGCCTTGGATTCGATATCCCTCTCTCGCGTCTCTAACTGCGATTTTCTGGAGTTCAGGTCGCGTTCCAGATCGGCGAGCTCCGTCTGCTTCTGGTTGAAAATCATCGATCTTTCCGAAAGAGAAGCCTCCCGCTTCTCCATTTCGGCCCTCTTCCGCTCGATCTCCTCGACGGTGGGCTGGAGCTCCTGCTCCCTCTCGCGTATCTCTCTCTCCTTCTGGTCGAGCTCGGCCTCTCGCTGGCTCAGGGCAGTCTTTCTCTCCTGAAGTCCGGCCTTATCCGATTCGACCCTCAGCCTCTCGGCCTCCGTCTCCTGGAGTATATGCTCCGCTTCGGATGATATGCTGGCAAGCTCAGATTCCTTGGACGAAAGCTCGTTTTCCTTCGCCGCCAGGTTCTCCTCCCTCTCCCTCAGCTGCGCTCCCAACTCGGCCTGCTTTGCCTCGCGTTGCTCTATCTCCGCCTTCCTGCTCTCAAAGGTCGCGTATGTGGCCTCCATCTCGCGCTCCTTTGACTGTAACATGGCCTCCCTCGATGTAAGCTGGGAAGTAAGCGTATCCAGCTTCGTCCTCTCCACCTCCAGGTTTGAGGCGGTCTCCTCGAGGTTTCTCGTCATGTCCCTGAGTTCTCTCTCCTTCTCCTCCAGCTCGGTTCTTCTTGACTGATACGACCCTTCCAGCTGGTTCCTCTCGTTTTCCAGCTCGGAAAGCAGCTGTTCCTTCTTCGTATAGAATGATGCCTTTTCCGCCTCGAGTGCTTTGCCGTCGGCTTCCACGGTTTCCGCGGTTGACCTTATGTCTTTCTCTATCTGGTCGACCTCGGAAAGACGTCTATCCAGCTCATCTTTTTCCTCGGCGATTCTCTTCTCGCGCTCCTCGAGCTCGGAAGCTCTCTGCCTCAGCTCCTCCTCCAGATCCGTGAGCTCCTTCCTGAGGCCCGATGTCTCATCGTTGAATTTGTTCCTCTCGTCCTTGATCTGGTCCTGAACATTCTGCAGTTCCGCCTTCTTCATATCGATATTACTCAGCAGCTCCTGCATCTCCGACGGGAGCTCCTTCATGCCCTTCTTCATGCTCTCCTGCAGCTCGGTTATCCGCTTCTCCTGGTTCTTCAGTTCCCGCTCTCTGCCCGAGATGCTGGTCTCTTTCGCGCTCAGGGATTCGTACTTCTTCTCCATCTTCTCGATGTTCTTCTCCTTCTTCTTGAGGTCCCGCTTGATCTCCTTCAGCCGGCTCTCCTCGTCGTTCATCTTCAGCTTCTTCTCTGACATCGATTCATCCAAGATCTTGAGCTCCTCCTTGTTGGATTCGACCATGATCTCGAAGGCTTTCCGGCTCTTATCGAGCGCCTCCTCCCTCAAGGAAAGCGACTCCTCCCTGCTCTCGATCTCCCTCAGCAGGTTCTCCAGGTCCTCCATCTTGGAGACGATCTCAGTCTCTTTATCCGCGACCGCGGCCTCTCTCTGCGCGATTTCAGACTCCCTCGTCTCAATGCCGTCGATAGCCGACTTCCATTCCTCCCTTTCCCTGGTCAGCTCCTGGCTCGTGTTCTCCATCTCGGTCTCCAGTTCTTTCAATCTCGCGTCCCTTTGGGCGAGATCCTCCAATCTGCCGGCTATCTCATCTCCGATATTCGCCCTGACGCCCGACATCAGTGCTTCCACTATTCCGGCATCTCTATCTGGAATGCCTCCCTGGCCTATCAGTACCGCAGAGACTCCATCTCCAGGGACGATCCTGATCCGGAACTCTCCGAATTCGAACTCGCTCCTGGCTGCCAGATTGCGGCCTCCGATTGCGTTGTTCAAGCTCTCCTGGCTTACGTATACCTCATCGCTGGCTGAGAAATCTTTGAGCACATTTCCACTGTGGTCAACCAGGATGATTTTCACGAGCTTCATCTTGCCCTTCGAGCCGAAGATAGCACCCTGGATGGGGACTAAAATAGGCGAGATGGTTTTCTTTGCCATTATCAACACCCTTATCTCGTTTTGCTGAATCCCTTTGGGGATATTATGCAGTGGCATCCCCGATCGGACCAAGGGGGAATGCATAGAGCAAACACCTAATCAGAAGGGAGAATAAAATAACTAACTGTCTTCATTCTCAACATTGATTTTAATGCCTGTGCGGCGCCTTTGACCCTATTCCCGCAGGAGATACAGCCTCTGGACACGCCATTGCATACAATAAAATCATGGGATGCCATTATT
>DSAX01000014.1 GCA_011046235.1 Methanobacteriota archaeon | reverse complement strand
CTCCTACAGCAGGTTCTACCGGAAGGAGCATGTCGATGCCGATATCGTCAGGGAGATGACGGTCAGGGGCCTTACAGAGGCTCATGCGAGGAGGCTGCTCGGCAATGAGGGGATCCCCGAGGAGGCCTTCGGGAGGATATTCGCGCTTTCCCGCGGTTCTCCCATGATACTGCGCATGCTGAGGGAGAGGGACGAAGATGGGCTCAGAAAGAACACGACATTCACAAACGAAGAAATCCGCTTCCTCTTGACCGAGTCCGCCGCCAAAAGGAAGGAAATCTGAGATTCAGAACTCGATGCCTTTTCTGCCCTCTTCCCCGAGGAAATATGGGTGCTTGATGGCGCACATCTCGGTGACATAGTCCGCACGGGCGATTACTTCGTCCTTGGCGTATCGCCCGGTGATCACCAGCTCCATGTCCTTCGGCTTGGAGTCGATCAGCCGAATCACCTTCTCGACTGATACGAGGCCGAAGTGCACCGCGATATTCAGCTCGTCCAAGATCAACAGGTCCGTCTCTCTGGAAGAAGCTGCTTTGACCGCTCGCTCCATCGCGCCTGTTGCGAGTCCGCGGTCCTCTTCGGTTATCGATTCTTCGTGCACGAACCTGCCCGTGCCGTACTGCTCTACGGTGACTCCTGGCAGCCTTTTGCAGGAGACGACCTCGCCTATCTGCCCCCCCTTCTTCAGGAACTGAATGATCAGGACCTTGAACCCGTTGCCGGAGGCTCTGATTGCGAGACCGAAAGCCGCGGTGGTCTTCCCCTTTCCCTCTCCGGTGTAGACGTGTATCTTGCCCAATTCTCCTTTGCTCACGATCCCCCGAACGGCTTCGAATCAGAAAATATTGTCGCCCCTCAGCAGCTCCATGGCGTAGAAGTCCATCTCGAAGGGGGGTATTTCCCTCTCCAGGAACCCGAGCTCCGTATCAGAAAACCCCTTTGGATCTATCGGTACAAGCAGTATGGATCGGGTCATGGCTACGGCTTCGTTTATCAGCTGGACGGTCTTCATTACCGAGGAGAAATCGTTCTCGGAAAGCAGGTAGTTCAGTCCGTCCAGAAGCGCGACTGAGCCCGGGTTGTTCCGAACAAAGTCCCCGATCAGCGAGTACACCCTCGTCAGGCGCTGCGGGTCTACGGTCATTACGCTGCCTTTGGAGGGCGGCCTGCTCACGATCCATATTGAGGGGCACTCGACCTCGTACAGTATCGGTATTTTCTCCGGCGGCAATCTCGATAGAATTATCCCCCTTCTTCCGCTTACTAGAAACCTCTTGAAAATGTCGAACGCGGCACTGCTGCCGCCCTTCTTGAAAAGGTAAGAATGGCCCGCGGGAATGCCGATGTCATCGGGTTCCATGTTAGGCGCTCCTGCCCTCAGCGCAGGCCTGCCTGGACGGCGATCCCGTCGTCGGTTATATCGATGAGCTGCCTGCCGGTAGTATGCTTCGTCCCCCGCATCTTCAGTACTTCGAGGAACTTCCTTCGCACCTTCTCCTCCTCCGGATACGACAGGACGATGACCCCGTCGACCATGTACGCCTCGAGGCTGTGGGCGATGTCGTCATATGACATCTCCGCGGTGATGGTGGCCACACATCCGTAGGCCTTCAGGAAGGCGAACAGCTCGTGTATGAACTCTCTGGTCTCGCCCCTCCACTGGAGCAGATCGCATATGGGCGTGATCGGGTCGACCACGACCCTCTGGGGGCTGTGCTGCTCGATCTTCTTCTTTATGATGTTCAGCATCTCCCCGGGGTTCTTCATGAGCGCCTGGCCGATGTCGATGAAGGTCACGTTCCCGCGCTCCACGTACTCCTGGTTGTAGAAATTGAATGAGGACAGGAACTTCTGGACGAGCCACTGCGGTTCGGATATCGCGGTTATGTACAGGCCTCTCTCCCCCCGACTCGCACCCGCAAACAGGCTCTGAACGGCCAGTGTGGTCTTGCCGGTGCCGGGCTCCCCCGCCAAAAGAATGGCAGAAGGGAACGGGAAACCGCCCATTATCATTCCATCAAGTCCAGGTATGCCAGTTTCCTTCCGGTTCACTCTATCACCCCCGAATCGAGCGAAAACACGCAATACTCGTCCTTCTTGGACTGACAGTTGCGCTCGTGACTGTAAACGTCGCGTCCGATCTTCTCCTCGAAGAACTTCGACAGGAGACCGCGCAGTATATGGCAGGTGGGCATATCCGATTCGTCAATTTCTATCGACCCCTTGACAATTACGGTGTCTCCCTCGAAATCGATGTCCAGGACCCACCCCTCTTCAATCAGGTAGGCCTTGAGATCCTCCAGCTCGGTCCCTATGGTCTTCGCGATCCTCTCCCCTATCAGCCTACCGGCCCTGTAGAAAAGACCGTGGGCGGCGAAGGTCATGACGGTCTCATAGAGCCTCTTCGTAGCCACGAGTTCGTCGTGCCGTATCTTGATGATGCGTTCAGCGAAAGCTTCTGGGTTCAGTAGCTCACCCCGGAGGACAATTTTGGTCCACGCAATATCCTGCGGTAATGACTTATATTTTTTGGTCTGGGTATCTTGATATGAGCGCCAGATGCATCGACAATGTATAGGCGCGGCTCTGCCTGGCATTTTCCACCAGCCCCGTATGGCGCCCGACGGCCGATTTGACGCAGTATGTATGAAAATGAGAAAAAATGAGAAGCGCTGGAAGCCCCTCTCAGAAGGACTCGATCTTTTCCATCAGCTGCTTCTTGATCTCGGGCTCGTTTGGGAATGAGACCGATTTCTTGAACCTCTCGGTCTTGTCCTGGAGATAGTACCCTCGGGAGATCGATATGAACTCGTTGACTCCCTCGTCGGTTATCGCCTTTTTCTTCGCTATCTCAAGAAAGTTGTTCTTGCCGAAGGGGATCTTGAGCGGCTCCCCGATCGTCTCGAATTTCACTCGTTGCCTACCAGCCTCATCCTCATTCAGTTCTGTCACGTTTTGTGCCTCCATTTTAGCTGATTAGAGCGGACAATGATGCATCGGGTATTAATATAGATTACCACTCGCCCCGCTTATGATATATATACGGACTGGTCCTATCTGGACAGGGGCCATATTGGCCCTAATCGATCAGTATGCAATGATGCGGGAGCGGCGCTATGCAGGAAGACGATGCTCAGGATGTCGGAACGGGGCCACCAGCCGTGAGTGACGCGTCCCCGCAGACACCTTTTTGGCCGTTTCAGGAACCGTTCGATATAGATCGGTTGAGAAGGGAGCAGAAAATCCGTCAGAGAAAGGAGTGGCGCTCGATCGTGACCAAGCTCGGTGCACTCTGCACCATCACCCTGGCGATCTACCTGGCAGTTGCTTTGGCCGTGCTTATTTTCGTGTCCCCAGAAGTGGTGGTCGAACTGCTTGACTCCGACGCCAACAGGAGCGACTCGATCTTCATCATCACACCCGAGGTGACGCCGCTTTTCCGGATAAGCGGTCTGACGCTGGTGCTGTTCTTCGGAGCCATGGTTGCCGCGATTCTTGCCTCGTATGGGCTGATCGCATGGAGGAGCAGGAAAGATTTTCCTCTAGAGCTGCTGGAGGGGAAATCTGACCGGGCAAGTGCGATATTCGCCGCGGGGACCCTGTTCATTGCCATCCTGTTCTTCACACAGGTATTTTATCTCCTGGCAAACTTTGGCGGGGCGGACCCGAACGTACCTCCGTTCGACGAGGAGATGTGGCAAAAGGTATACATGTTCACCAAAGCGAGCGTCTGGGAAGAGGTCATATCCCGCGTACTTCTAATCGGCGTCCCGCTCCTGATAATAGACTTTCTTTTCCGGAAGGAGCGGATGCGGGCTCCGGCCAATTATCTCTTCGGAGGGAAATTCAAACTGGAGGCCGTCGAGAGCCTGGTCATACTCTTCTCATCAATCATGTTCGCGCTCGCGCATCTCGAGGGGTGGGACATATGGAAAACGGTTCCCTCCGGATTGGCCGGACTCTGTTCCGGGTTTCTGTTCGTGAGATATGGGTTGTATGCGGCGATTTTCTTTCACTTTGCCTTCGATTTCCTGAGTATCCCGGTCGACTTCTTCGACTCGATCGTGCTGTCCCTGCCGCTTAGCTTTCTCATACTTGCATGGCTTGCCTGCGGGGCGGTCTTCTTCGTGATCTACGCGAAAAGACTCTTCGTGTTCGTAAGACGTGGTATGCTTTCCGTCATCAGACCTATGCCTGAACGGCAATAACATTATCTTGGTTAGATGGAGGAGCCATCCTTTTTACAAAGATGAAAAATTAGAGCATTTCTTGGAGTATTTCGCGGCTCATCAACCCCTCTTCGAGGGTTCTCGACTCTATTATGAAATCTCCTTTGTAGCGCTCTCCGAGTGCTCTTAGAATAGACTCGATATCGATATTCCCGGAACCGAGTGGAAGGTGCTCGTCACTAGAGCCGTGGTTGTCGTGCAGGTGCAAGTTAATGACCGGAACATCGCTTTCTAGGAAGGATTGTGTGCTCCCCGCGATATGCGCATGCCCGATGTCGAGGCAAATTCCGATTTTCGTACCTGAAATGAGCGAAAGGAGCTCTTTCGCATCGTGGCAAATGCTCCAGCTCGCGGGCGGCATATTCTCGAGGGCGACCGATAGCCCCGACCCCTGCAGCCGATCATCGATCTCCTCGAGTGACTGCCGCGTCGCCTCACGGACCCGTGCCTTGATATCGTCGCCGTAGGCAAATGCGGAACCGGGATGAACCGTCAGACATCCGATTCCCAGCCTCTCGCAGCAGCAGATGATCCGGAACAGCTCCTCGATCGAAGCCTTTCTGAGCCTCTCCGAAGGACTCCCGATGTTCATATCGGCAATCGGGCCATGGATATTGAACTTCATACCGTATGATTCCTGTGCGTACGATATTCTGTCCTCGATACCGAGCAGATCGTGGTCGAGTTCGGCAACGACCTCCCAGAGTTCGAAATCCTGGCGTATCTCCTCCAATAACTCATCGAAGGGAATAAGTGAGAAGTTCGGGCAGGATATTCCGATCATATACGATTCTCCCTCGGCTCCCGTGTCGACGGGGCGATCGAGTTGACCAGTGAGTCCATGTCGTCGTCGATGAACTGTACTTCTATAGACCCCAGGATGACATTTTTTCCCGTGAAGTTGACCTTCCCCACGGTGGCGACCTGCTTACTTAACCAAAAAACCGCCTTGCCCCCCTGGTTTCCGTGCAAAATTTGGGATCTTGCGGCATCCCTTATCTTGTTGTCCCGAAGTATCTCGGCGAATCGCTCGACCGATTTCGCCCTTCCCAATAGTTGATCGTCGACGATATCTATCTCCGCATCCGGAAAAATATTCAATATCGCATCCCTGACCTTCTCGACATCCTCGGTAGGGAACAGCGGCGTACGAAGGATTATCTCTCTCATCATTTGCGACATGAGAGAAAATCTATTTAAATCCGCTATCGGTTGTATGCCAGTATGAGGCGGCAGGTTCTCGAGATATTATCCCAAAGGGGCACACTGATCGAGCCTGACGCAGCTGACCTCCTTTGCATGCAGCCAAACCCCCTTAAAGTCATCGATGGGTTTCTATCTGTGTCGAAGAAGGGGCTCCCGATGGTTCTGACCCGGAAGAATATGGAGGAGATACTGAGCTTCGGGTCTACGGTGCAGGAGATCCCGAACATCAACGTGATCACGAAGGACACTGCTGAAAGGGAGCGAAACTATGCCGTCACGATCAAGAAGGATATCACCGGGATGTCGACCTGCATCGGGGACATCGCGGATTTCATGAAATTATTCCAGGACAGATACAGATCGATTAAGAGGATGCTGCTGCGGCGGAGAGAGCTTCAGGGGAGCGTATCGATCGCCAAGGCCAAGAAACTGGAGAGGGAGATAAAGATAATTGGCATGGTCAGCAGCGCGAGGACGACAAAGAACGGCCACCGAATAATCTCACTGGAGGACGAGGACGATTCGATCACCGTGCTCGTGTTGAAGGGCTCTCCTGCGTTCAACGACGTCGTCGTAAACGACGAGGTGATAGGTATCATCGGCAATACCGCGAAGAGGGGGGAAATGATTGTGGCGAAGGAGGTCGTCAGACCGGACATTCCGATAAACGGCGGTCTGAGAAGGAGCGATTCCGATTCCTGGGCGGTCTTCGTTGGCGATATACACGTCGGGAGCAATACCTTCCTTGAGAACCAATGGCGCTCTTTCCTCGAGTGGCTGAAGACCGCCGAAGAGGCACAAGATGTGAAGTATCTGGTGATGCCGGGCGACCTCGTGGACGGAATCGGAATTTACCCCGACCAGGAGGACGAGCTGCTGATAGACGACGTGTACCGCCAGTATGAGGTGTTGGCCGAGCAGCTGAAGGACGTCCGCGACGACATATTGATTCTGGCATCCCCGGGGAACCATGATGCGGTGCGGCTTGCCGAACCGCAGCCCGCGCTTCCCAAATCCATCTCATGCAATTTCGATTCGAACATCAGGATGGTCGGAAACCCGGCAATGGTAGAGATCGAGGGGAGGCAGGTACTGATCTATCACGGGAGAAGCATCGATGACTGGGTCGGCGCCGCACCTGGGTTCTCCTACGAGAGGCCCCTCGAGATAATGAAGGAGATGCTGAGGCGAAGGCATCTCGCCCCCATATACGGCGAGAAAACCGCCATCGCGCCAGAGCAGAAGGATTATCTGGTAATAGACGAGGTGCCTGACATCTTTGTGACTGGGCATGTACACGCCGCAGGACTCGGGGACTACAGGGGCGTCATCATGATTAACGCATCTACCTGGCAGGATCAGACGCTCTTCCAGAAAATGCACAATCACACACCGGACCCGTGCAAGGCGTTCATGATCCAACTCGGAAGCGGGAAAGCGAAGATGGTCAAGTTCACCTAGGGGAAGATATCCCCGAAAAATAACGTGATTATAATCAGGATATATCCCAGCACTAGCATCCCAAGCG
>DSAX01000074.1 GCA_011046235.1 Methanobacteriota archaeon | reverse complement strand
GAGGATATCTTTTGATATGGGATCCTTGATCTCGGGGATAGCCAAATCCACGGAGATCCGGCCGTGCTGGGAATATAGACTCATGAGTTTGATGTATCTCGAGGAGAGGTTCCTTAGCAGATCGACATATTTCACCAGCTCGGACTGGGTGTCTCTGAGCGATCCAATCGTGGATTCGAGTCCCTTGAGCTTTCTCTGGGCATCCTCCTCTGCCGATGGCTCGTCATCGTCCATTAACGTGACCTGCGATGTAATCCCACTATTGTCTGATATCACTTTCCCGGAAAAGGTCGGGAGCATCTCTTCGGTCATTATTTAATAGCCGGGGGAAATTCAGTTGCCGCGATATCAATGGATGATTCTCTCAGATCGGAAGTTGTTAGGCAGGTCGCCTCCGTCATAGGGGAGGAGAAGGTGCTGCACGAAAAAGCCGACCTTATCCCTTATACAAAGGACACATACACGCTGCGCTTCGGAGAGGAGTACAAGTATCTGCCAGATCTCGTAGTTTTGCCGGAGAGCACCGAGGATGTCCAGCGGGTGGTAGAGATAGCCGCCAGACACAAGGTCCCCCTGCTGCCCAAGGGAGGAGGCTCGAACAGGACAGGAATGTTGGTACCCGTTCTGGGCGGCATCATCGTGGACACCGTGAAGATGAATCGCGTCATCGAGATCGACAAGCCCAACCTCAGCGTGACCGTGCAGTCCGGGATAACGCTGAAGACCCTGGAGGAGGAGCTGAACAAGCACGGTCTGGCTCTTAACCAGGAGCAGGGGTCTCTGAAGATCGCGACGATCGGCGGCTCGATTTCTACGACGGGCTTCAGCAGGAGGCACAACAAGTACGGGACGATCGGCGACCGAATTATGTCCCTCGAGGTGGTGCTCGCGGACGGCAGGATACTCAGGACGGGCAAGAAGGTACTCTACACCTCGACAGGGTACAGGTTGTCGCAACTGTTCCTGGGTGCGGAGGGGACCCTCGGCATCATCACCGAGGCAACGCTTCGGGTCGAGCCGATGCCGGAGACGAGGGACGCCATACTCGCATTCTATGACGACTTCTGGGGCGCGAATGAGGCGGGCAAGAAACTGAAAGCCTCCGGAATCAACTTCGTGGGGGCAGAGGTGTACGAGGATCCGGAGACAGCGAACTGGGGTGCGCCAGAGGGAAAGATCGGCATATTCTTCGTCATGTTCGACGGCCTGGCAAAGGAGGTTGAGGCGCAGCTGGAGTTCGTCCGCGGGATAGTCCACGAGACCGGAGGGCTCATCGCGGAGGACGAGTACGCCCACAAGATGATGAATTACTACGAGATGATATGGTGCGGAGCCAGGGCACTTACCTCGTACCAGGACAGCGTGACGCCGGTCATACCGCAGCAGCACACCAGGGAGTTCTACGACAAGCTCTATAACGATATCATGCCCCGGTACGGCCTTGACCCACTCGGGCTGGACAAGTACAGCCTGGATGTGGGGCGATATTGCATGACCTACGGGAGATTCATAATACCGAGCGGCGAGGATGGGTATGAGAACTACAGGAAGGCGGTGCGCGAAATCGCCGAACTCTCTTCGGGGCTTGGCGGCTCCATAGCTGGATGTCAGGGGGTAGGACTCGCTCAAATGGACAACATGGATATCGAATTTTCCGAGGTAGCCCTCGAGATAATGAGGAACATTAAGAAGTGCCTTGACCCGGACAACATCATGAACCCGGGCAAGAAGTTCAGACTCTGAGCTGTTCTTTACGTGCGGATCGACGAATCTGCAGTATTCGAGTGTCTATCGGCTTTTCGAAATTATCCGGCTGAGCCTCTCATCGCGTCTCTTGAGATAATCAGCACCGACAAGCCCGATCGTTGTCAAAGCGACAGTCACACCGGCCAGCACATAGAACGCGGTGAAGAGTCTGGACAGCTCGGTCGTCGGATAGAAGTCTCCGTACCCGACCGTCGTCAGCGTGGATACCGAGAAGTAGAAGCAGGTTACCCAGCTCCATCCTTCTAACCATCTATATACCACCGTTCCGAGCGCGATCAGAAAGGTCAGAGCCATGATGGACACCTGGATCTCCGTCCTCGGCCTGATCGATTTCAGGAGTTTTGCCACCTTCATACATGCCGAATCCCCGGGAAAGATATTTATCGCCTGTTACGGTCGCCCGAGCGAGGCCGAAAAATGCGTTTTTTAATGCGACCTGGCAGGTCGGTTTGGCGAATAATAACTCATCGACCACATATATACCGCGACAGCAATAGTTATAAAATGCAGATATGAATCCCCGAACGCACACCGGAGGTTCAGCTATTGTACATCCTCAGGGCGGAGAATTTCGGGGTCAGAATCGGCAACAGATGGATACTCAAGGACATCGATTTCAGACTCAAGCGCAGCCAGATCTACGTGCTTTTCGGTCCCAACGGCTCGGGTAAGACGACGATCATCAGCGCCATCGCCGGGTTGCCGGGGTACGAGGTCGAGGGCAAGATCTTCTTCGATGACAAGGACATCACTGACCTCGAGATCGACGAGCGGGCAAACCTGGGTATCTCGGTCGCATTCCAGTACCCTCCGGAGATAACGGGCGTGAAGCTCGAGGCGATACTCAAGAGATGCCTGGACAAAGACCCGGAAGACGATTTCTCCGAGAGCGAGATGCAGATGATCGAGAGTTTCAAGCTCGCTGAGTTTCTGAACAGGGACATCAATGTCGGCTTCTCTGGCGGCGAGAGGAAGCGGGCGGAGATGCTCCAGATGTTCTTCTTGAGATCCGAGCTTCTGCTTTTGGACGAACCCGATTCAGGCGTGGACGTCGATACGTTGAAACTGATGGGAGAGCAGCTTCAGAAGTACATCGACGACAATGAGGCGACCGCACTGATAGTGACACATCAGGGCGGCATCCTCGAATACATGGACCCGAAGTATGCCTGCGTCCTATTCGACAGCTCCCTGCAGTGCTTCGCGGACCCGAACCGAATCGCGAAGGAGCTAAGGCAGTGCGGATACCAGTGTTGCATCCAGTGCAACAGGAAGGTGACCAGGCCATGGAACGATCATTGAAGCCGTCCGATCTGACTGAGATACCGCACCAGATACTAGAGGAGGCCGTGAGGGCGGGCATCGAAAAGGACGATAGCAAGCGCGCCGGGACCCTGATGCATGTGGACAGGGAGACGATATACACGAAGATCAACGAGAAGTTCAGGAACCAGATCGAGTTCATGGACGTCAAGGATGCGATCAAGAAATATCCTTGGGTGGACGACTACCGGTGGAAGATCGTCGACCGGGACAAGGATGAATACACCCGGAAAGTCGCCGAGGATTTCAGCGGAGGCTACTTCATCCACGTGAAGGAGAATGCCGACATAACATTCCCGCTGCAGGCATGCCTCATGATGGCGCAGAAGGAGATAGAGCAGAAGATATACAACATCATCATCGTCGATGAGGGGGCGAATGTCAACATCATCAGTACTTGCGTACAGCACTCGCGGGCGAAAAAGGCCTCCCATCTCGGGATAACCGAGTACTTCCTCAAGAAAGACTCCTACCTGAACTTCACGATGGTCCACAGCTGGTCCGAGGACACCTTCGTGAGGCCGAGGAGCGCGGCGGTGCTCGACGACGGAGCGGTGTTCATCTCGAACTATCTGTCGCTCAGGCCCGCCAAGGACGTTCAGATGTACCCGGTCGCATACTGCAACGGAAAAAGCTCGAAAGCGAGCATCAACAGCATACTGTACGGCCATACGAATACGAAGCTGGACATAGGTTCCGCAGCAATCCTGAACGGCCCCGAATCCGCCGCGGATATGACCTCGAGGGCGATCTCCAGAAACGGCTCGGAGATGATCTTGAGGGGCAGGATCGAGGCACACGACCCGACGGCCAGAGGACATCTGGAATGCAAAGGCTTGCTTTTAGACGAGAAATCGTTCATCCACTCGATACCCGAGCTTATAGCATCCAAAGGGGGGGCGGAGCTCTCGCACGAGGCGTCTGTCGGCAAGATATCCGACAAGGAGATATCGTATCTCATGACAAGGCGGATGTCGGAAGAGGACGCGATCTCGATGATCATTAGAGGGTTCATGGATGTCGGTATACTCGGTCTACCGTCCCAACTGGAAAAAGAGGTCGACAGGGTAATTGACCTAACGGCGGATGCGAGCTGACCTTCATGCTGCGAGAGCGACCAAGATAGCGTGCATGGTATCAAGAAACCTCCCCGCGTTGCTCTTGAGGTGCCAGCGCCGGTTGAAAAAAGACCAGTCCTGTAGGCTGTCCCAGTATTGTCTCATATAAGGTGTCAGCCCGAGATCTATTCCTTTAGATATGAGCGTGATCGTCTTCCGATGGCTCTGCCCTATTAGTCCGCCTCACGATGTACTTCTCCACCTCTATAGCGAAGAATGCCGAGCTGGCTATGGCCAGGGCGGTGGCCCAGTCCAGGAGCCCGATGGCCTCTGTGTGGAACACGTGGTTGAACGGTCCCCAGTAGGTTATCAGGAGCTGCGAGATGAAGCATGCCAGGACTCCGATGGGTATCCACTTGTTCGCCCTAAGATCCATTGACAGGGCAGGTTCGGTGAGCGATCTGCTGTTGAACAGGTAGACCAGCTCAAAGAAGACTAGCGTGTTGAGCGCCACAGTCTGGGACAGCGCGACGGTCTCTCCGCTGTCTTGATACGCGTAGAAGATGCCAAAAGTGCCCAGGACCATCAGCCCGGAGACGATGACGAACTTCCTGATGAGAGTATTGGTGATCAGCCTCTCGGTCGGCGGCCTGGGGGGACCTTCCAAGAGCCCTTTGTCCTTCGGCTCGAAGACGAGCGGGACGGCCAGCGCGATCGCCGTAACGAGGTTGATCCAGAGGATCTGCAGGGGCATCAGGGGCAGCGCTATGCCGAGCGTTATCGCTATAAGCAGAATCATCGCCTCTCCTAGGTTCGTGGGTATCGCCCACGCGATGAGCTTCTGGACCGTGCTGTAGACGTCCCGGCCCTCCTCGACCGCTGCGACTATGGTGGCGAAGTTGTCGTCCTTCAGGACTATGTCCGCCGCCTCCTTCGCTGCGTCTGTGCCGCTGAGCCCCATCGCAACCCCGATGTTCGCGGCCTTGAGGGCGGGGGTGTCGTTGACGCCGTCGCCGGTCACAGCGACGACCTCCCCGTCGGCCACCAGGTGATTGGTGATCCTGAGCTTGTGCCTGGGCGTCGTCCTGGCGAATATGTTCGACTCCCTGACGGCCCGCGCGAGCTCCTCGTCCCCCATCTTCTCGATCTCCTGTCCTGTCACCACGCGTGTCCGGTCATCCATCAGGCCGAGATCCTTCCCAATCGCCGCTCCGGTCGCTGCGTGGTCCCCTGTGATCATCATCACTCTGATGCCCGCCCCGTGGCAGGACCTGATCGCCTCCTTGGCTTCGGACCTGGGAGGGTCCAGCATGCCGACGAGGCCCAGCAGGGTGAGACCGGCGATGTTCTTCTGGTCGAATGCGCTCTTGTCCGCATACTTCATGGCGACCGCGAGCACCCTGAGCGCTTCCCCGGCCATCTCCTGCGCCTTCTTGAACATGGCATCCTGGTCTATCGGCTCCGTCTTCCCTCCGACCTTCACGTGCGTGCACTTCGTGACGACGCTCTCCGGGGAGCCTTTGACGAATATGACGTTGTTCCCGACCTCGTGGTGTAGCGTGGCCATGTAGCCGAGGGTGGTCTCGAACGGTATCTCGTCCAGCCTCTCAATGCTCGGGCGAACGTCGGCCAAGTCCGCTGCCAGGAGTAACGCGATCTCGGTCGGGTCCCCCTGCGCCTTCCCGTCCTTCACCACCGCGTCGTTGCACAGCATTCCCGCCGCGAGCACGTCGTACAGTTCGGGCTCGTCTCGGACGAGGACGGGGCCAGGGTGTTCGCAGTACCGTATACACGAGTAGTCGGGAGGGTCGGCCTCGTAGTCCTTCCCTCCCGCGTGTACCTTGACGACCGTCATCTTGTTCATGGTCAGAGTGCCTGTCTTGTCAGAGCATATGACCGTTGTGCTCCCGAGCGCCTCGACCGCTGGCAGGCTCCGGACGATCGCGTTCCTCTTAGCCATGGAGCTCACGCCTGAGGCCAGAACGACGGTCACAAGCGCGGGCAAGCCCTCAGGGATGGCGGCTACAGCCAGCGCGACCGACGCCCTGAACATGTAGATGACCTCGTAGTCCCGGCCGAGGCCTATGGCGAACGTGAACACGGCTGCTACAGCCACAGCGATGGATATGACCTTGGCCAGCTCCTCGATCTTCTTCATCATCGGGAACGTGGCCTTCTTCGTCTCGCGGAGCACCAGGGATATCTTGCTTATCTTCGTCAAGGAACCTGTCGCGACGACCACGCCCTCGCCCCTCCCGCGTGTGATGAGGGTCCCTGAAAACCCCATGTTGATCTGGTCCGCGGGTACGAGCCATTCGTCCTCGAGCTCCTCCGTCTGCTTGAGCACGGCCGAGGACTCGCCGGTGAACACGGACTCGTCCACGTACAGGTCCTTCGCGACCGTCAGCCTGAGGTCGGCGGGTATCATGTCACCTGCCTGGAGCATAATGATGTCACCGGGGACTATCTCCTTGGCCGAGACGGCCGTCGGGGTGCCGTCCC
The DNA here is from genome assembly GCA_011046235.1 of Methanobacteriota archaeon. GTDB lineage: Archaea > Thermoplasmatota > Thermoplasmata > UBA10834 > DTMW01 > DSAX01. The sequence continues at coordinate 381 of DSAX01000074.1, read as the reverse complement.
GACGGGCCTTGGCCGCGGTCACGGAGAACTTGAGCAGCTCCTCGATCTCGCGGCCTGCCTTGCTCTCCTGCACGAACCCTATGATCGCATTCGCCAACACCACCGCGAGGATGACAGCGGTGTCGACCCATTCTTCCAGATAGGTCGTGACGGCCGCCGCGACTAGCAGGACGTATATCAGGGGCTGTTTGATCTGCTTCAGGAAGTAGTACAACGGCCCTTTGGGCTTCTCTCGGACAACCTCGTTGGGGCCGTACCTCTCCAGTCTGTTCCTCGCCTCGTCGGATGTCAGTCCGCTGCGTGAGCTGCCCAGGCTGGACAGTACCTCGTCCCTGCTGGCAGAGTACCACCTCCTCTCTTCCGTCAAAGAAGTCTCCCCTG
>DSAX01000121.1 GCA_011046235.1 Methanobacteriota archaeon | reverse complement strand
TTGTTGCCCCTTCAATGAAATCGGAAGAAGGAGAGAAAATACAGGATATCGAAGTGGAACAAGAATCCTAAATAATTATTTCAATTCCCTACCAAGACTCTTCTTGAACTTTAAAGCGGAAACAATCGTCGGATCGTCATCAGGCAGGTCATCTCGATCGCTTCCCGGGTTGTATCTGTCCTCTACGATGTATGCGTCATCATCGTCGAGACCCTCGAAAAGGGATTCTCTGGAGATGTAATCTACCTCGTAGGAGTTGAGTCTCGATTTCTCAACCTTTCCATCGGAGCTGTGCAGAGACATCTGGAGGAATTTGTCGAAATGGGTCTGGTAATGCTCGTCGCTATCGAAATCGGCCGCAATAATATGCCTGTTGCGGGTGCTGGTCCGAACCTCGGGCTCCCTGATTCTGCTGGCATGGGCAGTTGCAGTATCTTTTTGGACGCATTCCGAATCATCGGACTCCGTTAGAAGGCCTTCGCGCGAGATGGTATCTTCGATCTGCCGGGCAGATTTCGGTTTTGACGAACGCCTTACAGGTTCTTGTTCCGTCTCCTGCTTGGACCGGCTCATGAGAATTACCGCAACGGCTATGATAGATGCAACGACGCCTCCGATTATCGAATAGGTCAACAGAGGGCTGCCCGATCCCAAGAGCCCGTCATCCTCGGATCCGTCGATCTGGCCTGGATCGCCGTTACCCGGGGCGGGAGTGACATCGTCTCCGTCAGAATCGCCAGACGCATAGGTCGTCAGCACGAGCGGGTCGTTTTCTGCGACATTGCCCGCAAGGTCCTCTGCGACGATGTAAATGCTCATGCCGTCCCAGAGCAGGTCACTCGAAAGTGCCACCGTATACTCGTTCAGATCATGGCTCATGGACACGTATTCGAATCCGCCGGACTGCGTCTCGTAGTACAGCCTTACCCCGGAAATCTCGAAGTCGTCTGTGACCGATGCCGAGATCAGGACCGCCTGCTCGGGGTCGAAGCCGGTGATTGGCTCGAGGCTTATCTCCGGTGCCGAGCAGTCCACATACAGAGTCAGATTGAGGTAGGAGCTCTTTCCTGAGGCGTCGACAGCCTTGACGGTCATGTCGTGCCATCCCGGCTCGAACGAGCCGCACGGGAGCTCATAGGGGGCGCTCATGAGGTTTAGAGCGCCATCATCGACCGACATCATCACTCCCGTGAGGAAGCTGTCCGTGACGGCGAATTCGATCACCTTTTCCTGGGGTACACAACCCCCGGGAATCACCCCGTTGACCGATATCTCAGGCGGCATAGAGTCCATGCCGAACACGAAGAACTCCGTTACCGAATTGCCAGCCGCGTCAATAGCGGTCACCTCCACATTGAAGTATCCGTCCGCCGGAGGCGATGTCAGGTACACCACCGCGCTCGAATAACCGCTGCTTATGGTCTTCCCCCAGATCTTCCAGCTCAGGATGTCGAAGTTGGCGTCCACCGCCCTGAGCCATATCTGATCTAACGGTCCTACTATCGTGCCATTAGCTGGATAATCGAGCACGATGTTTGGCCTGGTATCGTCGATGACGATCCAGATCGGGAGCTCGTCCTGCCCCCCGAAGCTGCTGGAGGCGCTTATCGTGATATCGTGACGGCCCTCCGCCCACCCGGAGGTGTCGATCATCGTGCCAGATATCGGATGTGTCTGGCCGCCCTCAGTCCAGGAGCATGCGATGTCCCCCTCGCCGAGCACGTCGAACATGATCGTTATGCTAGATTGAATGACCGAGCCGATCGCAGGTCCCAGAAGATTGACCACGATCGTGCTGTCCACGATCTCGAAGGTCACATATGCCTGAGAGGTGTGCCCCAGGAGGTCCGTGGCAGTTATCCGCACCGTGTGAGCCCCGATGGACCATCCATCGGTCGCAATCTCATACGGGGCCGTCTTCGCCACCGGAAGACCGCTGTCGACGGTGTAGCTGACGGATGACAGATGATTCTCCTGCACAGTGAATGAAATGACGGCTCCTACAGGCACCCTGGAGTCGTTCTGCGGAGAGATTATGCCGACTATGGGGTCCGTTCCGTCAATTTCGAACTGATAGGACGCGGTCGAAGAAATCATCTCTTCGTCCGTCGCTGTGACTGTGACCGAGTGGACGCCATCGCTCCAGCCGGAGGTGGAGATATCCCACGGGCTGGTCAGCTGGGAGTGGTATGCACCGTCCAGGTACAACTCCGCAGTCACGGAGCCCTCGTCCGTGATCGTGAGATCGATGGAAGTACCCGGGACGATCAGGCTGCCATTCGCCGGCGAATTCAGCGTGATCACCGGCGGGTCGTTCGTGTATTCGAGCGAGGTCAGGGTTATCGTCCTCGTCACAGGTTGGTATGTACCGAGGTCGAAGACCGCATCGATCGTGACCGTCTCACCCGCCATGCTGAACAGATCGATCGGGTTGAAGCCCCACTCGAACCTGATGTTGCCGTCGTGGAGGTGCGATCCTGAGGTGACGTAATCGTCTAGGATCATCGCTACCTTTCTGCCGTCCAGCCAGAGCTCGATCGGAACCGCCGCCGTGGCGTGCAGCGGGTTGCCTGATAGGCCCGTGAGCTGCCCGGTCAGCGTGACGCTTTCTTCCCTGTTCACGAACGGAATTTCAATCGCATCCGCTGACAGCTGGAAGTCCACCGGGACCTGGAGCTTCGCGGCCTCCTCCGCGATATAGTCCAGATAGTTGCCGTTCGAGTCTGTTATCGTAATCCTGATATCGATCGACGCGGCACCGGGGGTGACGGGTATCGAGGTCGCAAAGCCGCCTGCCCCGAGGTCGCTCGTCACCAGTGAGTTCCAGGAGCTGCCCCCCGTGATTCGCCAGCTGGTCTCTGCCGAGACCGAAGAGAGCTCGTCGATTGCGGAGTACTCGAGCGAAATCGTCTCCCCGTCGCTGTACCTCTGCGGCATCGACAGGCCGACCATAACCGGCGGATCTACATCGTCGCCCGGGATCGTGAACCCCGCCTCTATGAATACCTGGCTGCATATCTGAGAGGAGGGCATATACTCGATCGCTGCCCTGTATGTCCCGGAGCCCGAAAGCGATACGACGCGCTTCGCGTCCAGCCTCGCGAGGAACTCGGATATCTGGTAGACCCCGATCCGCGCGCCGTTCAGGTACAGGTCCATGCTGGGCATGGAGGCCCCGCCCACCTTGGCTCCCGTCTGGTCTCTCAGGAGCGGCTGATACATGATCAGAGAGGAGTTATCGTTCGAGAAGCTCAGGGCGGGATAGAACGGCCCCTGCCCCAGCCGCTCCGTCTGGGAGCTCGATGGCAGCGGCGTGAGGAAGTTCCGGTCCGGCAGGTAGATTTCGGATGCGGTCGAAGCCCTGACCAGATGATCGTAATCGGCGTTAAAGAACTCCCTTTCCAGGTACCCGCCGAATATGGATAGCGGGAAGTACAGCTCGGAGAACACCCCCTGGACTATCGTGGTCCTCGTCATACCCGAGAAGTACGGGTTGAGGGAGGTGTCGGTGTCCCTCCTGACGTAGAAGGCGGCATCGCCTCCGAGCGACTTGTGCTCGCCCCACTCGCACCAGGGGGCCTCTATCTCGCCCGGAATGTCGTACTTGGTGACATATACGGAGCTGGCGCTCTCGTCCAAAGCGAGGAGGTCCGAAGTCGTCGGATCCACCCCCTCGAACTCCCATGAGAGCAGATACTGAAGGTCCGAGCCGGACTCGATGTAGAACTCGGTGGATACCCCCGTGGTGAACTCGTACCAGTGGTCCCAGTTGTACAGCATGAAGCTCCACATGTCCGGGGTGTAGGAGAAGCCGGAGACGGCAACGCCGACGTCGGCAGCGGTGTCGGACACGTACACATATCTGTAAGTGGGAAGGTTGAACAGATCGGGCCCTGTCTTCGAATAATCCGATCCTGTCAGATGCGCCGAGATGTTCCTCTCGGACTCGTACCTGAAGTAGATACGGAAGTCCTTGACGTAGATCGGCAGCCCGTGCTCGGTCTCCAGGTCGAGGTGCATCTGATGCGCCGAAGACATGTAGAGGTTCACATCGACCGTCTCGAACCGGCCCACCGTGAACGTGCCGGAGAGCAGGTACGGGTCGCTATATGTGTTGATCAGCTGGTGCCCAGCCGCGTGCACCGAGTAGTCGCCGGACGGGATGAGGAAGGATGCCGGAGGCGCCGGCAGGACCGCTCCCCTTTTTCCGATCGCCACCTCGGCATTTGGCGTGCTGTACAGCCATACACCGCCGTACGGATCGAAGACCTCGTTTCCGCCCATGTTGAAAACGTGGATGTTGACCATTGACAGAACCGCATAGCCGAAGCTGACACGGATGGTTGTGGAGCCGTATGACAGCTCTATCGTGCCGTCGTAGTACCCCTCCGGGGCGCTCAACGGCGGGGCGGAGACGTAGAGAGAAGTCGAGCTACTGCCTCCTATCGGTATGCTCAGCGTCGAAGGCGATACGGTGGAAAGGTTGGTCCAGACCGAGGTCTCCTTCTGACCGTCCGCCGATAGGCCGTAATAGTCGGTCGACTGCAAGGAGAGGGAATAGCTCGATCCTGAGTTGGATACCGTGATCTGGTCCTCGTGCCCGTCGACTATGCCGTACGACACCACGGGAGAGGATACGAAGTATTGCATGTCGGCGGAGCCGGGAACCCACAGCTCGCCGGCTCCTGCGCACCAGACCGACTCGTTTATGGACGCGGACCCGGTCACGAGCGCGGACTTGACCTGCTCCGGGGTCCAGTCCTGGTGCATCTGCAGGAGTAACGCTGCGGCACCGGACACATGGGGAGTGGCCATCGAGGTGCCGCTCATCGACAGGTATCCGGATGAGGAGCTGAATACTGTGCCGGAATAGGGCACTGTGGATGCGATGCTCACGCCCGGGGCGGAAATTTCCGGCTTGATCCTGAGGTCGGGATTGGTCCCTCGGGAGCTGAAGCCCGCCAAGGCGCCGGAGTCGTCCACCGCGCCCACGGTGATCGCGGATTCCGCAATGCCGGGCGATGCGACCGACCCGAGGGTCGGGCCTTCGTTTCCCGCGGCGACGACCACCACGATCCCGATGTTGACGGCCTGCTCCACGGCAAGGCATACTGGATCGCCGAGGCTCCCGGACCCTCCCAGGCTCATGCTGATGACATCTGCATGGTCGCTCGTGTCCCCGTCATCGTTCGGGTCCATGGCGGCCTCTATGGCCAGGACCACATCGCTCATGGAGCCTGAGCCGTCCGGCCCGAGCGTCTTGTAGGCCAATATGGTCGCATCCGGCGCTACACCCTGGGTACCGCCGTCGGCGGCGATTATCCCGGCGACATGGGTGCCGTGGCCGTTGTCGTCCATCGGGTCCGAGTCATCGTAGTAGAAGTCGTATCCGCCCGCGACCTTGAATCCAGAGCCGAATCCGCCGCCGAGGTCCGGATGCGTGTAATCCACGCCCGTGTCGATCACAGCGACCACGACATCCTTGCCGGTGACCGTACGGCCCGTGGAATCGGTCCGAAGCCATATCTGATCCGCGCCGACCTGGACGACGCTGTCCGAGAGCGTCGCCTTGACCGTGAGGTCTGGATATATCTCGACAGAGTCGAATTGAGACCTTACCATCTCGATATCCTCAACGGTCAGTGTCGCGGAGGCGCCCTTGAAGGGCAGCGAAAATTCATCTATTATCTCTCCCGAAATGACTTCAGTGATATCGCCTACATTGAGCGACTCGCCAATAGCGATAATGACATCCACACATCCGTCATGGCTCGCCATATTGCCCCAGTCCCACTCCAGCGAGTCCCAGCCGAGGCCGAGCCTCGTGACCGGTCTGTCGCCGCTTTGAGATATAACGGGCTCATCTGCGGACGCGACAAAAGAGATGGATACCGTGAGCGAGGAGAAGACCAAAGATACCAAAATGAGCAGCGAGAGCAGGGGCAATAATCCAAGGCGACTTCTTGTAGCCTTGCCCGATGCGCATAGCGCTCTTGCTGGCTCATATTTGGAGGGCTCGGGGAACAATAGAGGTCAACTCCAGTTCAGTGTCTCTTAAGAACCCTATATTAAGGGTATCTTCAGATTATCAAGAACCGTATGGGTTCGTGCTTGTTCGGGTGCTATCCAGTGTTTCAGATTCATGTTAGCCCGTCGTTATATTTCCCATTGATTTTCCCATCACTTTTTTTCCCATCATTCGAGGGATCGGAGAAATCATAGGCTCGCGCCTTTTTTCGACTTCTCGAATCTCCCCGACCCTCAAGCTGTAGATATCGATAAAATCCTATCGTCGCGCTGTTTGTGTAGGTGTCGAAAATATTGGTAGCAACTCCAATAGGAGATGAGAAATCGATTTATTAAATCGTTAGAAAAAGAGGTTAGACACTGATAGATCGGTTATTCTTTCTTTCTGATTGCAACCCAGCCTACTATTCCAATGATTCCCGCAGAGGCCAGGAAACCGACCATGCTCCCGAATTCCGGGATCTCAAATGAGTAGGTCACATTGACATACTGAAGAGGAGAGTCGATTGCGGTCGTGCTGTTGCTCTCCTGAGCCGCGTTGTATGTGGCGATGACTTCTATACGGTCACCGATGTCCCAATCTGACGGGCCAAATGTTACCGAATAGAAACCTGAAGAGTCGGTTGTGTCCGACAGGGTAGACCTGACGGCGTCACCGGCTGCATATCTGATGTTGACGGTAACGTCGGCGTCCTCAACCGTTCTTCCCACACTGTCCCAGACATATCCACGGACGACCTTGGGTCCCGAGGCAGCCGATGCGTTAGATGATACCACAATCAGGGCGATGATACTGATTGACAGAATCGCGATTGATATCATAGCCCGCTTCTTCGATCGTCTCAAGGATTGGGAGCGCATTTCAAACACCCGATACGAATATCCCCCAACTGCAAACAGCATTATGGGAAGGATGGATAGTAATGGAGATACGGGGTAGGATATAGTTTTTTCCTCGGATTGATATGGGTTATTATTGGATTGTTAGGATATATTGATGAGATTTATCC
>DSAX01000120.1 GCA_011046235.1 Methanobacteriota archaeon | reverse complement strand
TGACGGGAGCCTCGGGAGCGACGATAGGGTTGAGACTCCTCGAGGTGCTGGATGCCGAGAAGCATCTGATAATCTCAGAAGAGGCAAGGAAGATCATAGAGCTGGAGACGGAGCTGTCAGGCGAGGATGCCGAGACCAATGCAGATATAGTATACGAGAACAGCGACCTTGGCTCTGCTCTTTCCTCGGGCAGTTATAGATATGATGCGATGGTGGTGGCACCTTGCTCGATGTCCACCTTGTCAAAGATCTCCACGGGCATTTCGGACAACCTGATAACGAGATGCGCCTCGGTCTGTCTGAAGGAGCACCGCCCATTGGTAATTGTCCCGCGGGAAACGCCCGTCTCTGCGGTGCATCTCAGGAACATGGCCTATCTGGCAGAACTGGGGGCGATCGTACTTCCCGCCTCCCCGGCGTTCTATCCTCGGCCCAAAAGCGTTGAGGATATGATCGACTTCATAGTCGGCAGGGTGCTCGATGTCCTCGGGATCGACAACGATCTCTATCAAAGATGGACCGGGGAGCGACCGCAATAGTCTTTATCCTATTCGGCGAAAATCGAAGGCCTTCTCGGCTTGGCCGCATCGGCTTTACCAGTAGGATCGTACCGTTTCTCGTCATCGGCCTTTTGAATGACGACCTCGCTCGCCCCGAAGTATGAGGCAATGAAATCCGCGGAGGAGCTCAGCACTCCTACCTCATCGAATTTTGAAGATATCCTGTCGAGTAGATCGTCGGTCATTTTCGCGAGATCGGCCATCAGCGATTTCGCGAATTTTAGGACGGCCTTCTTGTCCGCGCCGGGGAGCTCCATTCCCATGGCGCTCTTTATCAGCACACCTACATCCCTGTTTCCGCTTCGCGCCATCTGGCAGGCCATGTAGAACAGCTCCATCTTCCAGTCTGTAGCGACGGTGATGACGAGTTTGTCCGGCGTGATCTTTGTCACCTTTAGTATCTGACTGATATCCTCAATCAGACCTCTCAGATACTCTTCCTCCGCCTCTGCGGATGGATTCGACCAATCCTCCCTCGGCTCCGGGAACCGCTCGGCGGATACCGTACTTTTCCTGCCGAGGCCGTGCCACAACTCCTCTGCCACGTGCGGTGTTATCGGTGTAAGCATCCTGATCCATGTTTCCAGAAAGCTCTCGATTGTCCCCCTGAACGCGCCTCCCCTGCGCGTATACCATCTGAGATCGGCCGGTAACTCGAAATAGACTTCGTTCGCCAACGACCTGATGTCGTAAACGTCCATCGCCTCGTTGATTCGCCGGATCCTCTCGTTGAGTCTAGATAGAAGCCAATCGTCAATTCGGGAACGAGGTTTTTCCTCGGCCGAAAGCAGCTCATCCATGATAGAGAACAGGCGCAACATGCGGTTCTTGTAATGCTCAACCTTGTCGTCGTCCCAGGCTACATCGACGTAAAGCGACGCGACATGTGCGTAGAACAACCGCAACGGGTCAACACCGAATTTCGCTGCGGCGCCTGGTATAGGCTGTGCCCCACCCTTGGACTTCGAGATCTTTCCTCCGCCGCCCGTGATATACCAGTTTACTATTATCCCCCTGGGCCAATATTTTTTCGGCAGAAGGCCGACATGGTTCATCAGGAACACGGGGAAGTGGACGGTCATGTGCTCCTTCCCGCCGAGGTTTATGCTGAGGGGGTACCAGTAGCTGACCTCGTCGCGGATCCTCAGCAGGAGCGCGCTGTCGATTCCGCATTTCTCGGCGACTTCCTCGGCGCCTCCCTCATCCCTGAGCACGAAGTCGAAGAAATCCTCTGTCATGTTCTCGGGGGAGATCAGCCGCTCGTTCGCGTACATAGATATTAGGTAATAGACCGGGTAGAGCGTGGAATCGGCGATCGCCTCCACTATCCACTTCCTGTCGAGCGGGAACTTCGTGCCGAGCCAGTTGCCCTGTCTGACGCAGGCCCTCTCCCTGAACCATTCGAGGATGCCCTGTATGTTGTCGTAGTACTCCCTCGGAAAGATGGACATCTCCTCCGCATGGGACTTCGACTTGTCCGTAAGCTCCCGATCGGCGTAGTCTATGAACCATTGGTCCGGTATCCTCTTGATCATGACCCTGTTGCCGCAGCGGCAGACCACCTCCTCTGAAAGGTCGTAGAAGTCGATCGCCTCTCCCGATTCCGTCAGAAGCGATTTGATCATATCCTTCGCCTGCTCGACCGGCATCCCGGCATACTCCCCGGCGACCTCGGTCATGAGCCCTCTGTGGAAGCCGCTCTTGTAGATCTCCTTGGTCGCCTCCTCGAGCTTCGGGTCCGACAGCTCTTTGATCCCCATCTTCTCGCAGATCTCTAACGCGGGAAGAGGCCCCCATCCCGGTGTCTTGATAATCGGGATCGGGTCGATCTTTGCAAGGCTTTCCAGGGTGACATTGAGCCCCTCGAGCTTCTCGGGGTGCTCTCGCAGGTCTACGAGCCCTATCCAGTCATAAGGCGCATCCGATGGGACGCTCATGACCAGTCCGGTGCCGACCCCGGGATCCACGAGCTCCGAGGGCAAGATCGGTATCTCCTTTCCTGTGTACGGTGCGATGCAGACCGTCCCTATGAGATCTGAAGGGACGATATGCGCGACTATAACAGCGTCCTCCCTCTGCTCCACGAGCTTCTGAGCTCCCGCCATGGAGAGTATCCATTTCTCATCTCCTACCTCCGCGACGACGTAATCGGCCTTCGGGTTTACCCAGAAGTTAGTCAATCCGAATATCGTCTCCGGACGCAGCGTGGCTGCGAGCAGGAATTTGTCCTCCATTTTGAACTTCAATGCGACATATTCGACGAGCTCCGCGCTTCCTCCCCTCTGCAGATCGGTCTCGGAGGCATCGATCGCCACGGGACCGTGCTCCGGGCAGGCTGCTGCGAAGTAGGGCTTCTGCATAAGAAGCCCCGCCTTGTTCAGCTTGATCATCTGCCACTCGATGAACTTCTCGTAATCGGGATATATTGTGCAGGTGAACCTCCTCCAGTCGGAGAGAAAGCCGAACCTCTTCCAGTAATTGTTGAGGTATACTTCGTTGAAATAGTTGACGACACTGATCGGGTCGGCGAGCTTCGCGATCGTCTCGCTGTCGCATCCGTTCTCCCTCAGCGTTTCCAAGGTATCAGGGTCTCTGCGCTCAACCCTTCTCGCGAAGGCGATCGCGCCGTTCCCGGTCGCGTGCGTGCCCACGGGGAACATGACGTTGAACCCCCTCATGCGCTTGTACCGGCAGATCGCATCGGAAATGGTGTATCCCCTCATATGGCCTACATGCAGGTATCCCGTGACCCCCGGGTAGGCGAATATCAGGAAGAAGCTCTCCTTGTTCGGGTCGATGTCGGAGCGTTCGAGGCCCTCCTCGGACCATCTCCTCTGCCACTTCTTCTCCATCTCTGCGAAGTCAACTACCATGGGCTTCCGCCTTCCGAGCAGACAGAGGAAATCCGCCGGTTCATAAATTACTTTTGGCAATCCCCCACCGGAGGTGAGCTCGAATGAAATTGGCGCTTAATCCGGAATGGCGCTGGTTTTCGGTGAGGATATAAGCACCCTTCTCATTAAGCAGTCTTTAATAGAGTATTTCTCTTTGCGCAATCCCTCTCCTTGCCTTCTATGATCGCCCTTCGATGACCCTCCGCTAACATGCCGTCAGTTGCCATCTCCTTGTCCCCTCTCTGAAGGATTCTAATTCGAAAATAATGCCATTATACAGAGAATTTTATGCAATTTTATTCGTTTCTAAAACTCATCTCCTCATCACTCAAGGTTGTCATACTATATCGATGACATCTCCTGCGCCATACATCAAAATGTCGTATTTTTCAGGCCGGATTTGATGATATCTGGCCATCACTATGTATGACAAATTAAGTCAAAATGTGACATTCTCTCTATGCTTAAATAATATAGGGGCATTAGAGCTAACACAAGACGGGAAATATCGGGATGGGATGCAAAGTTGACCGACGGGAACGAGAACGAAAGGATCTCACTTCGCCTAGACCCCGAGGACCTCAGGCTTCTCGACGATTTCATAACCGAGAGCAATGAGTTCTCAAACAGGTCTCAGGTCGCCAGAGCCGCCATCAGGACGTATATCGACAACAGGTGCGGCGGTCCAGCGGAGAGGGTTCCTAATGAGGTTCTCGTGGTATTGCCGCCTCTGGCGCTGGATACGATACGGCACCTGATCGAGCAGGGAGTGTATAGCTCGATCTCGGAGGCGGTCGCGGACTGCACAAGACACGAGTTTCTGCACAGCGGGCACCTTGAGGAGCTTAAGAGGGACGCTAATCAGATCAAGAAGGCCTCTATGCAGCTCGTGATGAAGGAATAATAACCGATTTTCCCCCGCTGGCGCGTGGTGTACGCGAAAGCCATCGCCAAAAAATAACATACGAGAGGTGTGCGCGACATGAGCAACGGGAGCAGAACTATGGAAATCATGAGAGAGCTCGGCATGAGCTTGGGCCAGCCAATGATTGCCGTTGTCGGCTGCGGTGGTGCCGGCAACAATGTGATCGATTCTATCTACTGGAGTTGTCCCGGAGTACACACTGTGGCGGTCAATACCGATCCCAAGGGGCTTGATAAGATCAGCGCCCACGAAAAGGTGCGAATAGGCTCAAACGACGAGGTGCTGAGCTGCGGCATGCCCGAGGTCGGCGAGCGCTGCGCAGAGGAATCCTCAGGCGAGATCAGAAAAGCGATCGAGGGATACGATATCGTATTCGTCGTCGCGGGTCTTGGAGGCGGCGCAGGCTCAGGCGCAGCTCCTGTAGTATGCAGGCTCGGACGTGAGGAAGGCGCAGTTGTCTTCTCGGTACCGATACTTCCGTTCTCAATCGAGGGCGAGAGGCGATCCATAGCGATGACAACGCTCGAGCGTCTTCAGGAAATTTCGAATATCGTCGTCCCTCTAGACAACGATAAGCTTCAGAGCATATGCGGATCCATGAACTTCAGTTCGGTATTCCAGATAATCGACAAATCCATTGTAAGGCTCATCGAGAAGATATACGATCACTCCTCGAGCTATGTGTCCGAGCTGATCGACGAGGTCACATCTGGGTTCTCCGTGCCGATGGAAGAGATCGTAACTGAGGAGCACCGGGCCATAATCGACGAGATGCCCGTTGCAGTGCACATACCACTGGAACCAGAGTTCGAATACCCCTCGCTCGAGGCTTCGGACTGGAACGACCCGCAGTTCAACTTCAACTGAGATATAATGAATGGATTGCGTATCTTTCGTTTCATGAAGCGCTTCTTTGGGGCAATTGCCCCATTATTTTATTATTCCCTGATATGCGATGATTTTTTCGTCGGCAGACCTCGAATGAAATGCGAAGAATTATTATCGATTCAAACCGATGTTCGAATCCTGTGAAAATCGGTTTTCTGATCAACCCGATCGCTGGCATCGGAGGTCCCTTGGGTCTGGGAGGAACCGACGCCATCGACGATGCTTTGCTAATTGAGTCAAGACATATATCAGAGGGACGGGCCAGAACCGCAATTCTTTCCGTTCTGAATCAACCCAGCTTCGTAGAAATGCTTTTTGTGACTTGCTCGGGACAAATGGGTTCTCAGCTCTTGACGGATTCAGGAGTGCGGCACGAAGTCGTTTACGAATACAGCGGCACAAGCACGGGCGAGGATACCAGAAAGGCCTGTTCGGAATTTCTCAACAGAGACGTCGAGATAATCCTTTTCGCAGGAGGAGATGGCACTGCGAGAGACATCTTCTCGGTAATAGGCAAAAAGATACCTATTCTCGGCATTCCGGCCGGGGTCAAGATGCACTCCTCAGTCTTTTTGAACAGACCAGAAGAGACTGGAGCTGCGCTCCAATCCTATATCGAGTCTGGCAGGACTTCAGATGGAGATATTTTGGACGTGGACGAAGAAGCCTTTCGTGAAGGGAGGATATCCGTCACCTATCTGGGCACCGCCCTGTTACCAGATGCCTCGGGGAGAATTCAACCAAACAAATCCCCTTCGGTGCCGTCGGACGATAAGCACAGCGTAAATCAGATCGCCTCATACTTCGTTGATACCATGGATCCAGAAGTATTATATGTCCTCGGTACTGGAAGCACCGTATCCGCAATTTCCAGAAAGCTCGGGATCGAGAGGAACGACCTCGCAGTCAACGCCGTAATCGGAGGCGTGGAGGTCGGCTCAGGGCTGGATGAAGCAGGTCTAGAGAGACTGATTGTAATGCATCCCAATTTTCGAATCCTCGTCACCCCGATTGGAGGCCAGGGATTCATTTTCGGCAGGGGAAATCAGCAGATATCGAGCGTTATGATTCTAAAGGCTGGTCGTGAAAATATCATGATCATTTCGACACCCGGCAAACTTGCCAAGTTATCAGCTATCAGAGCGGATACGGGCAGCCCCGAGACGGATGAGATGCTCAGGGGTTATTGGAAGGTATTAACCGGGTACGCAAAATACAGGGCGGTCGAGCTCATATGAATATTCAGTAGAGTTCCGAGTCCATCACATCGGCGGTTTTAAGCAAGATATCCCAATCCTGGCTAACCCTCTTCTGTATTACTTCGATATCGTCATCGCGAAGGTGCGAGAATCTTCTCTGAGGAGCGAAATACTCGCTGACGGGCATCCCCTTCCCCTTCTTCGTTATGGTGTACTTTCCGTGCTTGACCTCGAATAGAGGGAATATATGCGTATCGACCGCGAGCTTGGCTATCTCGACCGTCTTCGAAGGGTCGTAGCGCCATCCTGGCGGACAGGGACTGAATGCGTGTATGAACCGCAGCCCCCGTTCCTCCTTGGCCTTTCTTATCTTCTTTACGAAGTCCTCGGGGAATCCAACGCTCACGGAGGCGGCGTAGGGAATCCTGTGGGCGATCATTATCTTCATCATGTCCTTCTTGATCTCGCGCTTCCAGTAGCCAGTCTTGCCGCCGGGGGTCGTCGTCGTCCAGGCGCCTCTCGGTGTCGATGAGCTTCTCTGGATACCAGTGTTCATGTATGCCTCGTTGTC
>DSAX01000070.1 GCA_011046235.1 Methanobacteriota archaeon | reverse complement strand
TCCCTGGACTTGATCCCGACGAGACGGTTCTCGATCATGTCGATTCGGCCGATACCGTGTTTGCCAGCCATCTCGTTCAGCTTGGTAATCAGCTCGAGGCGGTCCATCTCCTCGCCGTTCAGACCGGTGGGCGCACCCTTTTCGAAATCGATTTCGATATACTCAGGCTCGTCTGGCGCATCGGAGGGGGAGACGGTCCACTTGAACGCCTCCTCGGGAGGTTCGGTCCATGGATCGTCCAGAGAACCGCACTCGATCGCCCGCCCCCAGAGGCTCTCGTCGATGCTGTATATGCTCTTTTTGGTGACTGGACAGGGAATCCCGTGCCTCTCTGCGTACTCGATTTCCTCGGCACGGTTCATCCCCCACTCGCGCGGGGGGACGATGATGTCCAGATCCGGTGCCAGGGACATGAACGAGACCTCGAACCTGACCTGGTCGTTCCCCTTCGCGGTGCAGCCGTGGCCGAGGGCTGTCGCACCCAGAGAGACCGCCTTCTCGACGAGCTTCTTCGCTATCAGAGGCCTGGCGATGGCCGTGCTCAGGGGATACACCCCCTCGTACATCGCATTGGCCTTCAGAGACGGGACGATGTAATCCTCGACGAACTCCTTCTTGGCATCGATGACCCAGGAACGAGTGGCGCCGATCTCCTTCGCCCTTCTCATGGCGTCGTTGAGATCGTCGGACTGACCGACGTCTACCGTAACGGCAACGACGTCTACGCCGTACTTTTCCATCATCCACTTTATCGCAACGGAGGTGTCCAGGCCGCCAGAATAGGCAAGGACGACCTTTTCCTTGGCCGCTGTTTTCTTAGCTGGGTTCATCTAAGCTCACGCTCTTTGGAGGTTTCCAGCAGGCGGGAGATATATCATATTGCCGACGAAAAATCTACAATCTGGGCCGAGAGGCGTCCGAAATACGACACACGAGCGCTGGCTTCCGGCGCCGACCTCAATGGCTGTGGTGTACGCTCCTCGCCTTTACCCTGAGCACCAGATGCATGAACTCGTCATCCGTAAAGGGCGATTTTCTCTCGATCGAGAGCTTGTTTATCAGGTGGCGAAGGACCTCGACCTCCTCCTCGTCGTACTCGACGGCTAGCTCGTCCAGTTTGTATTTTATTGCGGCGCTGCCGCTGTGTTTTCCGAGGGCGATGGTGCGATGGGTTCCGATCTCTTCCGGGGTGAACACCTCATATGTGAGCGGATTCTTAATCACCCCATCCTGGTGTATGCCGGATTTGTGCCTGAAGATGTTCTCGCCGACTATTGGCATGTTCGGCGTGATCTTGACCATGGATGACTGTTCCACGAACTTGCAGAGAGGGAAGAGCTTCTCGGTGTGATATTTCGTAACGCCGTGATGCCTCTTGAGGTTCATCATAAGCGATTCGAGGGAGACGTTGCCGGCCCTCTCGCCAAGGTTGTTGACGGTCGTGGATATCCAGATCGACCGGCCCTTGTATTTATGACCGATCTCCAGGGCGGCCAATGCGTTGGCGAGGGAGATCCCGAAGTCGTTGTGGGCATGGAGCTCTATGTCGATATCGACCTCGCTGAGTATCTTATCGATCATGTATCGCGTGGAGGAGGGCGTGAGCACTCCGATCGTGTCACAGAGCCGGAAGCGGTCGGCTCCCGCCTCCTTTCCCGCCATTACATAGGCAATCAGCGGTTCCAGCTCGGTCCTGGTCGCATCCTCCGCATTGAAGCACACATATACTCCCTTGGACTTGGCCAGCTTGACGGCCGAAACCGTCTTCTCCATCATCTTCTCCCGGGACATCCGAAGCTTGAACTTCAGGTGAATGTCCGAGGTGGCGATCGAGATCGCGACCGCATCCACCCCGTTCGATATCGAGTCCTCTACCTCTTCGATCACGGGCCGGTTCCACCCCATGATGGATATATCCAGATCCTCTTCTGCCATCATCTTCGCAGACTCGCGGTCGCTGTCATTGTACGTGGCGAACGTCTCCAGCTCCTCGATTCCGATCTCGTCCAGCCTGCGGGCGATCTCGACCTTCTCGTCGGTCGTGAAGGAGACGCCGGGCATCTGCTCGCCGTCCCGGCAGGTGGTATCCACTATCTTCACATCTCCAATGGGAGGGATGATCTCGTCATATTGGGTCGTATATCTTCTGTAGCGCCTCTCGTCCTCGGTGCTAATCTGGTCGGTGTTCTTAGCGTCATTATTCTTAGATGACTCACGCGCCAAAATATCCAGCTCCGATTAACCAATAACCTGAGGATAGATTTGTTTTTTTCCTTCAAATCCATATTGTTTCCAAACTGCGACTCTCGTGGAACCGAATATGTATTCAATAACCCGATACGGCGGATGCCAGTTTGGTTTGTCGGCAATCCTTAAGTACCGACTCCCTGATACTTGCCCAACTGGAGACAGGTATGACCAGGAGGGCTTAGTTGCCTAGTAGACGCAATTACAACGAAGAGGAGACATTGGGGGGACAAGGCGATCAGCCAGAATATCTGCGCGTGAGGCTGCCCAACAGGAAGTACGGCGAGATATTCGGGATCGCGGACCAGCTCCTCGGCGCGTCTAGGATCAGGGTAATGTGCGCGGACGGGAAGTCCAGAATGGGCAGGATACCCGGAAAGATCCGGAAGAGAATGTGGATCAGGGAAGGGGACCTGTTGATATTGAAGCCCTGGGAGTTCCAGGACGACAAGGCCGACATACTGTACCGGTACACAAAGACACAGTCAAGCTATCTGAGCAGGAAGAGGATGATCCCGCAGCAGATCGACATCTTCTGACCGCTCTTTTGACCACCCATTGAAATATGCTCGAATCGATCGAGTAGAAGATATGAGCTAACCCGCTCAATGCTGGCGGGATACGAGTTGCGAAAATGTCTCACGAGCAGAAGCTGAGAGGCTTCGAGAGGGAAATCGAAAGCTGGAAGATCCGGATCAAGGATGCCAACGACAGGAAGACCTACGATGAGGTGTTCGACAGACAGACCCTGTTGGCCATCTACAAGCTCTTCTCCGACGGGTTCTTCGACATCCTGGATTTCCCCATCTCCACCGGAAAGGAGGGCAACGTCTTCAGGGGAATCACCCGGGCCGGGGACTATGTCGCGGTGAAGATATACCGGCTCTCCACATCGACCTTCAGGGATCTGGGCAAGTACATCCTCGGTGATCCGAGGTTCAAGAAGGCCGCCAAGCGCTTCCCGCAGATCATATTTTCCTGGGCTCAGAAGGAGTATAGCAACCTGGAGAGGTTCTCGAAGGCCGGTGTGAGGGTCCCGGAACCGATCGCGGTGCACAGGAACGTGCTCGTGATGGAATACATCGGGAACGAATACATGCCAGCGCCTAAGATGAAGGATGTGATCCTCGAGGATCCGAACGCGACCGCGGAATATCTCTTGGAATCCGTGAAGAACGCTTACTCGCGCGGACATATCGTTCACGGCGACATGAGCGAGTACAATGTTCTCATGACCGAAGATGCCCCCGTGATAATCGATTTGGCACAGGCGGTCGTGCTCGACCACTGGATGTCACAGGAGCTGCTGGAGAGGGATATCACTAACCTCGCGAGGTTTTTTAGGAAGGCCGGAGTAATGATAGATGAGAAAGAGCAGCTGGGGCGAATACGGGGCGGTGAAACTGCAACATCTTAGAATCCCGAGAGAGAGGGTCGGCTCCCTGATCGGCAGGAAGGGGGAGACGAGGAAGCTGATCGAGAAGGAGACCGGGGTCGAGCTGCGCATCGATTCGGCCGAGGGAGAGGTGGAGATAGACTACCGCAGGTGCACGGACCCTTCAATGGCGCTTGTGGCAGTTGACATAGTGAAGGCTATCGGCAGGGGCTTCTCTCCGAAAAACGCGCTGCTTCTGATCAACGACGATTACCTGCTGGAGGTCATCGACATACGCGACTATGTGGGCAAGAAGCCGAACCACGTAATCAGACTGAGATCCAGAATAATCGGATCGAACGGAAAGACGAGGAAGCTGATCGAGGATCTGACAGACACACATATTTCGGTATACGGCAATACCGTTTCGATCATAGGCGGTTCCGAGCAGATGACGGTATGCATAAGAGCTGTGGACTTGCTGCTTTCCGGCAGCGAGCACTCGACGGTATACCACTTCCTTGAAAAGCACAGGGCGGTCATAAAAATCGCTGGCATGGGGTTCGACTGATTAGCAATGTTCGTAATATCAAATACCCAATGAGGTGAACGAAATGGAAGTTGATTGGCTCGACCAGATATCCGAGGATTTTACGAATGTACCAGCTCCCAAGATAGAGGTTGACGAGAGGGCGAGAGAGCAGGTGATGCGGTCATTGGTGCTCGTCTTCCTCAAGATTTGGATGCGGTTCGCGGTCGATCTCGGGACCAAGATGTCGATCACGCCTTCCGACGTCGAGCTCGGGCTCTACGAGGGGAAGAACAATTGGAGGTTGAACGAGTCGTTCAACTTCTCCGCGCTCTCCGATATATCGATCACCAACCTCGAGACGAGGCAGCACTCGTTGAAGGCGGAGGCGTACCGGTACCAGACGAGGGAGCACATCAGGATCGTCTTCTCCCTCGAGGAGGAAAGGACAATCGACAGGACTGTG
Source organism: Methanobacteriota archaeon (assembly GCA_011046235.1). Lineage (GTDB taxonomy): Archaea > Thermoplasmatota > Thermoplasmata > UBA10834 > DTMW01 > DSAX01. The sequence goes on along the minus strand of DSAX01000070.1, from coordinate 2,517 downwards.
ATGATAAACTATGTCGTGTACGACTCCCTCGCAAAGGATTTCGAGCTCGAAGCCGCGATAGAGAAGCTGAAGCCTGGGCTCGGCAAGTGGTATCTCGCCCTGGCGGAAAACGAGCTGAGCATCCTTTGGAACTACTGCCAGAGCAACTACGAACTGGTCGGAGTATGATGGTACTGGCTGGAATCCTATGTCGGAAGACTCACAATTCTCAGAAGATGACCCGAGAGTCCTGTCAGTCATCGGTAACCTGAGGGGTTACAAGCTATGCGACCACTGCTTGGGGAGATTGGTCGGCAAGATAGGCCATGGATACACTAACGACCTCAGGGGGAGGATTCTGAGGGACGCGAAAGTCCTCCCCGAGCTCCCGGAGGGCGAGACATGCTGGCTTTGCGAAGGCCTTTTCGAGAGGACGGACGAGATGGCAGCGGCGGTGCTGAGCAGACTCGAGCAACTGGAATGGAACAAATTCTCGATTGGCTCGCGGTACGACCCGTCCATAATCGAGAGGGAAGAGATCGTCTGGGCCGAGTGCGGGGCGCAGCATGCAGAGCCGATTAAGTCAGAGGTCAACCGGGAGGTGGGCAAGAGGGTCGAAGCGCTCAGCGGAAAGGAGGTCGACCTCGTGAATCCGGATGTCAGGGCAATAATCGATGTCGACTTTCTGGCAATCGATGTGGAGATATCCCCCCTTTTCATATATGGAAGGTACAGAAAGCTCGACCGGAGCATACCCCAGACCAAATGGCCGTGCCGAAAGTGCCGGGGCAAGGGGTGCGAGAGATGCGGATTCACGGGCAAGATGTACCCCGAAAGCGTGGAGGAGCTGGTCGCCAGGGAGTTCATATCGGCGGCGGAGGCGGAGGGCAGCTCGTTCCACGGAATGGGCAGAGAGGACATCGACGCGCAGATGCTGGGGAGCGGAAGGCCGTTCGTGCTCGAGCTGAAAAGCCCGAGGAAGAGAACGCTGGACCTCGTACTGCTCGGAGAGGCTACCAATCGCGCCAATTCCGGCCGGGTCGAGATCTCCGATCTGAGGATGTCCAGCAAGGAGGAGGTCCGCAGTATCAAGGGGTCCAGGGCGCAGAAGAGCTACATGGTATCTGTCGAACTGGACGAAGAGAAAGCCCGCGCAAAGCTTATAGAGGTGATTCGGTTATTGACTCAAAGCCCGATCGAGCAGAGGACCCCGAACAGGGTCAACCACAGAAGGGCCGACAAGGTTCGACTGCAGAGAGTATATGGTGCGGAACTGGAAGGGCTCGAAGGAAGGCGGGCAACGATCAGAGTGAGAGCCGCAGCAGGAACATATATTAAAGAGCTTATGCACGGCGACGATGGAAGAACCCATCCAAGCCTGTCAGAGCTGCTGGAGACAGGTGTGCGAGTGCTGCAGCTGGACGTGATGGAGATTCACGACGGGAGTGATAGCGATGGTGAAGGCATCTAAGGGCATAAGGCGCCGCACGAGGGGCATCATGAGCAAGAAGCCTCGGGAGAGAGGGCTCTCTCCAATAACCAGGACATTCCAGCAGTTTAAGATCGGCGAGAAGGCCAACATTGTGATAGACCCTAGCTTTCACAGAGGACAGCCGCATGTTAGGTTTCACGGCAAGACCGGTGAGATAATCGGCAGGCGTGGACACGCCTATCTCCTGACGGTAAGCGAAAAGGGGAAGGAGAAGGTCACGATCGTCCACCCAGAACATCTCCGGAAGCCGAGTCAGTAGATACGGAGGGAGGTGCTGTTTTCATGAGTAAAAAAGATGGTAATGTATCAGTGCCAGAGGTCAAGGAGATTCTGGAGGAGGAGGCGGAGCTCAGGGATCTCTCCACGGAGCAGAAATACGCCCTGGAGCATTCCCAGAAGTTCTCCAGGGTCGACTCGAAGAAGTCACGGAAGCTCATAAACGAGCTCATGAAGGAGATCGAGATCCTCAACGAGCCGCTGGCCACTAAGCTGGCGGATCTGATGCCCAAGGAGGCGGAGGATATCAAGATCGTTTTCGCGAAGGAAAGAGCGAATATACAGAAAAAGGATATCGAAAAGATATTGGACATCGTCGAGAAATATGGATAGGCGAGAATCAGAATTCGGAGATGCAGTCGATGGAAGATCACGCTCGGATAATAGACTACATACCACAAGGTCTCCCAGACGAAAAGAGCTTCAAGAGGGAGCCAATAGCGTATGCCATCGGCGAGGACGAGTTCAAACTTTTCGAGCTAATCCCCAAGCCAGACGCGTCTCTCATCATCGGTGACAGGATCTATATCGGCAAGGACCCGGAAATGAGGAAGGAGATCCTCCACGTGAAGAGGAGGATCAGCTATTCCGACCTGACCCACGCCGCCAGGAGCGAGATGCCGTTCGTCATCCTGGAGATAGTCAAGGAGAAGGAGGAGAGGTTCGTCAAGTTCTTCAACGAGGCTCAGGCCATCACCACCAGATACCACATGCTGGAGCTCCTGCCAGGACTGGGCAAGAAGACCATGTGGTCCATCCTCGAGGAGAGG
>DSAX01000050.1 GCA_011046235.1 Methanobacteriota archaeon | reverse complement strand
GATCGATATCGTCGAATCCTCGCTGAGCAGCCCGACATACGCGATACTGAAGAGGGAGGATGAGGCGAGGGTCGTTATCAACTCACATAGCAATCCCAAGTTCGTCGAGGATGTCGTCCGGGAGATACTGTCAAAGATGCTGGAGAAGTACGATTCCCTTCCAGATGACGTCCATATAACGGTCAGGAGCGAGTCCGAGGAGTCAATACACAAGCACAACGCGTTCGCAGAGAGGGTCACCACATTAAGGGCGCTCAGGAGCTCGACGTACGATTGATTTGGAGGGAGCTTTTCGATGAAGAAACCCGTGAGGGCGATAGCGGTCGATATTGACGGCACTCTTACGGACTATACCCGCAGGGTATCGTGCGAGGCCATCCAGGCGCTGAGGAAACAGGTCGACGGCGGTATCACGGTCATGCTCGTCACCGGTAACGTCCTCCCGATCGCCTACGCGCTTTGTCATTACCTGGGCTTCAACGGTCCAGTGATTGCGGAGAACGGGGGGCTGGTCAGCAGGGGGACCGAGGTGGAGTTCCTCAGCTCCAGGGAGGAGCCTGCCAGGGCGTACGAGTACCTGATAACACAGATGAAGGCGGAGAGAATTTTTTCTGACAAATGGAGGGAAACCGAGATAGCGATAAGATCCGAACACGATCTTGAGGAAGTCAGGTCACACCTCGTCGGATTCGATGTGAAGGTCGTGACGACCGGTTGGGCACACCATATCATGCATAAGGACACCGACAAGGCAAACGGCCTCAATTACGTCCTGGACCGATGGCTCGGGATGCGGATGGACGAATTGGCGGCGATCGGCGACTCGGATAACGATGTGAATATGATCCGTTGCGCAGGCTACGGAATCACGCTCTCAAACGGGAGCCAAATGTGCAAGAAACATGCGGATTTCGTCTCGTCGAAGCCGCACGGCAAGGGTATAGTCGAAGCTCTTGAATGGCTCGGGCTGGAAACCAGATAGCCCGATCACAGTATTTTACGCGCTTCCTCTTCGCTGAGGTCGATCGATTTCAGCAGATATTTCAAGGCCTTCTTTTTGATCATCTCTCGGGTCTTGTCGTCTAGGAATTTCTCCATCACCACAGGTGCCCGGGCGGCGTAATCGACCCCGAACTCGGAATTGTAATATCTCGAATTATCCGGATCGATCTCCGCGGCTTTGGTATATGCCGATTCAGCCTCGTTGAACCTTCCAAGCTCCATCAGAAATGAGGCATAGCTGCTCCAGAAAAGGGGGTTCTTTCCGTCTAGCTCGACTGCCTTCTTATAGCAGGCCATCGTATCCTCCTCCGAGACACTGGGGTCTCCTATCGCTGCCTCTGCCTTACCGAAATACGCCTCGGCGCATTTCGGGTCGGCCTTGATGATCTTGTTGAACTTCTTGACTGCTGCGGAGAAGTCCCCCATCCCTAGAAGCTCCTGCGCCTCTCCAAGCTCCTTTTCCTTGTCGGCCATTAGCTCACCAATCGCCGCGTTGACCCCTTTCTCTCGAGCGGCGGATAGCTTGATTCCCATGATTGGTTATTAATGTTTTCGAGTCGCGTCCCCGTTGTGATAATCGGGGCGGCATCAGAGAATTAATTAATATCGGGATGCTTTCGATGCTCTGAGAATCGGGGTGATCTGATGTTTCCCGGCGGTCGTGTAAATCCCAGACAGATGAAGTCCATGATGAAGCGGATGGGTATCTCCTCAGAGGAGATCGAAGATGTCGAAGAGATAATAATACGCACCAAGAGCAAGGAGCTGCTTTTCAGCGACGCGGCGGTTACGGTCATGACTGTCCAGGGACAGAAGACATTCCAGATCGTGGGCGAGCCAGAGATACGTGAAAGGGCGCCCGAAGAGGGATCGAAAATCTCCGGGGAGGACGTCTCCTTGGTCGTGGAGCAGGCGGGCGTGAGCGAGGAGGAGGCGATTAGCGCTCTCAAGGAATGCAACGGACAACCTGCGGAGGCAATTCTGAAGCTCATGTCATCCAAATGACACCGAGTCACTTGACACAGTCGGCCTCGCATTGACAGTGAAATTCGTGGTAGACCCCCTTTCATCATGATATGATGAGTGCGCGGAAGCCTTTTTATCCCTGTATTTTTTTGCCGATGAAAAGGTGAACGGAAAATGAGACTCAGCGAGATGAAGGCGGCCTGCAGAAAATGCGGAAGAGAGCTCAGGGCTGACAGCGAGGACAGCGATTTCGTTACTTTCTACTGCATGGGGTGCGGCATCTATACGACTGTCCCGATAGAGGATTTCAAGGAGGAGGAGCCACCGGAGACAGAGCCTCCAGAGCAATAACCGTTCTCCGTTCGTCCCGATTCTATCTCATCCAATTGCGGTTATCCTCACCCAGTCAACTGAGCTGTCGGCGCCGCCCGAGTGGCCCTCGGATATTGCGATTATGCACCTGTCAGCGGCCGAAAGGAACGCCCAAGTCATCCTGGAATCCTCCAAATCGTATGTCCAGACCAGGTTTCCATTGGAGGCGGAATACAGCCTGACCTCTCTGCCTAACGCGATGACGATCCCGTCTTTCATCAAGATTAACGGGGATGGCGCGTCATATTTATTGTAAGTCTGTATCGGCATGGTCCAGGCGACGTCACCGTCGGAAATGCTCAGGGCTATCAGGGTTGCCTCGCTCCAGTCGAGTCCGTATGCTCCCTCCTCCGGAATCAGCCCATATGCATGACCTCCGCCGACGCATACCGATGAGCGCGAGAAACTACCGGGATGACTCCACTTCAGCTCTCCAGATGAAGCCTCAAAGCAATAGAGCGCCTCTCCCGTGCCGAGAAGAACGGAGTCCCCGGCCACGACCGGCGAAATGACCTTTTCCTGCAGGTTCCCGCCGCAGTAAGATTCCCAGGCGATGGCCCCGTTTGCCGCATTTATGCAGAGCAATGAGGTCTGGTTTGCCACGTAGATCCTTCCACCGGCAGCCGCCATATGGCTGAACCATTCGCTTCCCACATATTCGTAGATGAAACGTTGCTGACCAGACTCCGCATCCACGCACACGAGGCGTATTGACTCGACATGCGATGTCGGGAAGTCTTTCCATGAGTCGTATGATGCATATACATTACCCATGTAATGGATCGGGTGGACGACACCGCTGGTATCTATATATCCTGATATATCCCAGCGCCAGGCCGTGCTCGCATCGTCAACTCTGATCGCGACGATCGATGACTCCCTTCCGCAGTACACCTTCTCATTTCCCACAATGAAGCTGTTCTCGACGCGGAACCCAGGGGGCTTCCACTCGACGCTTCCGTCCGATAGACTGAGCGCCCTGACGCTTTTCTCGACTCCGAGGAATACCTTATCATACGCAATGCAGGAGGATACCTCCTTTCCAGGCTGGGTGCTGAGGGTGATGTTGACTGACCATAGCGTGTTTGCACTGAGCGGTGGGGAGAAGTGCGTATTACCGCTCCTCGCGATGTCTCCCTGCACCGTGGTCCAATAAAACGGCGGTATCTCCTTCTGATGCGCCGGGAAGAATATCATCAGGACCAGTATTATCACTATGATAATTGAAGTGAACACGAGCGGGATCGGCACCCTTCTCTGACTTGCCACGCATTTCGCAGCGATTAGCTGAAGTAAATCACTTTTGTTTGGATTATCTCGGAAGAAAATAATATTCTGGTTCTCTTGGATCCCATTTTCATCGAAAAGGAATATATACGGAATCAGTAATCATATGCGAGTTGCTGGCATGTCCAGCGGACAAAACGCCCCGGTAGTGTAGTGGCCTATCATCCGGGCCTGTCGAGCCCGGGACCCGGGTTCAAATCCCGACCGGGGCGCCATTTTTTGTCGTCCAGAGCTATCCGCTTCCATAATATGACCGTGTCAATCTGTGCCCTAAAATTCGATGGGCGAGCCCTTCACCGGCAGGATAACCTCTACATCGAGATCTGAGACTAACCTCCTAAACAGGTCCGGGGACTTCGTGTGAATGGGTATGACCTTTTTCGGGGAGATTTGCCTGATCATCTCCTTGAGCTCGAAGGGGTTCGCGTGACCAGAGGCATGAATTTGAACGAGGGGCATGCCCAGATAATCGAGCCAATTGTGGAGCTTCTGATAGCTGATCTCCATCTCCTCCTCGAACGGTTCGCTGGAGGAGTGGATGTATATGCTCCCCACACCGGGCCCGATCTTCGCTATATCGTTCATGTCGTAAAGGGAGGCCAACAGCAGCAGTGAGCGCTGGTCTTCTCTTATGTCTTCCTTGGACAGCATCTTACCCGGATAATCTTCCAGGACGCACTTCTCAAATTCATAGAGCCGCTTTTTCTCTCTCGCGAAAAGGCCTATGTCCGGGTCTTCTATGTCGATCGAGCTTTTAGGGTCAACGGAATGAAGCTCCCGCGTGATGAACGCCTGCTTCAACGGGATGACCAGCTTTCGGCCATTCTCCTTCGCCGCACTGAGAAAAGTCCTCAATCTCCGGGTATCCCCGAATGAGAAACCGGCGACCGCAAGTCCGGAGGAGCGGGACAGTGTATCGGCTATCTTGGCCCTGACCTCCTCCTCGCTCTCGACCTTGAAATCGTCTATGTGAGTGCCCTCCGTGATAAGAATCTCAGGGTCGTGACGAGCGGCCTCCTCGACGAACCTCTCGGTATCTTCCGCGGCTCCTCCGTGAAACCTGATGTCGCCGGTATAGGCTATGTTCCCCGAGGATGTCTCCACGATCGTTCCAACCGCACCTGGGATTGAATGATCCACAGGGAAAACCGAGGCGCTCATATCTCCGATTTTAGCCTCCCTCCCGTGGGACAGAGTTAACATGTTTTCTCTAGAAGTCCTGCCGAGGATCTTGTTGAGCTGCCCGAAATTCCCGAGGCAGTTGAAGGATGATGCCCATTCCCTGGCGAGAATGACCATCCTCGCGATCTCGCTGGAATATATCGGATACTCCTTTTTCAGAGTGCGTGCGGCATCGTAATGGTCCATATGGGGATGCGAGACGAGAACACCGTCAAGTCGATAATCCTCCTTGTCTCCCTCATAAATGCCCTCTATGTGAGGGATTAGTCGCAATACCTTTAGGTGCTCGATCTCACGCGCAGATAGAAAAGGCTCCTCGAAATAGAGCTTCTCCTGACCGAAGCTCTTCCCGAAATCGAGGAAGGCCCTCGACCTGCCGTCCTCTACGAGTATTTTATTTCCGCCTATCTCAGCGACTCCTCCGTAGAATGTGATGTGAACCATTTCCCGATTCCCCCTTGACCTGCATGCAGATAGTCATTTTGAAGTATAAATCTGCCCGAAAAAGTCAAGAGTCATTTGACCGGGTTCCGATGTAGTTCATCTGGAGTATGAATATTCGACCTGATCTTTCCAATTTCCCACAACATATTTCCATGAGCTCCGCAATAGGGTTAAGCCTCTTTTTTCGAAGGGGGCGGGGGAGTGAAACGCAATGAAACAAATTAAGATATGGACTATGTGCGTTGCCTTACTCTTTCTCGCATCTACGGTTGCGATTGCTTTTATGGCAGCTCCGTCCGATGCGAGTCCTGGGCAGGCGAATAATTTATTGAATGAAGAAAATAAGGCATGCACCTGCTTTATTGCTGCAGGCACTGGAAGCGCGACGGGGGAAGTCATCGCGTCCAAGAACAGAGATTTGCAGCAGGTACAGGTTATGAAGTTCGTCGATCCTGATGAGAGATATTCCTATATCGGTTCGATGACCAATAAAGCGCCAGGAATTTCTCAGGGGCTGAATGAGATGGGCCTTTCGATCGGTCATACTTGGATGCCAGTATCAGGATATGACTACGACGGTTATTCGCCGTTCATGGTGAACCAGTTGGTTATGGAGATGTGCGCGAATGTCGCCGAAGCAATTGAATTGATTGACAATCTGCCGAAGCGCGAGGGTGCGACATATATGGTCGCCGATAACGAGATGGCGGCATTCGTGGAAACGGTGCCAACCATCTACTCTCCAGACATCGCCGTCGAGATAGTCCAGGATGGAGTCAGCTACCATACCAACCACTACCTCTACGAGCCCTTCTACTCCTGGGTGATCGAGGACGGATTCAGCTACATGTGGACGCCCTCATATTCGAGGTACGACCGTGCGGCTGAGTTAGTCGCTGAGGCAGAATATGTACTAACACCCGAGCTGGTCATCAGCTTCTGTCGCGACATCGAGAATTTCGGAAACGCCAAGCCAAACGAATTGAAGGCTGCACACCCGGAAGTACCAAGTTCCGTATGGGTCAATGGATGGCCCGGCTTTTCCATATGCAACACAAGGACGGTTTCAACTTCGGTATTCGTAATGGACAACGATTATCCAGGGCTTCTCTCAACTATGTGGATGTCGATCTATAATCCATGCTATTGCACCTTCGTACCGATGCATAACGCGATGCTGAAGGGAGTCGACTTAGCTAACTCCGAGCTGGAGATGTACACAGATGGATCAGCATGGCGGACCGCGGCGAAGCTCAGAGATTCTAATTGCTACGATTGGGGGGAAATAGTTCCTGAGCTGGAAGCATGGGAATCGGACGCGATGACGGCGAACTCCGAAGCTGAAGATTTGGCCATTGCACTGATAGAAGCGGGTATGGTTGAGGAGGCCGCTGAGCTGCTAACGGAATCAGATATCGGTTTAGCACTCGATGCCATTGATTTCCTGATTTCCCTAAGCACATGCGCATGCGATGTATTCGCCGTTGCCTGGAATGAAGCTATTGCAAAAACTCAAAAATAATGAATTTTATTTTTACGGCCGCTCGCGGCCGTTCGAATTTTTTAATCAAAAGAGAAGTAATATCCAATACTATTGCAAAGGCTTTCCACACCGGTTACAATTCGTTGTGCCTATCGCTATGCGCGATCCGCATGATTTGCATAGCCATTTCCTGCTTTTCTCTTCCAGCCATTCCTCCGGGGTCGAGCTCTCTAGTTCCAAAAGGTTCTCCCGCAGGTTCAGGCCATTCTTTTCCAGTTGATTTTTAAAAATCTTTTCGATGTGCTCGCAATTTCCCATGTGAAATTTATCGCATTCGAAGCAGAAGTTCTTGCCGGAAGTCTCGAGACACTTGAGTACCTCACAGATCTTGATGCCCTTGGTCGAGAGCAGGTTCCCGCATCCCACGCAACCGACTTTTTCCTCG
>DSAX01000145.1 GCA_011046235.1 Methanobacteriota archaeon | reverse complement strand
CTTACGGTCCCCTCCCATATACGTATCTATACTCGGAGCTAATGATTCTATTGCATGCAACGGACAATCACTCTGCATATCGAACCCAATGACCGATTGGTCAAGACCATCGAAATGACCAATCTCGCTACCAATGATATCCTCAAGGCGGGCTTCGAGAATAGGATCGTCAATAAGCTCAAGCTCCACCATCTCACATACTACCCCCTCAGAAAAAAATATCCTGACATCCCCGCGTCCATCGTTACAACTGCCCGGGACAATGCTTCCGAAATGCTGAAACGGGAAAAACTCAAGAGACTGTCCACCAAACGAAAATGGTCGGCCATCAGATACAATCAACGGACATTCACGCCTGAACTCGGAAAGGGATTCGTGACCCTCGCAAGTACTAACAAGAGAGTCAACGTCCCAATTAAGATCCCAAATTATTTCAGGAAATATTTGGGTTGGAAGGTCGTTTCTGCCAAGCTCTCCTATACTGGCCGTAAACTCGTTCTCGGCATCGTGGTCGAGGAAAGAACGCCTTCTGTCAGGCCACCAAATACCATCATCGGTGTCGATACAGGCATAATCAACCATGCCGTCTTCTCCAATAACAATTTTTACAGATCTTCTAACATTCGAAAGGTCAAAGGGCAAAACCAGTATCTCCGTCGGAGGCTTCAGGCCAAAGGCACCCGCTCCGCCAAGAGAAAGCTCAAGCAACTCTCGGGACGGGAAAAACGCTTCATGGTCGATGTCAACCACCAGATAGCTAACTGGATATTGTCCCAACCTTTCGATGCTGTAGCATTGGAGAAGCTCGGAATTCGTAGAGAGAAGAGGCTCGGGCGAAGCTTCAACGGGAAGCTCGGAAATTGGGCCTTCGGCCAACTTCAAAGGTTCATCGAATACAAGGCCGAAGGGCAGGGCAAGGCCATCATCTACATCGATGCCCGATATACGAGCCAGAAATGCTCCCGATGCGGCGATATCCGCAAGAGCAACCGAAACGGGCTCGTCTACAAATGCAAGGCATGCGCCTTCGAACTCCATGCTGACCTCGATGCTGCACGCAACATCGCCAGCCTCGGTAAAGCTGAGGCAGGTAGGTTGTCCGTCAACCAACCAATCGTAGCGAGCTCTGTTTCCGAACATTCGGTTTCACCTCAGTTACAAGCCTCGTCTTTCAGAGCGGGGTAGTTGACCATCTAACTCACCAGCTGCCAAAGCAAGAGAGCAAGAGATGCGGAGCCCCAGGCGATGATCACAAACCAGAAAACGAATCCGAACTCGATCAAAATGCCCACGACGATAGACATCGCCGCCTTTAGCAAACGAGCTATCTTTGCGGGCCTCTTTGGCATATTATCTAACTGCTCCTTCGATTATATATATATTGTTGATTTTATCAATTTTATCGACGCCTTCGAGTCGATATCAAGTTGTTGGGATATGAAAATCATTCAAGCAGCTGGCAGAATTATCTTGATGACCGTTCCCTTTGTGTGATCCCCAGCTATTCTGTCGTCAATCGAAATCGAACCGCCGTACAGATGCACAAGAGCACTCACAATTGAAAGGCCCAAACCCGTCTTCTCCCCGAGGCGGGAGATCTGCGAAGTGATATCCAACAGATCCTTTTTTCTGTCGTCTGGGATACCAGTTCCATTGTCTTTGATGGAGAATATCCAGAAATCTCGATTGGTGAATTCGTCGTGCATCGGCTCTATCGAAAACCAGATCTCTACCTCCTCCCTCGGATTATGCTCGATAGAATTTGAGATCAGATGATCGAACATATCTCCGATGAGGTCGTTTGCGAAGATATAGCAGTTGTCCGGCATCGCGCCATGCTCGATCTTGACCTTCTTCTTCGGATATCTCGATATGGAGATCGGTATCTGATTGTTCAATGAATTTATGAGATCTACCCTCAGGAGGGAGGATTTGTCTCGAGAGCGTATAGATGACAGCCGTCTGACCTTCTGGATGAGGTCTACGATATTCTCCATCTGATTCAACGTGTTTTTCAGGTATTTTTTCTGCCTATCCTTGTCGATGCCTTCGGCAATTGACATTTCGAGGTATCTTCGCATTATCGCATTCTGATTCCTTACATCGATGAATAATAGCCTGTTAAGGAGTTCAATCTCCTCCTTCGCCCCGAGGGTTTCCATGTAGTTCTTGGTGTTCTCCATTGCTATCGACACCAGGGAGGCATAGATGCCTATGCTCTCAATGGTCTCAGGCGAGGGGATGAGCCCGTCGCTTGGGTTGTCCGGATACATCATTCCAAGGATTCGTCCCTTCCTGTCCCTGAAGAGATAGATTAGATTGTCCAACGGATGCCATGCACGGGGATGCGCCCTTGGCTGCTCCCTTAACTTGTATAGCCTATCTATCCCATCCGATGTCTGAATCTCATACCTGAGCCATTCATCTGGAAGCTTCTCTCCGGGGATGAAATATGCATCGTGCGCAACGAGATAATCCGGGGAAATATCGAACCTCATCGAGTCCTTGGGAAGCCGGAGCGATTTGGATATATTGACTTCCTCCTGGGAGTATCCCATCAGAGCAATATATTTGAAGCAATTCTCCCTTTCATCGAACAGTATTATCGATGCGGCCTTAAAGCCGAAAAGATCCGAAAGGATCGTCAATATATTGTTCATCATTCTCTCGGGGTTCTTGATCGCCAGCATCTCTCTTACGAAGCTCAATATCCGCGATATCCTGGCGGAGCGCTTCTCGGCGGCCTCGGTAATGGCCTGCTCCTTTTCGTTCAACTCAGCCTGTTCGATGGCGACAGATGCGAGCGATGCGAAAATCTCGATCGCCTTTATGGATTCGAGCGATGGTATCTTGCCATCAGAGGGCTCTTCGATTTCGATAGACCCGATATATTCGCCGCCTTGAGAAACGAAGCTGATATTGACATGGTCAAGAGGATGCCACATATCAGGAGCCTTTCTGGGAGTACTCGCACTTTTCTCATCGATGCCGAAACATAGGTCCCTTTCGTCGTATGGCCCCAGTCGCGTATACAGCTCCGCCGGAACGAAGTAAGATAGCCTGCCAATCTTGTTGGCAAACTCTCTTGCCCTGTCGATCTCCATTCCCGTGTATGATATCGTTTGAAGCTTGGATTTCTCCTCATCGGTAAATCCCAGGATGATCTTCGGTTTTCGGATATTCAAATCGCCGTCATTCTCGCTTATCCATATGATCATTGATTTTATCGGAAAGATTTCCCTGAGAGTCTTGGCCAATTCGTCGAGTAGGTCATCGATATTTTCAATAAACAATAGGTTAGAGGCGGCATCAATCACGCGGTCTAAGACTTCCTTTGTTGGAAATCCCATACCGTGTGGCTTTGGACCGATTTCTCTGATCCACGGCTCGATATCTTCAGGCGAAAGCTCAGTTTCCAACTACGATCACCGCGCGTTTTATGGGATTACATACGCTGCGTTCTGAGGTTCTATCGGATTATTCGATTTATCAGCCTAACAGATATGTATATCTTAGCTCCGAATTTAAGATTAATATCGGATTATCGCAAATGATGTTACATCGCGAATCATAATAATTAAATCCGGATTCCCTTCTCTCGAGCCATAATGATCTGCCTGGGAATCGAAGGAACTGCCCACACCGCTGGAGTCGGGATAGTCGACGGCGAAGGCAAGGTTCTGGCAAATATTATCAAGATGATCGGAGGAGAGGTGAAGGGCATTCACCCCAGAGAGGCTGCGAATCACCATGTCAAGAATCTGCCAGGGATGATAGACAAGGCTCTGGAAGAGGCGGGAATCGCTCCCGAGGATCTGGATTTGATAGCCTTTTCTCAGGGTCCAGGGCTGGGGCCTTGCCTGAGGACGGCGGCGACCGCGGCAAGGGCGACCGCGCTTTCGATTGGCATCCCAATAGTCGGAGTGAACCATTGTGTCGCGCACTTGGAGATCGGAAGGGTAGTCACGGAGTGCGAAGACCCTGTCCTGCTATACGCCTCGGGGGGGAACACCCAAATAATAGCGTTTGCCGGCGGAAGGTACAGGGTCTTCGGCGAGACGTTGGATATCGGAATCGGCAATCTGCTCGATAAATTCGGGCGGGAAATGGGTTTTGAATTTCCATCTGGTCCAGAGATTGAGAAGTTGGCGAAGAAGGGGAACGAGCTGCTAGACCTGCCGTACAGCGTGAAAGGTATGGATGTGGCTTTTTCTGGAGTTCTCACAGCCGCACTGCAACTGAGGAAGAAAGGCGCTTCAATCGAGGAGCTCTGCTTCTCCATTCAGGAGAACTGCTTCGGCATGCTCGTGGAGGTCACGGAGAGGGCAATGGCGCATGTAGAGAAAGAGGAGGTGCTGCTCGGGGGCGGCGTAGTCCAGAACAGGAGGCTCCAGGAGATGGTCGAGATCATGTCGAAGGAGAGGGGGGCGAAGATGTTCGTCCCTCCAGGGAGGCTATGTGTGGACAACGGCGCCATGATCGCATGGACGGGCGTGCTCATGCACCGCAACGGCGTCCATTTTAACATCGAAGACACGAAGGTTAATCAGAGATTTCGTACCGATGATGTCGACGTGGTGTGGAGAAGGTAGCGGCTTCCCGACCTCGGATTTCAACTGGTTATTCCGTCCTCGGACAGGGTGAATACCGCCTCAGCCTCTGGGAGATTCGGAGAATCTATCAGTCTGGCGATCCTCTTTCCTCCCTTGCTTTTTCTGAGGTACAGTCTGAAGGTGGCAGTGTGACCGACGATATGACCTCCTATCGGCCTTGTTGGGTCGCCGAAGAAAGCATCCGGCTTGGCCGAAACCTGGTTGGTAACGGCAATAACTGCGTTGTTGAGATCGCCGAACCTCATCAGCTCGTGCATGTGCTTGTTCAGCGCCTGCTGCCTCTCCGCCAGAACACCCCTACCGACATATTCTGCCCTGAAATGAGCAGTGAGCGAATCGACCACGATGAGCCTTATCGGGTATTCCTTTGTAAGCTCCTGGGCCTTCTCCACGAGAAGCATCTGATGATGCGAGTTGAATGCCCTGGCCACATGGATGCTCTTTAGGACCTCGTTGGTATCGAGATCCAGAGCTTCCGCCATTTGAATGATTCTCTCCGGTCTGAAGGTGTGTTCCGTATCTATGTATATCGAGTGACCCGAGAGGCCGCCTTTGTCCTTTGGCATCGTCACATTGACCGCCAGCTGGTGACCGAGCTGGGTATTGTGTAGCAATGTTGGAAGGTTGCCTCCGATCAGTGTATGTATGCCTGGTACGATCAGATCGTAAACGTAGTCGTCGTGATCGATCGTCTCAATCGTGACGATTCTGTCCCAGTCCAACTCTGATTCTTCCGCTCTAGAATCCCCGGAGTGGACCCCATCCGACTCATCCGAAGCATACCCGTAGGTGAATGGCCGCGTCAGGGCAAGTCTTGCATAACGACCGACGGATTCTTCGCTTATGTGTGAGGTAATCCCGATCCTAGCCAGAAGGTAAGCTATCTGGCTGGCGACGATTCCACTGCGAACCGATAGCGTGCTGGAGCCGATATCGCCTGTGCCGGAAAAAAAACCGTTCAGAAATTTCTTAACCGTCTCATCGGAACCAGACAGAGCCGCATCCTGAATCGGCCTGCCGTGAACAGCGGAATCCCAGCCCCGCTCAAAGGCCTCATCGTAATCGAGCGTAACTGAAATCGGAGTCGGCAGCTTGCGAGGGAACGCAAGCGTATCCCCCGGACTAAGCAGACCGGCGGGGGTCCAGACTTCCATAGAATCCCTGAGAGTGAGCAACATATGCGGCATGCTTATGCGAAGTAGACGTCCGCCCTCCGTCGCGATCTCGATTATCTTAGAGACCTTCTCCCGGTATATTCCAGCAGCCTTTGCCCTGACGACTCGTCCAGATTCCTGATCGTATCCGGCCACATCGATTCTATCCGTGGGCACCATTGTTCCCGAGTCGATGGCTACCTCTCCGTCGATATCGCGGTATTTTTGGTACATCTCTGCGATGGGCTCAATATGGGTGATATCCGGATTGGAATAGTAGATGAGGGTGTCTCCCGCAAAGCATTTTCCCGAGCCATATTCGCCAAAGAATTCGGATATCGCCTGTGTTTCGAAGCCTCCGCCCATGAGATCATCCAATGCTTTCGATCCGGATGTGAGCTTCCCGATCAAACGCCTCCTCTCGAGGACGACATCCCCGCTCTCGAACTTCCCGACATCGGCCGCCTCCTTTGCCGACGCGATTATCTTGGCGGCTGTGCTCTCTCCGATCTCCGCTACCTCAGAAAGCTTGCTGGGAGATTCGACCGCAATGGACATAAGATCCGAGTATCCGGCCTCTTTAAGCTTGTCCGCAATAGCTGGCCCGACGCCCGGAAGCTTCTCGAAATCGTCATCTGGCATAAAGGCACCCAGAACAGAAACTGAGGTTGCTGATATAAGGATAACTGTTGGAGGTAGACGAAAATGGGCCTCAGAGGTTCTGGTCGGTTTTTTATCGATATCGATCCATTAAATGACGTGCCCACCCTGAGCGGTCATCGGGGACCGAAAAAGGCGATGAAAAGGCGTATTTTATCATATCTTCCGACGGGCATCCGACCATGACAACATCTCCTGCATCGGGCAAAAGATTTATCTAAGCCGGGCTTTTGGGTTGTCCAATGGCCAAAAAGAAGCGGAAGAAGGAGGCTGAGGCTGAGAAGTATGAATTTGTGCCTCCAGATTTCGATGAGAAGCAGTTCTTGAAGGACGAGATGAAGGCCACGAAGCGTACGATTCTCAACGTGATTTACGGTGCTCTCTTCGGGGCTTTGGCCGCCGGTGTCACAGCTCTGACGGGATTTGCGTCTCTGGGACTTCTCATGATGATAGTCGGCATAGCCTCGCTGAAGTACGTATATCCGATCTTAGGTATCGACATATCCAAATTTACGAAAAAGAACTGGCTGGAAAGCGGGGCATTCTTCTTCCTTACTTTCATGGCGATCTGGATACTGATGTTCAACCCGCCATTCAGCGACCACGCAGACCCGACCATCGAAAACTACTCCGTAAGCCTGCACATGGGCGATACAAACTGGACTATGTTCAACTACACTTATGATTCTGAGAATGCCATATATTACTGGAAAGCGCCGGACGGAAGCCGCCTCAGCGACGATCTCATCAATCTAACCAGCGAGGTAAGAATCTCCGCCAGGGTTTCGGATATTTCCGGAATTGAGGGTGTGCCAAAGATATCGATAGGCAGCTTGAACCTTCAG
>DSAX01000062.1 GCA_011046235.1 Methanobacteriota archaeon | reverse complement strand
CTCATCGATTTTATTGTTCTTGGCAAGTTCTTCTGCGCATACTAGTCCGGTTATTCCGCACCCGAGCTGAACGACTTTCAAGTTCACCCACCTGATCGGGTTATGGACTGGAAGGGTAATATATTAGCGCTCACCAATGGCTGCGTTTATGAAATGTATTCAAACTCTCATTCGAACCTCAGTGGATCGTCAAATTCTTTCCTGTTCTAATGCTTGAGCTTTCCAAAAGAAGATTTTTCTCGTTCCCGATATTGTCACGGATTGGATCTCGGTCTGGCCATAGATAGTAAGTATTTATATCGCAAATATGATTGGCACGCGATGGACGATCTGGACCGGACGGTTCTGAAGTATGCGCTTCAGAACGCCCTCGGATACGGAGGCGAGGCCAGGGCGGGGTCGGTGATCGGCAAGGTATTGGCCGAGATGCCGGAGCTCAGGTCGCGTGCAAAAGAGGTGAACGAGCTGGCCGGAAGGATAGTCCGAGAGGTCAACTCGATGGGACTGGACGAGCAGAAGAGCAGGCTCGCGGAGATCGCCCCGGAGCTTCTGGAGAGGGAGAGAAAGGAGCGCGAAATGGTCCTTCCGGAGCTCGAGGACCGTTCGGGCGAGGTCATAATGAGGTTCGCCCCCAACCCATCCGGGCCGTTGCACATCGGCCATTCAAGGGTGGCGGTGTTGAACGACGAGTATGTGAAGAGGTACGGTGGCAGGTACATCAACCGATTCGAGGATACCGATCCTTCCAGGGTGGATGTCGAAGCCTATGACATCATCGCGAGGGACCTCGAATGGCTGGGAGTGAATATTACAGAAACCCATTACCAGACCGACAGGTTCGACATCTACTACAGGATAGCGCTGGAGCTCCTGGAGAAAGGACACGGATACATATGCACTTGCAACATGGACAGCTGGAGAGAGCTTAAGGAGCATGGGAAGGCTTGCCCGCACCGTGAGGCGGCAATTGAGGATCGGCTTCATCTCTGGGACAAGCTTTTCGACGGGACGTTCGCCCCCCGGGAAGCCTCGATGGTAATCAAGACCGATCTCGAACTCCCCAACCCGGCCCTCAGGGACTTCGTAGCGCTGAGGATCGACGACCAACCGCACCCCAGGACTGGCACGAAACACAGGGTCTACCCGCTTATGAATTTCTCCGTGGCGGTGGACGATCACCTGATGGGGCTGACGCACGTCCTGCGAGGAAAGGATCACCTGAACAACACCTATAGGCAGAGCTACATCTTCGAATACATGGGCTGGCCGAAGCCCTCATACATCCACTACGGCAGGGTCAGGATCCCGGGTCCGGAGCTGAAGACCTCCGCGATGTCCGCGGGCATCAAGGAGGGGAGGTATGAAGGCTGGAACGATATCCGGCTGGGCACGCTTAGCGCATTGGCCAGGAGGGGGATTGAGTCGGATGCGCTCAGGGAATATTGGGTCCGAGCCGGCATCAGCGAGGTCGATGTGGAATTCTCATGGGACACCCTGTTCTCCCTCAACAGGGAGATCATAGACCCCGTTGCCGACAGATACTTCTTCGTCTCAAGGCCGGTGCCGATCAGCATCAAGGGCGTGGACCATCTGGAGGGTAGGGCTCCGCTGCACCCTTCACGGGAGGACGCGGGCGTTCGGCAATACTCGATGGACCAGCCGATCAAGGTCTACATTCCGCTGGAGGACATCGAGAAATGGTCGAAGGTGCGGCTCAAGGACCTCTGCAATGTCGAGATCGACGGAACGGTCGCGAATTATGTGGGCAACGACCTGGGCGCGATTAAGAAGGGGTTCAGGATAATCCACTGGGTTCCAGAAGATTCTGTGCCCATGCAGGTCCTTCTCCCGGACGGTACGGTTGCGAAAGGGTTCGGGGAGAACGGGATCCGTGAGGCGGTCGGTAAGATCGTCCAGCTTGAGCGCTTTGGCTTCGCAAAGATCGAAAGCTCAAACTCTGAAATCACCGCGGTTTTCGCTCATAAATAGTCACAGATCGACATCGGGCACGATATCACAGGACGCGCAGGGGAAGCACATCGTCTCGAACTTGCGCGGGGAAAGCCCGTTCTTCCGGAGCGTTTCCGCATGCCTGCGGCCGAGCGCGACGAGCCGTTCTTCATCTACTGGGGTGAGAGGTCCCAGCGCCTTTTCCAATCTCGGCCTGTTCGCGTCGTCCAGCCGAAGCCTCCGGATATTTGCCACCGAGCCCATACCTGCCAGCATGGATACGGCGTTCTCGACATCGGAGTCATCCTCTCCGAACCCGACGATGATGTTCGAGGTCACGGCCCCTCTGCCGAATATCTCGGAGGCCCAGCCTATGCTCTCAATGGTGAGATCGTAGTCCCTGTTCGGGCAGACCATCCGGAAGATATCGCCCCTGGCAGCCTCCAAATTGACCTTGATCTCATCGGCCCCGGCTTTGCTGAGCTTCACGAGCTGGTCCCTCGAGGTAATCAGCGGCTCGGCACCCACCTTGAGCATCGGGAATGCTCTCTTGACCCTCGCGATAAGCGCCGCGACATCTTCGACCTGCTGCTCTACGGTCGAGGTTACTCCGGAGGTGACCGCAATACCACCGATTTTTCCATGCTTGGAGCTGGCGACGATTAGGTCGAACGCTTTCTGAACGGTCAGTTCCTGCTTCCCGGCCGAATCTATGTTGCAGTAGAGGCAGCCCAGCCGGCAGCTCCTGCCAAGGCAGACGAATGCCTGATCAGGGGCGTGACACAGGGTGGGCACAATCCGTACATCGGTAACGAAAACCTCCCCGTCCCTCAGCACCTCGTATCCTCCCTTGCCGACCTGCCTGAGTTCAAGGTCACTGGCGCAATTTCTGTCCACCTCCATCTTGACCCGCCTGCCGGAAAAGGCGATCACGATCGATTCGCCGCCCGCGCCTGGGCCGGCAGAGCTCCTGCTCGTCGGAAACGGTATTTTGGTCCCGGGAGGAACGGATATCCTTCCGCTGCAGATTAGCTCGGCCTTTTTTCTTAGGCTCAGCGTGTTATCTTCCATTTGGCCCCTTCAGAGGAGTCCTGCACTTCTATGTTAAGCTTTCTGAGGCCGTCCCTGATCGCATCGGCGGTGCCGAAATCCCGGTTCTTCCTGGCCATCTCCCTTATCTCCAGAATGAGCTCGATCAGCTTTGGTTCAAGTCCCTCGACCTTCTCGGTCATATCATCCCTTTTCAGAATATCGAACACGGAATCCATCCGCTCGAATGCGGATTTCAGGTTTTCGACTCCTTTGTTGCTGAGCGCCCTCTGTCCCAGAAGCCGGTTGGCTTCGCGTGCCAGGGAAAACATGGCTGCGAGAGCCTCCCTCGTGTTGAAATCGTCGTCCATTTTCTCCTCGAATTCCGCGACGGCGCGCTTCGACAGCTCGGCAGCGTCGTCGGTGCCGGACGCATTCCCCTCGGCGCCCAAGAGCTCCTGGAAGCTGCTCTGCAGCCTCTCCAGGCTGCGTTTGGCCTCGGCCAGCGAGCCTTCATCGTAGTTGAGCGGCTGGCGGTAATTGGCGTTCAGCAGGAAAAGACGGACTACCGACGGATCGTGCCTCGCCAATATTTCCTTCACGGTGAAGAAATTGGACAGAGACTTCGACATCTTCTCCTCGTCTATCATCAGCAGGCCGTTGTGCATCCAATATTTGACGAACGGCTTTCCGGTGGCGGCCTCCGACTGCTGAATCTCGTTCTCGTGGTGCGGAAATATCAGCTCCGTGCCGCCTCCGTGAATGTCCACCGTCTCCCCGATGAACTTGAGGGCCATTGCGGAGCACTCAATGTGCCACCCGGGCCTTCCCTCGCCCCAGGGGCTAGGCCAGGAGATCTCGCCCTCCTTCGCCCCTTTCCAGAGCGCGAAATCCGCCGGATGTCTCTTGTCCTCGTCGATATCTATTCTGCACCCGGACTGCATCTGCTCCAGGGACTGTCCTGAAAGCTTACCGTAATCTTCGGCCTTGGTTATGTCGAAGTATACGCCGGTATCGGTCCGGTATGCCCGCCCCCTCTCCTCCAGCTTCTTGATGAGCGAAATGATATCAGGTATTGTCTCGCTGGCGCGGGGGTAGTGATCCGCCCGCCTCACCCTCAGCCGGGACATCTCATCGAAAAATCTGTCAATGTACATCTCGGAGAGTCTCAGGGGCTCCATGCCCAGCTCGTCTGCTCTCGCGATGATCTTATCGTCGACATCGGTGAAGTTCGTGACATGGCTGACCTCGTATCCGCGGTACCTGAGGTATCTGACGACCGCGTCGAAGACCACGGCCGATCTGGCGTGTCCGAGGTGTATGTCATCGTATGCCGTGACACCGCAGACGTAGACCCCCGCCTTGCCGGAAATCACGGGTCTGAACTCCTCCTTCCGATGCGTCAGTGAGTTGTAGATCGAGATGGACATGTCACTTCACTTCTTCAGCTTCTTCCATCGATATATCGCGCTTGACCCTCTTGCTCGGCTTGATCCCGCTCTTCTCCTCGATCGTCGACACCCTGAACTCGAGCTCCGAGAGGTTGTGGCAGATGTCGATAAACGTCTGCATAACCGGATCGGGAAGCTCGTCATGCCTGAGATCGATGACCGTGGCGCTCTCTCTCCTCACGATTTTCGCCGGGACGCCGACCACGGTGCTGTTGGGCGGTACATCCTTCACGACGACGGAACCGGCTCCGATCTTGACGTTGTCGCCCACAGTCACGGGGCCGAGGATCGCGGCTCCGGCGCCGATAACTACGTTATTGCCGATAGTGGGATGACGCTTCTCCTTGCCTGTGCTGACCCCGCCCAGGGTAACACCCTGGTATATGGAAACGTCGTCGCCTATCTCGGATGTCTCTCCGATCACCACCCCTGTGGCGTGATCTATGAAAAAGCGCCTGCCGATTACTGCACCCGGGTGAATATCGGCTCCGGTGAATATCCTCGAGATGTGGTTGATCATGCGAGCGAAAAAGAACATTTGCTTTTTGTAAAGCCTATGGGCCATTCTGTGCAGCCTGAGAGCGTGAAGCCCGGGGCTGAACAGGAGTGCCTCCGACCTGCTCTTCGGCGCGGGGTCCCGTTCGAGGACGACATCCAGATCGCTCTTTTCGTGCATGGCAATCAATCTTCGTGGGCAAATAGGCCCGTGCTCAAATATCTTTCGCCAGTGTCCGGCAGAATTACGACGACTGTATTGCCCGAATTCATCTCGATGGCTACCTTGTAGGCGGCCCAGGCGGCGGCTCCTGAGGAGGGGCCTGCCAGTATGCCTTCTTTATTGGCCAGCTCGCGGGCGGCGCCTACCGCATCGCCCTCCGTTACCTGGATCACACGGTCAATGACGCTCCTATCGAGAATTTCCGGGATAAACCCGGCCCCGATCCCCTGTATTCCGTGAGGACCGGGAGCTCCGCCACTGAGCACCGGTGACGCTTCTGGCTCGACCGCTATCACCTGAGTCCCGAGGTTGCGCTCTTTCAACAGCCGTCCCACACCGGTTATCGTACCCCCGGTGCCGACGCCGGCCACGAATGCATCGGGAGACGGCACGAGTGAGAGTATCTCCTCAGCCGTGGTCAACGAATGGATGGCCGGGTTTGCCCGGTTCTTGAACTGATCTGGCATGAAGGCATCGCCCTGCTCTCTCAGAATGCGTTCCGCGGCTTCTATGGTGCCCCTCATGCCCGACTTTCCGTCCGTAAGCTCGATCTGCGCACCCAGTGACCTGAGCAGCTTTCGCCTCTCGATGCTCATGGTTTCCGGCATGGTCAGTATCAGACGGTAACCTTTCACCGCGCAGACCATGGCCAGACCTATCCCTGTGTTCCCCGACGTCGGCTCAACGACGGTCATCCCGGGGCGCAGCACCCCCCGCCTCTCCGCGTCTTCGATCATGGAAAGGGCGATCCGGTCCTTCAAGGAGGACATCGGGTTCATCGACTCGATCTTGGCGACTATGGTTGCACCCTTCTGCGGACCAAAACTGGATAGCTTTACGAGCGGGGTGTCGCCGATCGTTTCCAGAATGCTGCCGTAAACTCTCTCTCGGCTCAAATGGCACACCTTACTTTTCGAGATATGAACTATGACGCCTAATAAATTATTACCGCCAACTGGGAATTAATAGCAGATCGGATGGATAGATGGCAAATTTTGAATACCCGTCCCGCACAATTCGCTGTCTGTGATCTCGGTCAATCACGCACTCGTCTCAGATATGCTCGCGAGAGCCTCTGCATCGAGAAATGAAATTTGCGGTATCCTGGGAGGGGAGATCTCGGGAGATGTCAAGAGGGTGCTTTGTTTGGAGTGGTTGGAGAATATCGATTCGGATCCGGAGTCTTCCTATTATGCGGATCCCGAGCAGCTCGTTCGGTCGATATCGAAAATCGAGGGACGTAGCATGAAGATACTCGGCATCGTCCACTCACACCCCTCAGGCCCCGCTCGCCCATCGGAATCAGACGAGAAAAAGGTAACCTGGTTCGGATATTCTCACATCATTCTTGCGCCGAGAGAAGACGATCAGGTCAGCTCTTGGCTTTGGGATGAAGACTCGGGGAAATTCATTAGGGAGGAAGTTCTAATAGATTAACGATCGCGGTGGGCTCAGATGGGCATTTCAATTCCGGCGTCTTCCCCGCAGGATGGGCAACCTGGGTTTCTCTGGAATTTGATCTCTTGAAACTCCATTTCAAGGCCATCCAGCAGCAAGAGCCTGCCGATGAGCGGCCGTCCTATATCGAGCAGGATCTTGACGGCCTCGGTAGCCTGGATCAGACCGATTATGCCGGATACGCTCCCTAGGACTCCTACTTCGGTCGTCGTTGGAACCATCCCGTCCTTTGGCTGTCTGAAAAGGCACCTGTAGCAGGGGCCTTTCCCCGGAACGAACGATGAAACCTGTCCATGGTATTCCAGAACGCTCCCGATCGAGCAAGGTTTCCGCTCGGCAATCGAGGCATCGTTTACCAGCAGCTTTGTCCTGAAGTTGTCACTGGCATCGAGCACGATATCGCTCTCCGCCACCAGCTTGCGGGCGTTGTCGTCGTCGAACCTTGAATCGACGGTACGCACCTCGGTGTCCGGGTTCAGCTTCTTAAGGCGCTTTTTTGCGACCTCAGCCTTTCTCATGCCTACGGACGGGGTGTCCAGAACTACCTGCCTCTGGAGGTTGCTGAGTTCGACCTTGTCCGACTCGACTATTGTAATCCTCCCTATCCCTGCTGCTGCCAGATACAGGGAGATCGGGCTTCCGAGGCCCCCGACCCCCACCAGCAGTGCACTGCTGTTCAGCAGCCGCTCCTGCCCCTCCTCGGAGATATTTCTCAGCCTGAGGTTTCTCCCGTACCTCTCCATCTGGTT
>DSAX01000027.1 GCA_011046235.1 Methanobacteriota archaeon | reverse complement strand
CCGTCATCGAAGGCGTGGGTCACAACCGTACCGCTGGCGATCGCGCCGTCTCCGAAGTCCCAATCCCATGACATTATCATGCCGTCTGGGTCATAGGAGCCAGATCCATCGAAGGTCAGCTCCACACCCTGGTTGCCCGTGCTTGGACCTGCTATCACCGCAACCGGTGGCTCCGGTGGCGCCTCGATCGTCAGCGTCACGCTGACGGGGTCACTCAAAGCGCCCAGGTTGTCGGTAACGACCAGGGTTACGACGTATGTTCCAGGCATGCCGTATGATTTCATGACAATATCGCTAGAGTCCGTAGTGCCGTCCCCGAGATTCCAGGCATATGACGCAATCGTGCCGTCAGGATCGTAGGACTGCGTTCCGTCCAGCGTTATCATCTCTCCGACCATGGCAGTTGTCTTGTCAGCGACTATCACCGCGACAGGTTTCTCGTTCGTCAAAACCTCCAATACCTCGGTTGCGCTGTTATCCGCGCCCAGCTCGTCGTAGACCGTAAGCGTTACGGTGTACATTCCGGGCACGCCGTATGCGTGGTAGACCACCTCTCCGGAGTCGGTCATCCCGTCTCCGAAGTCCCACATCCAGTCAACTACCGTTCCGTCCGGGTCATACGATCCGCTGCCGTCAAAAGTCACCATCATGTCCGTATACGCCGGAGAGGGCGTTATCGACATGACGGCCACGGGCGAATAGTTGATCGCGGCCGAGAACCAGGTAGTCACCGTTGCCATTCTGTTGGGTCCCCCACCAGCAGGCGTGAAAGTCATGCTATATTTGCCAGGGGCAACATAGACATGAGACGACTCGAGCGACAATGTTTCCCTATCGAACTTTATGCGCTCGCTGCTGAGGAGTACCGGGCCACCGTCCGAGACGTCAAACAGCTCGATCTTCAGACCGGGCAATTTGGCATCTGGATAGGTGAATGCGGTCGCATACAGATAACCGGGTACTTCAAAGGTGTAGTCCTTCGTCACAGTGCTCAGGGATGGTCCGCCGCCTTGAAGCCTTATGACATCAAAAGTGTCAAGCTCCTGGGCGGGGCCGTCAGAACCGATCACTGCGGGAAATAATCCTCCCACTACCATTGCGCAAAACACAATGATAGCTAGTACTTTCTTAGCTAACACAGGTTATCTCTCCCCCCTATTTTTTCCCCAAGCGCGAAATCCCCCTCGCGCCAAGGATGACTTCCGTTATGTAAGGCTTAGTATTTGTATGTTTTTATATCTGGCGCTAGCTTCAAAAAGATTCATTTTTCATTTATATATAATGGAATTGGAATTTAATAAAAAAAGTGGCTGTAATTCGATAGATATTAATATTAAGACCCGTAGGAACTCTGCGATTTCACAGAAGACATTATTTGAATTAGAGCCGCATTTATTTCAAATTGATAACAAAAAATACGGTGTTCCATGATTCTGTCAGAGTTGCGCTGCAGTCTCACAAATTCTGATCAGAATATACTCTGACAATTTGGAAACTCCAATCCCAATATGAATCATGAGGAAAAGATGAAAGTAAAAGAAAAGGATTGAGAAGAAGTCGCGAGGACCTCTTCAACATAGAGGTTTGGAAAGTGGTTTTTATCGGCTTCTTTCTCCGCAGCATCCGTCTCAGACGACGATGATGCTGAATGTCGGAGATCCAGTCTCAAGCACGCCGTACGAGTTGACCATGGTCGGGAAGTCCATCGGCCCAACAAGGGTGATGGTCTTCGATCCAGCGTCATAGTACGGTGACAAGTCTGGATAGCAGCTACCGAGGTCGGCAGATCCGGTGACTCTCAGGCCCGAGATGTCCATCGATCCGCTTCCGGCCACTGGAGTGAATCCAGCGAATGTGCCAGTCGGGAGCTGAACGATCAGCGTCTCGTAGGCTGCGAGATCCCACTCCTGAGGTGCGTTCCAGTAGCTGACTTCGTTGCCGAAGTTCACTGTTCCGGGCAGGTAGGACATCCTCTTGACATCCGTCTGGTCCGGGTCGTAGGCGTTGTACGGTGTGACGTACTTCGTGTGGAACTTCCAGTCGTTTCCGCAGTAGTCCACGTGGGTCGCCTCAATGCTCCATGCCGGGCCCATCGTGCCCTCGTCCATCCAGGCGGTCATGAGGTATGTCGCCTCATAGTCCAACGACATATCCGCAGAGGTCAGACCGATCTCCCCGACGATCGATATATCGTCGAAGTAGACCTGCATCTTGCTCGAAATCTCGGCGGCCTCCATGAGCCTCATGAAGTAGATCTCGTTGCCCCATGCGATCGACCACATCCTCAGAACAAGCGAGGTAGCTGTCGAGGACGGATCTACCGAAAGCCTGACCACCCTGATGTCGTTTGAGTAGTCGTACGCCGTGTAGGTGTCGTATATGCCTGCGTCTCCCAATCCATCGGCACCCGACTCGCCCGCCCAGTCATCCAACCAGGAGTAGTCGACGTCCCTTGCGGAGTTGGCCGTGTTGAACTCGTCTACGAGGCTGCCTGCTCCGGCAAGGCCGAGGTACTTCTGCGAAGCAGCGACATCGAAGCTCATCGTCCCGTGTATCTCGAACCACCAGCCATCGTCAGAGAGCGGCGGCATCTGCCTGGAGGTTATGCTGTAGTAGGTGTTCCTCCAGTCGGTCCCGAACTTCATGTCGTTGAGCTCGGTCGAGGTCATGTAGGTACCGTACAGGTTCAGCCCAATGGTCCCGCCGTCCCAGGTGTTCCTCTCCTCAAAGGGCGCACCGCCCCAGTAGGAGACATCCATGTCGTGCGGTACGAACAGCGGGTCCATACCTGCAGCGGTTCCGATCGTGTCGAGTTCGACGGCTTCGATGTTCATGCGGAAGAATGTCGTGGCCGCGAAACCAGCGTCAACATCCGGCCTCGTATTCGGCGAGTAGACAGGCCATCCGAGCACGTACGGGTAGTCCATCGTTATCTGGGCCTCTCCGTAGCCGAAGTTCCTCAGTGGCTGCCAGGAGTTCCAACCCGGGGTTGTGCTCCTGCGTCCCAAGTCGGCCGGGTCCGTGGACTTGACATAGGTCTCACCCATCGCGTAGATGGTGTAGGTCATGCTCTTGCCTGATACGGGCATAAGCGTGACAGTCTGGGACGCAATGCTGGAATAGCCCATGTCGTCTGTAACCGTTAAGGTCACAGTATATGTTCCGTAGTCAGCGTATGTGTGCACAATGACCTCACCCGAATCGGTCATACCATCGCCCAGATCCCAGTCCCACGAGACGATCATTCCGTCCGGATCGTAGGATGCGCTGGCATCCAGCGTGACGGTGAGATCGCTAATTGCGGCTGTGAAGTCGGCCACGGGTGGTTTCGGCAATGGAGGCCAGAGCAGAGGCGTTATCTCTGCGTACACGCCCTTTCCAGGTCCGCCGCCAGGAATGGCAACGACCTTGTATGTGTTGCCGGCCATGACGCTGACATTGGATGTGTAAGCAGTGGATCCCAACTTGTCCGCTCTGATACGCTCGCTGAGAAGTATGATCTCGCTTCCATCGGTCACATCGTAGATCTCGATCTTAACCGCCGATAGACCGTACCAGTCTATCTTGATCTGAAATTCACCGCTCATGTCCATCGTATATTCGACGGCTGTGGCACTGTTCACTGGAGCTCCAAGACCCGAATATCTCTCTACGTGCTCGGCAGGGCCGATCTCTGTCGGCTCACCGATCACTGCGGGTACTGCAACAACGGCTACCATGACGCACATCACCATGGCTGCCAAAATCTTCTTAGTTAGCACGCTATTTTCTCCCCCTTTTAGTTTATTCATCCAAAACGCGATCCCCCACCGCGTCTCGGGATGAAGTGATGTTATTCAAGACATGATATAAGTATGTTTTCTTCTCTGGCGGGCGAGATTCTTCGTCAAGACACGATTTTTGTATCGACTATTGTACAGTACAGTGGAAATTGAGGTATCGGTCCAGGCCATGCAGTGGAAATGAGGGGGATGTGCTCGGGCGCACTCAGACATATAATAATACAAGATAATAGGACAATAGAAAGAGGATAATAAATCCTCCGTATCGGGTCATTTTCAACTTTTTTCTTATCTGATAAAATGTCAATTTATTAAATATTAAATCATTTTTTTAATCAAAAAAGCACACATTTTGATTTGCGATAGGGTGAAATAATTCAATTAGAAGAATTGTGCGCACGAAAGGTGAAACTCTAGGTTCTATTTTGATTGAATCATAGAAACGGAGAATGGATTTGTGCACCGGGAAATATTCCCTTGCACTCGCGAAAATAGCATTCATTTCAAAGTGTGCTAATGAAGGGATGCTATCAATTTTTCTCCCGCATTGGCAATTACGACAAGAAGTTTCTTGTAACGATATTGAATATCTGGGACCGAAAGCACAGGGTTATGGCATAAGGAAGCCATTGACGACATCAATGAACCCCGAATGCCGATGACTTTCGGAAAATGAGTACCCAGTTGTACTTCCCTGGGAGTGTCAATATGAGAATAAGACTGACGATCGATGGCGAGCAGGTAGAGGCCGAGGAAGGGGAGAGTCTGTTAGACGCCATCCGCAAAATGGGTGTGGCCATAACTTCGCCATGCGGGGGCAAGGGGAGTTGCGGAAAGTGCCTCGTGAGAATCCTCTCGGCCTCCGATCTGCCGGGGCCGAATACCAAGGAGACGGCGAGTATAGAGAAGGAGGATCTGGATGACGGGTACAGGTTGGCATGCCAAATCATCCCGGTCAACTCCATGTCAGTCGAGATCCCGGAAGATAGCAAAGAGGTCACAATCGAGCTACTTCTGAAGCATGCCAGACTGAAGGAGATAAGGGATGCCGCGCTTTCTATCAGAATGATTTCCCTGCCATTCGGTGATGACCTGGATCAACTGTCTCATCAAATGGAGTCGCTGCGCGAATCCGAAAAGCTATCGTATGGCCCACTATGGGACAGAAGCCGACTGAAAGAGGTCGTTGGCCAAGTGAACGCGACCGTATGGATCGACGGCGGCTCGTTGACGGACCTGACGAGGGCCGACGAGAGGAGGATCGGCGTAGCTTTGGACATCGGCTCGACGACCATGGTGGCGTATTGCTTCGAGATCCTGGATCAGAAGATTGTTGCCGCGGAATCGATGACGAACCCTCAGCGCAAATTCGGGGAGGACGTGATGTCCAGGATCGACCTCGCAATGAAGGATCAAGCAAAAAGCAAAATGTTGACGGATGTGCTTCGGGCAGGTGTTCTGGAGCTGCTTTCAAAGGTCACTGGTCAAGTCGGATTGTCGACGAAGGACATCATCCGGCTATATTTCGTTGGAAATACTGCGATGCACCACTTCTTCCTGGGGCTCGATGTATCCAAATTGGGCCGGGTCCCTTTCAGCCCTGTGACAAAGGACACGGTGAACATTAAGGCATCAGAGTTGGGACTTGGAGAACTATCGAATGCCATGGTCAGCGCGCCACCGCTTGTCGCCGGATTCGTGGGCGCGGATCTTGTTTCGGTACTTCTCGCAACCAATCTGTCCTCGAGCGAGATGCCGACAGCTGCGATCGACATCGGCACGAATGCGGAGATCGCGATCGCCTCCAACGGACGGATTATAAGCGCCTCAGCCGCTGCAGGACCCGCATTCGAGGGCGGCAACATCTCGTACGGAATGAGGGCGACCAACGGGGCGATCTGCTCGGTATGGAGCGAGAACGAGGAGTTGAAATACGGGACCATGGGCGATGCCGAGCCGATTGGGCTGTGCGGCTCAGGACTCATAGACTTCATCGCCGAGGCGCTGAAGCTGGGCATCATAGATTCTACGGGCAAATTCGTTCAGGAATGCTGCGGCAAGAGACTCATCGGAAGGGCGGGAAACACGCGCTTCATACTCTACTCGGAGGGAAAGAAGGAGGTATCTGTAAACCAGACCGACATACGCCAGTTGCAGCTCGCAAAGGCGGCCATGTATGCGGGACTGGAGATATTGACCGAAAAGCTGGGGATAGCAAAAATCGAGAGGCTTCTGCTAGCCGGAGCGTTCGGCGCGAACATGTCAGCCCGGAACGGGAGGATCATCGGCATGTTCCCCGAGCTGCCGCTGGACAGGATCGTACCCGTCGGCAACGCCGCGGGCACCGGCGCCATTCAGCTTCTGACCGATAGCTGGGCGAGGGAGGAGATACTCGAGGTTTCCAAGAGGACGGGCTATGTCGAGCTATCCGAGGAAAGGGTGTTCCAGAGCAAGTTCATCTCGGCGCTGGACTTTCCACACTCCGATTTCTCGCGGTATCCGGAATCCTCGAAGTCCGTGAAGTTCAAGATGGAAAGGAATAAGTCTGGGGGCGGCTGAAAAAAGCGCCCCCGAGAATGTTTCTCACTTCTGCGGAGCGTTCAGTTTGCAGTGCTTGACGTACTTCATGCCGAAGTTGTCCTCGCCCCACAGTACCCCGGTGGACCTTATGGCGAACTGTATCTCCTTGTCCAGCGGGTTGCCGATGAACGATGTGAGCCCCTGACCTACTGCTAAAAGCAGGAACGCGGCGTTGAGCTTGGACCGGTCGGGCATCCCGAACGAGATGTTGCTCAGACCAATCGTGGTGTTGATCTTCATCTCGTTGCGAATGTATCCTATGGTGTCAAGCGACGCGATTGCGCCGTCCTGGGAGCTGCCGCAGGCAAGCGCGAGGGGATCGATCAGTATCTGATCGTTCTGGATTCCGAGCGCATTCGCCCTCGAGACTATGGTCTTGGCGATCTCGATCCTCTTCGCCGACTCCGTTGGGATCCCCGCGTCGTTTAGCGTGAGACCGATTATCACCGCGTCGTATTCCTTAACGAGCGGAAGGATTGAATCCATTCGTTTGGCTTCGCCCGTAGTCGAATTTATCCCCGGTCTTCCCTGGACGACTTTGAGAGCGGCCTCGATCACATCCGGATTCGAGCTATCGATCACAATCGGGACGTCGACCTCCTCCTGCACGATCTTTATGGCGGCGATCATCGTAGCCTTCTCATCGATCCCGGGCACTCCTACATTGATATCCAAGCAGTCGGCTCCGGCCTCAACCTGCGCCTTCGCCTCACCCCTCAAGACCTCGATATTGCCCACCTTGAGCTGCTCAATGAGCTTCTTTCTGTTCGTCGGATTGATTCTCTCTCCAATCAGAACCGGGGTCTTCTTGTCCCCTACGGTAACGGATTTCTTAGTTCCCTCAAGTTTCACAACCGGAAAATCACCTGACAAATTATCAACTCCTTATTCGCGCCGGAAAGAGCCGATTGGATAGATATAGACTTCGACGCTGGCTTTTTCAATATACTGGCTTTGACATCTTCTATTTTAATATTTCCGGTTGAAATAGCAAAATATTCGAAATATCGGGAATACTATTGAATAAATAGTTTGTGGAT
>DSAX01000004.1 GCA_011046235.1 Methanobacteriota archaeon | reverse complement strand
CCCGTATATTCAATCAATATCCTCAGAGGCGATACTAACTGAACCCTGCCGACGTTTTCCAGTCGCCCCAATTGGTCGACGATGCCCTCGGGCGGCGCCTCGGCGAGATCTATCCCGATGACGTTGGTTCTCGCCATGTTGGATAGGTTCTCCACGGTGTCGTACTGGAGCAGCTTGCCGTGATCGATGAGCGCCACATGGTCGCAGATCTCCTGCACCTCCGCGAGCAGGTGCGAGCTCATGAAGATCGTGTAGCAGTCGCTCTTCAGGGCCTGGAGTATCTCCCTGACCTCGACCATTCCCCTCGGGTCCAGGCCGCTCGTCGGCTCGTCCAATATCAGTATCTGCGGCTCGTGCAGCAGGGCTTGGGCGATCGCGAGCCTCTGCTTCATCCCCTTCGAGAATTTCCCGATCCGCTGGTCCTTCCATTCCTCCAGCTTGACGAGATCGAGGAGCTCCTTTGAGCGATCCGTAATATCCTTAGTGGACAGACCTCTTAGCTTCCCGATGTATGACAGAGTCTCCCTCGGAGTGAGGTATGGATAGAATTCCGGGGTCTCGACGACCGAGCCCACATCTGCCAATGCGAGTTTCGGTTTCTTCGTAACGTCGACCCCGTTGAGAAACGCAAACCCATCCGTTGCTGTGATCAGATTCGTCAATATCTTTATCGTCGTCGATTTCCCGGCCCCATTCGGTCCGAGGAAGCCGACAGTGGTACCGCGCCTGACATCCAAAGTCAGGTTGTCCACAGCTCTCACAAAACCGTAGTCCTTCGTGAGCCTCTCGATGTGAATGGCTCCCGATCCACTGTCTGCTTCGCAAGCGTACATTTCAGCGCTCCATGACATATTTGGTTTATATAACTACCTCCCGATATCTACAACTGGTTAACGGTTCAGATGACCGTAAGTTTCGGTAAGATAAATAATATAAATTATTATAAATATTTAATACATTTTTTATCCTTTTCAAGGGTGCCGAGGATATTATTGCCGACCTTTTCGGCCTCGTCTGCCGTTTTGACCGGAAACGCCATTATTTTTCCGTTCGGGAACACGCTGATATCCTGATCGTTTGCGATGGTCAGGACCAGCTCAGAGCGTTCGGAGATCTCGAACCCGGATTTCTGCAGAACCTTCGCGGCCCTTTCGAGGTCGATCCGCAGCTCTCTCTTCGGGATCAGCTCGAACAGATCCCTGCCGCAGGGCCTCATCATCTGGAATCTGCCGTCGCTACTGTCCGAGAATTTCGTCTATGACCGCCTCCGCCTTTCGCCTGAAATTCCCGATACTCGACTCGTTGACTATCATATGGTCCGCAAGCGAGATCACGTCGCCGAGCCCCCATCGCAGCTCCCTCTGATCCCTGGCCTCGAACTCCTCCCAGGATCTCGGGGCGTCGGTCCTGCCCCTTGACCGCAGCCTCTCGAACCTAATAGCGGGGGATGTGTGGATCGCGACGACTATCGCCCTGTTGCCGAGCTCCCTCTTGAACAGTTCCAGCTCCGCCCTTCCTCTGACCCCGTCGATAACCGTGAGCCTGTCGTCGATCTTCTCCAGGGTCTTCTTTGCCCAGTGGTCGAATCCGTTCTCCTCCCGCATCCTGTGGGCCAGTGTACCGACCTTCTCATCGGTCAACTCGATCTCCGACCGGCTCGCCTCCTCGCGGACGAGATCGCCCATCCTGAGGACCCTGATCTTCCTTTTAATGCATCTCTTGATGAACTCCTCCTTTCCGGAGCCGGGCATCCCAGTGACGAGAATTGCGCTGCTTTTCACTTCGCTCATGTGGATCATCTCATGAAAGTCTCTCCGCTGCTTTTCGGATATCCTCGGAGGAGATTTCCCTCCCGATACCGAGGGACAGCAGCTCGGCATAACCTTCCATCTCCGCCCCGATTACCCCGAGATATCTAGGGCAGATACCTAGTATAAAGCCGGCCGAAATCGCATCCGACGGCTCCACGCCTTTCGTGATATTATCCAGGCCGTTCAGCTGAGGCTCTTCCGCCGCTTTCGAGACCGGCTCATTGACCAGATCCTCTATCGTACCGGAGGTCTCCCCGATCTTATCGCTGGCGCACATTCCCTTCCGGTGAAGCCTCATGAGCGCCTCGATGATCAGCTCGTCCTGTCCGGGCATCTCCGCCAGCGCTGCCAGCGATCTCTGGTCCATCAGCAACATCCGCTCATATGCCGGGTCATCGGTGGCGAAGTACGACATGCAGGGGTACGGGCAGGAGAAGCAGGACCGGTTTCTTTTTATCCCCCGGATGCGCGCCGCGGCCTCCGGGGAAAGCAGGCTGCCGACCCCTTCCCTGGTGCCGATCTTTTCTCTCTCCTTCGACATCAGCTCCGAAGCTTTAGACAGAAAATCCTCCGGTTCGGACAGCTCCAGCTCCCCCATGCCCCTGAAGGCGATCCCCCTCAGGTTCATCCCGCTCATGCTCCGGCCGAAGCCGATGCCGTCCCATCCGGAGACGAAGTTGAGCGATGCGCAATCCCCGACGGACGATGATATCACCTGGATGCGCGGGTCGCCCTGCCCCTTGCGAATCGCGGAGCAGACGCCCCAGGAATCCTCTGCCGGAAGGCCCGAGCCATTTACGATATCGGCCACCTGGTCCCTCATCCAGATGTAGACCGGCCTTTCGGAACGGCCATGTATCAGTATGAAATCGAATCCCGTCAGCTTGAGCTCGAGACCAGCGTTCAACATCACGGGGGCGTATGCAGTCGAACCGTCTCCCCTTCTGACGCCGGCGAAGGCCGCGGACGCGCCCGGGCACGGGGTCCCGGTCAGCGGCCCCGTCCCGAGGGAGATGCACTCCCCGCTGTAATCCTCCATGAGCTTGGACATCACGGCCGCACCGCCTATCAGCTCCCCGATGAGCTCGTCGGGCAGATCCCTCTCTTCGACCTGCCCGCTGGAAAGGTCGATATCGAGCCATGTACCGAAGAACAGATGAGGCATGGCCTACTCGACCTCCTCCAGTGCTTTTCCGGGGCAGTATGCGACGCATTTCGGATCTCCGCCGCACATGTCGCATGCAGGCCTCATCGTGATCGGCTTCGCGGATGCGCTCCCGCCGGATATTTCGCCCGGGCGGGCGACCTCCACGCCCTCGGGCTTGCCGAGCATGAGCTCGCCACCCTCGCGCTTGACGATGATGCCGAAATATCCTCTCTCCTCCTCGATATGGAACATGATCGATGAGGCCATGGTCGAAAGATACTGGTCCCTCTGCAGACTGCAGACGACCTCGCATCCGCCGCATCCGATGCATCTCTCGGGATAATAGACAAGATTGCTCAGATCAATTCCTCCCGGACAAACGGTGTCAGATCAGGTAGTCGGACACGTCGCTCATGAGCCTCTCGCAGTAAATGCACCTCAGGAGCAGCGGCTTCTTGGACTCCACGACGAACTCGGGCTCTACCGGCTCCATGAGGTTGGTGACGCAGCCGGGGTTCTGACACCTAACAATGCCCCTGACTATCTCCGGCACCTCCACGATGAACTTCTCGGCGACATTGTAGTCCCGTATGATATTGATCGTCGCATTGGGCGATATGAGGGCGACCTTGTCCAGCTCCTTGGGGTCGAGCTCCCTGTCCTCGATCTTCACGATGTCCTTCCACTCGCCCTTCTTGCTCGGGACGTGCATCAGCATGCTCACGGTGCTCTGGACGTTCTCCCCCTTGAGCCCTATGATCCTGAGGACCTTGAGCGCCATGCCGACATCGATATGGTCGATCACAGTGCCGTTCCTGATCGGGGTGACCTTGAACTCCTTCATGACTTCGCCCCCAGAATGAGCGACAGGATCGCCATCCTCACCGGTACGCCGTTGAACGCCTGCTGGAAGTAGAGCGCGTGGTCGGTCGAGTCCACCTCGGCCTGTATCTCGTCCACCCTCGGAAGGGGGTGCATGATCTTCAGCTCCGGCTTGGCGTCCTTGAGCAGGGCGTTGTTGATCTTGAACTCACCGGAGACCTTCTGATATTCCGCAAGGTCCGGAAACCGCTCCTTCTGGATGCGGGTGACGTACATTATATCGGCCTCCGCCAGCGACTCTTCGATGGTGGTCAGCATCGCGGGTTTTGCCCCGAGCTTCTCCACCGCCCGCACGGTCTCCTTGGGCATCTGAAGGGTCTTCGGCGCGACGAACATCAGCTTGGCCCCGAACAGCGCGAGCGCCTCGGCGAGCGAGTGGACCGTCCTGCCGTACTTCAGATCCCCGACCAGTGCGACGTTGATGTCGCCGATCTTCCCCTTCGCCTTCCTGATCGTGAACAGGTCGAGTATCGTCTGGGTCGGGTGCTGACCGGCGCCGTCCCCGGCGTTTATGATCGGTTTCTCGGCGAAGTGCGCGGCCAAACGTGCGGACCCCTCTGCGCTGTGCCTGAGCACGATGACGTCGGTGTACGCGTCCACCATCTTGATCGTGTCGGCGAGCGTCTCGCCCTTCTGGATGGAAGCGCCCAGGGGCTGGTCGAAGCCGAGGGTTATCCCCCCGAGCCTCGCCATCGCGGAGGCGAAGGAGAGCCTCGTCCGCGTCGAGGGCTCGAAGAACAGGGAACCGAGAAGGTGGGACGAGAGCAGGTCGCTCCTCTCCTCCCCGAGCGCGATCGGTATCATCTTCTCCGCCAGGTTCATGACGTGCTCGATCTGATCCCTGGAGAAGTCCCGGATCGTGACGAGGTCGACCCCCTCGAAGTTGCTTGTCATCGCGGCGTATAACCCATTCTATGAATATATACGTTCTCGGAGGCATGTGGCTGGCGGGCTGCCGCTGAGTAAAACGCCTGCTCAGACTATGTCGAATTTGTCGAAGGCTTCCCTGAGATTGTCGATCCAATCGTTCATGCAGAGGCGCACCCACTCCCTGATTTCCTCCGGCGGGGCCGCGCTGTATTCATGGAATTGACCGCCCCTCTTCAAGTTCTTGACCTCCCTGTCAACGAGACCCGCCTCGATCAGCCTCTGCAATGCTCTATACAGTGTGCTCTTGTCCCGGGATATCGAAAGCTGAAGCGCTTCGATCCTCGAGGGGCCCAAGCGGAGGAGCCGCCTGTATATCTCTATCTCCACCTCACCAAGGCCGAATATGCATCTCAGAACATCCCGGCAGGTCCCCTTGCCTGAGCTGATCCTTGCTGGAGCTTTCATCCCCTGACCCCTATAGAGATGCATCTATTTGTTTTTCTTCCGACACCGATTTTGTGGAGCTGCGGAGGGACAATAATTGGAGGGGAAATTTTTTGCGGTCGACCGCGTTGTTCCCTCCGGAATGATAGAGGTCAAGGACCGTTGCTGGCTGGCGAGGACCGCGCATCTCGAGGCGTGCGATCTAGAGCTGGAGCTGCCGGAGATTATGTACATCGACTCGGGAAAGGTGCGGGCACCGGACTTCGCACGCGTCGTCCTGGCGGATAGCGGCAGCAACCGAGCGGAAGACGGAAAGACCGTCTACATGAACCCATCCGGTTATTTTCGGCCGTTCGAAGAACGCGCGCCCGGGATAGACCCCGGATTCAGAAAGCCTCATGATCGAGCGGGAGATCCATCCGAGTGCATATTCAGTGCCGGCTTCAGCTCCGACGATCTGAAATGCGGAAGAGGCGAGATCGTCCCGGTCGGAAATGCGATTTCCCTCTTCCGGGATCCGCGACGCGCGGCGGAGACCCTCTCAGGCGTTCGAAGGGATTCGGGACCGGACAGGGCCGTCTACGCGGCCGGGATCGCCGACCCGATCAACCTGTCGCTCCTGCTGTACCTGGGGGTGGATATCGTGGACTCATACGGCACCGTAATGCGCTCCTCCCTCGGACAAATAGCTGTGAACGGAAGGATCATATCCTCCGGTTCTGAGGAGGCCGCGAAGATCCTAGGCGTCGACGGACCGCCCACTTTCGAAGACATATACGCGCATAACATTATGCAACTGGAGCACGAGCTCCTGGTAGTGAGGGACGGCATCCGCAGGGGGACGCTGAGACCGCTGGTGGAGCTGCGTTCGAGGCACGAGATATGGACGACCCAGGTGCTTCGATACTGCGACAGGGAGTTCTACGATCTTATGGAACCTTGGACGCCTTTGACGGGCCCGCCCTTCTCAGCCAATTCCAAAGAATCGCTCTGGCGTCCCGACATCGAACGGTACAGGAGGAGGATAGTCGAGAGATATTTGCCGCCGCCCTCGCCTCAGCTGCTGCTGCTGCTGCCATGCTCGGCCAAGAAACCCTATTCCATCTCGTCCTCTCACAGACTTTTCAGGGATGCTATCCGCGGGAGCGGGGTCGGATCAGCGGTCCACGAGGTGATCGTGACATCTCCTCTGGGGATAGTCCCGAGGGATCTGGAGCTGGTCTACCCTGCGAGGCAGTACGACATACCGGTCACCGGCCACTGGGACGAGGACGAGAAGCATCTGATACGCTCGATGCTGCTGAATCTGCTTCAAAGGCGAAGATACGATCACATCGTTGCACATCTGGACTCGGAGATGGAGTTCCTGAGCGATATCCTGGAAGGAGCGGGAGCCATCCTGACGGGAGGTGAGAGCGTCACGAGCAGAAAAAGCCTCGAAGCACTGCGGGGCTCACTCAGTTCGCTTTCGCCAGAACTGTCCGGAACATCGTGGCGGCAGAGAACCTTGGAGGATGTGACCGCCCTTGTATCATATCAGTTCGGGGAGGATTCGATGCATATCATGAGCGGTTCCGAGACCAGGGGAAGGTACCCCTCGGTGAGGATTCTGAAAGACGGAAAGCAGGTGGCCTCAATGGTGCCGGACCACGGATCAATTTCCCTGACACTCGAGGGGGGCAGGCTGCTTTCGAAATCCAATCGGTTCGGCGTGGAGATCGACGATTTCCAGCCGAAGACGAATGTGTTCGCCGTCGGGGTCGTGGACGCCGACCCGGGGATAAGGATCGGAGATGAGGTTTTCATCCACCATGGAGGCGAGGTCAGAGCAGTGGGCACTGCTCGTATGAACCCGAGCGAAATGATCTCTCTATCCCGGGGTGAAGCGGTTCACATCCGGCACCACGCATAGGCCCGGCAAGTATTTTCAGTCACCTCTAGAGTCAAGAGATATTAGACGCATCTGACATCTATGGAGTGAGGTCACCGATATGTACTGTGTCGATCAAGATCACTACAGCTGGGAGGAGATGTACGATCTTCTCGGCTGCATGATATCGTCACCGGATCAGGATATTAATCCCGACTGAGGCGCCGTTTTTTTCTATACGCGCCTCGACCTTCCCGTTCGGATGAGCGCAATCCCGATGCGCCCATCCACCAAACCTCTATGTTGAAGAGGCCCTCGCGGTCTCTTCTAAATCCCTTATCTTTGCTTTATTGATATCCTCCGATTCGATTTCTTCATCTGATTTTCGTGTGGACATACCTCTATCCGCTGTTCT
>DSAX01000060.1 GCA_011046235.1 Methanobacteriota archaeon | reverse complement strand
GACATCCCCAGCTCTCTCAACCAGCACGATGTCGCCGATCTTCAGGTCTTTCCTGTTCACCTCGTCCTCGTTGTGAAGCGTCGCCCTCGATACCCTTACCCCGCCGATGTTCACGGGCTCGAGTATGGCGACCGGTGTGAGCGCTCCGGTCCTGCTAACGCCGACCTGTATATCGAGCAGCCTCGTGGTCATCTGCTTGGCCGCGAACTTGAAGGCGATCGCCCATCTGGGGTGCTTTGCAGTCTCCCCCAGCCTCCTCTGCTGGTCAATCGAGTTGACCTTCACAACCATGCCGTCTATCTCGTAGTCGAGCACGTTCCTCTTCGCCTCCCAGTTCCCGCAGTGCTCGATGACCTTCTCGATCGAGGGGAGCTTCACGATGTTCGGATTGACCCTGAGGCCGGACTTGCGTATAGACTCCAGGCTCTCCCAGTGCGTCTCGAACTCCCGGTCGCTGGAGCTCACGGTGTAGAAGAACGCATCGAGCGGTCTCGAGGCCGCGATCGATGGGTCGAGCTGCCTTATCGATCCCGCGGCCGCGTTCCTCGGATTTGCGAACGGGGGCAGGGAATCCCTCTCCCTCCTGAAGTTGAGCTTCTTGAATCCGGAGATCGGGAGGTACACCTCACCCCTCACCTCCCCGTTGTAAATCGGAGAATCCTTCCGGAGCTTCAGCGGGATGCTCCTGATGGTCCGTATGTTCGCGGTCACATCCTCCCCGATGACGCCGTCTCCGCGGGTCGCGCCCCTCTCGAGAACCCCGTCCCGGTACAGGAGTGCGATTCCAAGCCCGTCGATCTTGAGCTCGACGACGTACTCGACCGCCTCGCCATCTAGCCTCCGCCTGATTCTGCGGTCGAACTCCTCCAGATCCTCCGGGGAGTAGCTGTTATCCAGGCTGATCATGGGGACCAAGTGTTTGACCTGGGGGAATTCGTCGAGAGGCTTTCCGGAAACGCGCTGCGTGGGCGAGTCTGGCTGGACGATGTCCGGGTTCTCTGACTCGATCCGGGTCAGCTCTTCCATCATCTGGTCATATTCGAAATCGGAGATCTCGGGACTGTCTTCGACGTAGTATTTGTGATCGTGATATGCGATCGCGTCGATCAGCTCCCTCATGCGGTTTATCAAGTCCGTCCTTGAGTCGCGCATCAGATCCCCCACATCTTCCTAAGCGTGTCCAAAGGCAAAGTGTTCATCACGTCCGATTTCTTCGCCCAGCCCCTTCTCGCGGTCGCGATGCCGAACCGGGTGTACGCGAGCTGGGAGGGGTCATGGGCGTCGGAGCCTATCGCGATTTTGGCGCCTGCGTCTACTGCGCGCCTCACATTTGTGTCGTTCAGATCCAGCCTCTCCGGGAACGAGTTGATCTCGAGGGCCACATCCTGATCGATAGCTGACTCTATCACCTTTTCCAAATCGAAGGTATATGGCAACCTCTGACCGATTATCCTTCCCGTTGGATGCGCGAAGATCTTGACCACATCATTGGACATCGCCGTTACGATCCTTTCCGTCATCGACCTCTCGTCCAAATTGAACTTCGAGTGTATCGACATGATCGCGTAGTCCAGCTGCTCCAGGATCTCATTCGGATAATCCAGCTTTCCGTCTTCGAGGACATCCACCTCCGATCCCGCAAGCAAGAACGGTCCCCCGGTCTCTTCCCTCAGGCTGTGAATGACATCTATCTGCTTCCTCAGCCGTTCCTCGGACAGACCTCTGGCTATGCGCAAAGATTTCGAGTGGTCGGTGATCCCGACATATTCATAGCCGTGCTCGGAGGCCTTTCTCAATATCTCTTCGATGGTTCCCGACGCATCGCTCCATTCTGTATGGCAGTGGAGATCTCCCAGAAGGTCGTCGTATTCGATCAGCATCGGCAGCTCCCGCTTCATCGCAACCTCGATTTCGCCCCTGTTCTCCCTCAACTCGGGTGGTATGTACTGAAGGCCCAGGCTATCATACACCTCTGCCTCATCCGCGCCTGCGAC
This sequence comes from Methanobacteriota archaeon, assembly GCA_011046235.1. Lineage (GTDB taxonomy): Archaea > Thermoplasmatota > Thermoplasmata > UBA10834 > DTMW01 > DSAX01. The sequence continues at coordinate 5,486 of DSAX01000060.1, read as the reverse complement.
GAGTTCGTCCGAGACCCGGTCGAAAAGGCCGTACTCGCTTATCTTCATCTCCTTGGAAATCGCCAGCTTCCTCAGCTCGACATTATGCTCCTTCGAGCCCGTGAAGTATTGAAGCGCGGCTCCGTAGCTGCTCTCCAGAACGGCTCTGAGATCCACCTGTATGCCGTTTATTAGCCTCACGCTGCTCTTCGTATCGCCTTGTGCAAGGATGTCCTCGACCGAATCATAGGAAACGAAGCTCTCCATGATTTCCCCGGGCTTCGATGTGGCCACGAGGATATCGATATCGCCGATGGTCTCCTTCATCCTGCGGAGGCTTCCTGCCACGCTCACGGTCGCATCCGCATGCTTCGATCTCAGGTAATCAATGAGCTTGTTTGCCGAATGAAATGCGTTTCCCAGCATGATGCGCCCGCCTCTGCTCTCGAAAACCCGTATCCCCCGAAGGATTCGCTCTTCGGTCTTGACTCCGAACCCCTTCAAGCCCGACAGCCGATGCTCGAAAATCGCCTTCTTCAGCGAATCAACATCTTCGATTCCGAGTTGCCTGTATAGCACCATGGCGGTCTTGGGACCGATCTCCGGGATGCTCAGCAGATCTATCACACCCTGGGGTATCTTGGCTCTCAGCTCCTCTAGATATTCCAGATGTCCCGTCTTCATCAGCTCGGTAATCTTATCGGCTATCGCTTTGCCCACCCCGGGTATCTCACCCAATCTGTCCTCATTTAACAAATCAGCTATTTCTCCGGGCAGCATCTCGATGTTCCTTGCAGCCTTTCTATAAGCCTGGGGCTTAAATGCCACGCCCTGAAGCTCGAGATAGTCCGCGATCTCGTATAGGGCTTTCGAGACATCCGAGTTGTCCAATTTGATAACCTCATGGGAATAATTGAAAGCTGATTCAAAAGGCTTGCCATTATTGGCGCATCGGCGAATCAAGGGCCAGAAACCCTTTATACCAAATATGATATGACTATATCATTGATGATATAATGCGCGTAGATCTCCCTCTAATATCCGCTCTAGCCAGACGCGGCAGAATTGACATTATTAGAACGCTTCGTCAGAACCCGAGCAGCAAGCTATCGATCAACGACCTTTCCCGAATATCCCGGGTGCCGATCATGACCTGTTGGCGAGCGGTAAAAGAACTTGAACGGTTGAAGATACTGGATATCGAAAGAGTCGCGAACAGCTCGATCGTGACATTGAGTATGAGTGGAGAGCTGACGCGGTTCCTAAGGCAGATACCGGATTCGGATCCTCATCGATATGCTGCGAACCAATTCTCCCACAGAATGGAGGATATCCCGGGAATTTCTCAGACCCGACTTTTCGGTAGAGTGGCAAAGGGAGACCACGCAGCGGACTCCGAGGCCGATATTGCGGTCGTCTACGATCACATTATGATTTCATCGGAAGACGCAACCGCACACATTGCGAGGATAGCGGATGATATCGAGGCGACGACTGGCACAAGGGTGGTACCTCACCTGGTCAGGATGGATCATCTAGAGCAGGCCAGGGGATTCGCCGCGGAGCTCAGGGACAAGGAGATCATATGGAAGCGAGGCGTCGAATGATCAGTCACAGGCCTCGAGGAGCAGCTCCGCGATATCCATAACCTTGATTTTCTTTTTCATGGCTTTCGTCGCATCGATCAGCCCCTGCTCGCAGAACGGGCACGCGGAGAGCAGGATTTCCGCACCGGTCTCGCATGCCTCCTCCACCCTTCTCTTGGCTATCTCTAATGAGACCTCGGGGTTGGCCGTCTTCACTCCCGCTCCGGAACCGCAGCAGCGTGCCAGCTCCCTGGAGTTCCTCATCTCGACGAGCTCGACCCCGGGGATGGAGTTGATGATCTCACGGGGAATGTCGTACATTCCGGAATGCCGGCCCAGATGGCACGGATCGTGATATGTGACCCTGACCTTGGTCTCACTCGGTTTGAGCTTTCCCCATTTCAGGAGATCTCTCAGGACCTGAAGGGAGTGAAGTATCTCGGGCTTTCCATCGGAATCCGGGTAGTCTTGGCTCATGGTCTTATAACATCCAGCACATGAGGTGATTACGCGCTCATACTGCTTCAGTTTCTCCATGTTATTCTGCCTGAGCTCCTCGAACAGCTTTCGCTCTCCAATCCGGAGGGAGGTGGAGCCGCAGCACACCTCATCCTTGCCCAGGAGAGCGAACTTCTCGCCCGCGAGCCTGAACAGCTTCGCAACGGCGAGAGGAACCGACTGGATCGACGGGTCGAGCGGGAAGGTGCACCCCGAGTAGTACAGGGATTTTGCACCCTCGCCCTCCTCCTTCAAGGGCAGTTTCGATCGTTTGATCCACTTTTCCCTTGCGGTCTTGGGCTGCATCCAGGGATTTCCGTAATTGCGCAGGCTCGCGGTCAGCGCCTCGTGCTCGGGTAGGGGACCGACGCCCTTCTCGACCAGATGCGCCCTCATATTCTCGTAAATCTCCGCACACGGGATCCTCGCACCGCAGTTTTCCTCATCCAGCCTGCACAGCAGGCAGGAATACACTGTCCTGACAAGCCTCTCATCCGCCTCGATGACACCCTTCAAATACGCTCTGATAATCAGGTTCCTCCCCCTTGCGGAGACCTGCTCCTCGAAGAGGGTATTGTAAATCGGGCATCCGTCCTTGCAGCAGCCGCAATGGCATCTGCTGCAGTCCTCGAGCACCTGTATTAGGTCTTCTCTTAGCGTTACGATACCTCCGTTTGACTTGCTGTTCGATTCACTTCAAATGTTATCTGGACTTCGCCTGTTGAATCAACTACGAAGTTCAATATCTCATATCGTCATGATCGATCTACAGAATGTCAGATATTTACCCGGCTGTAGTAATCATAGACCGTCTTCGATATCCTGCCTATCACCTGCGCGGCCTTATCCTCGTCGCCCTGGCTCAGGCGCTTTGTCAGACATGCAATCACGAAGTGCGACTTCGGGTTGATATATACGACACCGGCATCGTTCTTGGTGCCGGCGATTGCGCCGCCCTTGCCCGAGACCGGAACCTCAGGCGGTAGCTCCAAAGTGATAGAGCTGCACTGATCCTGCAGCAGCATTATCCCGAGCATGCGTTGGCATGCGCTCGGGGAGGCGATCTCCCCGGTGAACACCTTCTCGAGAAGCGTCCCGACCTCCCTCGGGGAGCCCTGGTTGTCCACGGCCTCATCGAATGCGCGTTTCTGCTGGAAGCGTTTCCTTCCCCTGCGACCGTACATCGCCTCATATCGGGTCCTGAACTCGTCGATCGATAGATTGCCAAACTGGGAGTCCAACGCAGCCATGGACCGCGTCTTCTCGAGCTGAGACTTGTTCTTCCATGTCTGGACGAACTCGGACATGCTCAGCCCATCGAACTCCTCCCCCATCAGGAGCGAGAGCATGTAATACTCCCTGTTCGGGATGTATATGTTCGTCCTCGTGAAGCCGAGATCCCTGAGCATCATGTTCACGGATTGGACGCCCACCTTCTTCCAGAGAAGATCGGTGGCGGTATTGTCGGATATGGTCATCATGAGCACGAGTAGATCCTTCACCGAGAGCTCGATGCCGCTCGACAGGTACTGAAGAATCCCGGAACCGACGGATTTGTAGTTGTCGGTCAGGGTGATCTTGTCATCGATCGATATCATCTCCCTCTCGATCTGTCTGAATACCTCGACCATTATAGCCAACTGAAAGACGTTGCCCAACGAATAGACCTTGTCGGCCTCGATCACGATCTCCTCGGAGCGCTCGATGTGCTTGATATAGCATCCCATTGAGCCCGGGATTTCCTTGACGATCGGAAGTATCTGCTGCTTGAGCTTGGCAATCTCGTCCTTCTTTTTCTTATTCGGAGGTTGTTTTGCCGCCATTGTCAATCACTCTTGAATAAATCGGAATCAGTCAGTCTGTTTTCAGGTAGGATTCATCTACCGCTCACCCGGCCCGACGGGAAAACAAAGCCCGACGACACGAAGCGCCATTATATTGATTCAGTTTTATAAGGCAGTTTCGTTGCAGGAAATCGCCATATCCGAGTGCACCTTATCGGATTTTTTTTATATCTGGGTACGGTTCTGAAAGCGAGATGAACCGTAAAAAGCCCGTACGCGGGACAAACGATGGCGTCCCGAAGGCCGTCATATTCGATTTGGACGGCACGCTCATTCGGTCCAGCGTGGACTTCGCCAAGTTCAGGTCCAGGTTGATAGAGTACATGAAAGAGAGGGGTGCGGACCTGTCGAGGTACGATCTGACCGGCACGACAGTAGACATGATAGACGAATTCGAGAGGGAGTGTGGGCAGAGAGGACTGGCAGATGGGACGGTCCGGGCATATCTGGATGACATCGATGCGGTACTTGACGAAATCGAAATGGAGAGGATCTCGGAGACCCTTCCTGTGCCCGAGGCGCCGGAGGTGCTTAAATATCTGAGGGCGAAGGGTGTCTTGGTAGGGGTGCTTACACGGGGCTGCGCGGGTTACGCTCGGAAGGCGATCGATATCGCCGGCCTCGACGGTCTCGTGGATGCCATAGTCGCGAGAGACCGTAAATCCGGGATCGCCCCGAAACCGGACCCCCAGGCGGCTTTCAGACTGCTCGATATGCTGGGCACAGAACCGGAAGAAGCCGTTATGATAGGCGACTTCTCCTTGGATTTCGATTGCGCGAGAGACTCTGGCATCAGGTTTTACGGCATTGCCTCCAACGAGAATTCGAAGAAAAGCCTGAAAGAATGTGGATGTGACGAGATAGTCGCTGATTTGAAGGATTTTCTGAACAGGATAGGCGTACGGTGAACGACTATCTGTTGCTCAGCCCGATGGCTTCGCGCGAAGGTACCTGCAGCAGGTTCTCGATCATGTCGTTCTCGCGGCTGCCTGGGATGACCACCTGTAGGTTGCGTTCCAGAAGCGCGATCTCCCGGTCTCCCAGAGTGCGGGTGTCGATCGGTATCACCATTTTCGCGCCGGACATGACGATCACATCCCTGAGCTGGTGTACGAACTGAAGCATCCGGTCGAAGGTGTTGATAGAGATGAGGTACTCGAGCCCGTCTATGAGCACGACAGATCTGTCGTTCTGTTCTAAGAACTTCTTGATCTCGCCCATCAGTATCCCTATGGCCGTCGGGTTCATCCGGTCCTTTCCGACCATATAGGTCAACCAGATAGAATTCCTTGGCTCAAGGGCAGTCCCGTCGGTGACATGAGAAGGCGGATCGCGCGAAACCAGCATGAGATTGGATCCGTCCTCTGCGAACTTCTCGCATATTTCGATGCTGAGCTTTGGTCTTTTCTCCTCGACTAAAAACGCCAGTCCATCCGAAGCGTGACCCGCCTCGCCCAGATTGCGAGCTGAAGGCTCAATCATTTGCATTAACGCATCCCATCCTACTACATTCTATTTATGTTTCAATATTTAACATTATCCCGCCCGTAATCAGTTGACGAATTGATCCAACAAAGAT
>DSAX01000031.1 GCA_011046235.1 Methanobacteriota archaeon | reverse complement strand
TCATTAGCTATCCCTTTGACTCAGAGATAATGAACATCGATGTTCCGGAGACGAAGAGGATGCTCAGGAAAACCCGGCCAAAGGCGGCCCTGTTCGGTCATTCCACACTTTTATTTCCTCCTCTGATCGAAGAGTTGAAAGATGTATTGGAGGAGATTGGATGCTACATCTGGTACGACGCCGCGCATGTGCTGGGGCTGATTGGCGGGGGTGAGTTCCGGGATCCCCTCAAGGAGGGCGTCGAGGTCATAACGGGGAGCACGCACAAGACGCTCCCCGGCCCGCAACACGGCATAATCCTGGCGAATCCCAGGGACGCCGAGATGGAAAAGGCGCTGGACAAGGGCGTCTTTCCCGGCGTGACGAGCAACCATCACCTGCATGCGATGGCCTCGCTCGCCGTCTGTTTGGCCGAGCATTTGGAATTCGGGCGGGAGTACAGCAGACAGATAGTGTCAAACGCAAGAGCGCTCGGCCAGGCGATGTTTGAGCGCGGCATAAGTGTGCTCTGTCCGGATCTGGGCTTCACGAGCTCTCACATTTTGCTTCTCGATCTTTCGGAAAACGGCGGTGGACAAGACAACGCAAGGAGGCTTGCGTCTGCGAACATTGTAGTAAATAAGAATCTGCTGCCATGGGATAGAAGCGCGAAGAGGCCGAGCGGCATACGGATCGGCACCCAGGAGCTCACCAGAATCGGCATGAAGGAGAAGGATATGGACACAGTGGCCGGTTTCTTTGAGCGGCTGATCATGAACAAGGAGAACCCGAAATCGGTCTCCGAGGAGGTCAGGAGATTCAAGTCAGATTTCTCGACCATCCGATACTGCTTCGAAAGCGGCCATCCAGCATATGGTTTCGAGCGAATCTGCAGAAACGGAGAATGAGCCCGGTCTCAAATGGCTGGCCGAATTATCTGTCGCTACCAAATTTGATAATATCGTCTTTTCAGTTTATATGCCAGTTACTCAATCATAAACGTTCGGGCAGTGATGAAGGAGATCTATCGAATTTTGCAGATTTCGATCGCGGTCATCAACATCGCAGTTGCAGCGCTCGTAATCACCAGCATTTATCCGTTTGCGACCGGCAATTTCCAGGTGCATCTTCCGGACGATTCCGATGTCGGCTGGTATTACGACGACGGGGTGGTCACGCTGTCAGCTCCGGTCGGAATCACAAACGGAGGCTTCTACGATGTGACCGATGTCAGGCTTCATATCGAAGTCGAGAACATGACCGGCTTCAAGATATGTGATTCCGTATCCGAATGGGGGACGATACAGGCGGGCTCGGAATTCATGGAGCTTCTCGAGGTATCGGTCGACATCCTCGAACTTCTGGAGAGTGGCGCATACTGGATGCTGTTCAACCAAGATTATCTCGACGTTATGATCGAGTTCAACTGCAAGTATACTCTGGGACTGATCAAGTTCGATGCCTACTATCAGGTAGCGGTCCCATGGGACGGCCTCATACAGGACATCAGTTTCGGATCGCCTGAGCTTGTGAACTCCTCTGGCGAATACCATGTGCGGGTCCCGTACTCTATCACCACGGATCAGATACTGAGCGGACTCGGGGATTTCGGTCTGGAAATCTATAACGACATAAGCTCAAATCCGATCGCGTCATGCTTCGAGCAGATCTCGCTCGGAACAGAATATGACGGGGAGCTGGTGCTTTCGGTGGAGCCCGATGTGGCGTTCGATCTTCTTTACAGAAACCAGACACTCACTGTCGAAATCGAGATCGGTCTCAGGGATTTCTCAGTTGAGACAGTGGAGACGGTCGATTGGGTCGCTCCCACGGAGATGGTGATAGAATGAGCAGAGCGAACAACGGGGAAAGGAGGCGGAAAATCGCCGCAACGGTCGCATTCTTCTCCGAGGCTGTTCGGTTCATCATCATTCCTCTTATCCTCATAGAACTCGTCCTCGGCGAGTTCCCCATATTCACACCAGAAATGGCGGACCGGATAGCAGGGAATCTCATCATATTCGGCGGGTTCGTGGCATTATTCTCCGCCCTGGAGGCGTATTTTCCGAGGCATTCCCCGCTGAAGATGCTGTTCGGAATCCTCAGCATCGCGACCCTGTGCGTCTGGTTCTGGTCGATCTTCAGTGGCGAGCGGCTCGAGTTCACTTACGGCGCCGTGACGATTTCAATCGATGTCCAGGGAATCGTGCTCCTGATTATCATCGCCATCTCTCTGAAGGCCCTACTCTACATATTCAGATATTTCATTTCGGTCAAGGCGAAGAAGCTGAATGATGAGAAGGCGAGGAGACAGGCCGAAAGACAGTACATTGACCTACTGCGCGAGCCGGAGGTAATGGGCGATGATGACATTCACGAGGCGTCATTTCTCTATTGGTCGGACGGAGACGATCTCGAGCCTCCGCCCCCTGAGGACATCTCCCCGGTATGTCCGATATGCTTCAGAGAACTGCCCGACGGTCTGCTTGAATGCCCGGACTGCGGTGCCTGGATAAGGCGAAAAATTGAAGGCCGGACAGAGAAAACAGATTCAACCTCTGATCTTGTCGAGTAGCTGGCAGGCCTTGCATTTGTCTCCGACGGCGGGCTCACCGCACCCGCATTGTCTGAGCTCGACTGGCGGATAGGATTTCTGCAGGGCGTTTCTGATAGCGTCGTAGCTCGAGAGTATCGCGTATCTTGTACCAGGACAGTCGTCCTCGATTCTGGCAATAACCTCCCGGTAGATGTTCCTCACAGCCTCCTCCGCATAGGGACAGACGCTGTCGTGGAATTCGATCCCTTCGAGTATGCAGAACAGGTGAGACTCCTTTTCTGGTATCTTACGGAGCGGCTGCAGCCGCGGCACCAGCCCACTCTGGGTATTGTTGTGCGGGCCCATCCGCGCGAGCTTTTCGACATCTCCTCGAAACAAGTTCATCACGATGCCCTGGGCCGTGTCGTCGAGGTTCAGACCTGTGGCGAGAAAGTCAGCTCCCATATCTCTCGATGCGGCATTCAACAATCTCCGTCTGAAGACCCCGCAGTATGTGCAGGAGCTTTCGTCTCGAGCCGATGCCGCAATCTGATCCATGGTAATGCCCAACATCTCTCTCATCGAGACGATTTCCAAATCGATGCCCAGCCCGCTGCAGAGCTGCCTGACGAGCGGTACCCCCTCATTCCTGTAGCCCTCAATGCCCTCGTCGATCATGACCGCTCTGAGCTCGACATCTCTCATCGGTCCGACGATCTCGTCCAGCATGTACAGGCATAATGTGCTGTCCTTGCCGCCGGAAACCGCCACCGCTATCCTCTCGCCGCCCCCGAGGTGCACTTGCCTGTGGAACTCCGCGAACACCCTCTTCCTTACGGATCCCAGGAAGTGCTCCCTGCAGAGGTGCGTACCGTTGTACCGGACGAATATCACTGCTTCCCTGTTACACTTCGAGCATTTCATTGACACTATACCGCCGATGAGTGGTCATGTTCAAAAAATCTTTGCAGTGCGGGAGTAGATAGTATTATCGGTGGCAGGTTGTCGACACCCATCCCCAAACTATATTTCCCTTTATCGTTTTCCAGTCTCCCGTGGAAATGAGACATATTTGGATAGAGAAGTACCGTCCCAAACGGCTTTCCGAGGTAGTCGGCCAACCTGAGATTACCAGACGTTTAGCTTCGTATATCGGCTCCTCTAATATGCCTCATCTTCTGTTTGCTGGACCTCCCGGTACCGGAAAAACCACATGCGCGATCGCCCTTTCAAGGGAGCTTTTCGGAGATCACTGGAAGGAGAACTTCCACGAGCTCAACGCCTCGGATGAGCGGGGCATAGATGTCGTCCGAGGCAAGATCAAGGAGTACGCCAGGACCGCGCCCATCGGTTCCGCCGGTTTCAAAATAATCTTCCTGGACGAGGCCGACGCGCTGACGCCAGACGCGCAGTCCGCTCTGAGGAGAACCATGGAGAAGTTCACCCTCACCTGCAGGTTCGTTCTCTCGTGCAACTACTCCTCCAAAATAATAGAACCCATACAGTCCAGATGCGCGGTATTTCGCTTCCGTCCGATAAAGAAGGAGGACATCAGCAATTATCTCTCCAAGATTGCCGATCAGGAGAAGGTCAAGCTGAGCGAGGCCGGAATCGAAGCGCTCATCTATGTTTCCAACGGCGACATGAGACGGGCCATAAATTCTCTACAGGTCGCTGCGAGCATATCCAACGAGGTCGATGAAGACTCGGTGTATCAGGCAGCCAGCACCGCAAGACCGGAGCTAGTGAGAGAGCTGGTAGAAACCGCAATAAAAGGGGATTTTATGAAGAGCCGCTCCCTGCTCGATGATCTGCTCATCTTGCAGGGGCTCTCGGGCGAGGATGTCATACGCCAGATCCACCAATCGGTCCTGGACCTGCCGATCAAGAACGATTTGAAGGTCGCATTGGTCGACAGGATCGGAGAGGCCGAGTTCAGGCTTGTCGAAGGAAGCAATAACCGAATACAGCTGGAAAGCTTGCTGGCCCATTTTGCGCTGAAGGGAAAAGGCGATTGACGCGATCGCCCGTGACGTGGGCAAGGATTATATACGCCCGATTTGTTCAGCAGGCCCGAGCGATTGATATGGCAAGATTTCCAGAGGCAGAATCCCGGACTCTCATCAAGAGGATTTGCATGAACTGCAGCGCCTCGAACTCCATGAGGGCGAAAATCTGCCGCAAGTGTGGCTACGACCAGCTCAGGCCCAAGAACAAAGAGAGAAAACGGCAGTAGTGTTTTTCTGCATTTTTCAAGGTCTCTATCCCCCAAGGCGCAAGGGAAAAATATTTTCATAATCACATCGATATACTTTCCGCCCGTTGCAAGGGATAGTGAGGTGGCCCGAGTGAAAGTTACAAATAATATGTTACGATGTTGGACTAGAGCCGCATTCCTGGTCATTATTGGCCTTCTTCTACTGCTCTACATCGAGTCTATTATTCGTGAGCTCGAATCGAATTTCGAAAGCGTCATGGAAGGCTCTGCCGATTCCTTCTTCAGGTTTCTGAAGTATATCCTATATATACTGGCATTTTCGCTCTTTTTCGCAGCCGCCATCAATATACTCACTGGGTTCCAGGAGAGCCGCGTCTCACTGGGCGAGATATACGATAAGCTGGACGGCATCAGCGAGAAATTGAATATGCTGAACGCCAAGAAGACAAACTTGCCCAGAAAAGCAATTTCAGACACACCAGAGGGACCCGAAAGTAAAGTCAGAACAGTCGTACCGGAGTCCGCGCCTCCGGAACCTGAAGACCTGCCTCCGCCTCCGGATAGATCATGAACTGCGTTTCTTCCCGTTATTGCGGTTGTTCTTCCCGGGGCAGTCGGGATTTGCGCAGAGGACCCAGGGCTTCTTACCCTTGGAGACGACCCGGATTATCGGAGCGCCGCATTTATCACACTGCTTCTCCTCGGATATGACCCCCCCCTTCTGCGGGAGGGGGAATGTGGTCTTGCACTCGGGGTAGTTGTCGCATCCGAGGAAGCGTTTTCCCCTGGAGGAGAAGATGATCCTGAGCCTGCCGTCACAGGAGGGGCACTTGCCCATATCCGATTTCTTCTTGTTGACCTCACACTCGGGGTTTATGCAGATGCTCCCGCTCTGCCTGCCCCTCTCCGGTATCTTCACCATTGGGGAGCCGCATGACTTGCAGATCTCTCCAGTAGGTTCGATGTGCCCCATCGCAGGTACCGGAAAAGCTGTCTTGCACTCGGGATATCTCGAGCATCCTATGAACCGCTTATTGCCCCTCATCTGAATTATCGTAAGCTCTCCATCGCAATTCGGACATTTGCCCAGGTTCTTCTGTTGCCTGAGAGCCGCCCTGAGTTCGTTCGATATCTCCTTCTGGTTCTTGAGCAGGACTTCCACGATGTCCTCCAGCATTGCCTGGCTCTCCTCGATGACCTCCTCCTTCGTGAGATCGCCCCTGGCAATCAAGTCCATGTCCTCCTCGAGGTGCGATGTCATCTTCTTGTCCGTAATCATGTTTGCGTGATTTTCCAGCGCGGTGATTATCGCGACCCCTGTGGGAGTCGGAGTGATTCTCGAGCCGTGGACGAACTTGCGGTCATATAGCTTCTGAATGATTTCGTGTCGCGTGCTCTTGGTTCCCAGACCGTCGCTCTCCATCTTCTGAATCAGCATTCCCTGGGTGTATCTCGAAGGGGGCTTTGTCCTGTCCTCTTTCATGCCGACCCTGAGCACAGACAGCTTCTGTCCCTCTACCAGCTTCGGGATCGGTGCGCCGTCGAACCCCCAGTAGACATATATCTTCCTCCAGCCGGGTTCCAACAGTTTTCGACCCTTCGCCGCGAATGGTTCGCCCTCAATCGAAATCTGTGAATTCTGCTCTTCGACCTTGGAGTTCGGGGATACCGTCGCGAGAAAGCGCCTGCAGACCAACTCATATATCTTCCATTTATTGCCCCTGAGATCCTCCTTTTTCGCGGCCGTAGTCGGATATATGGGAGGATGGTCCGTAGTCGATTTCCGGCCCCTTGTCGCACGTATCTTCTCTGCGGATAGCAGCTCCTTTGCATACTTCCCAAACTCCGTATCCTGGAGCGCCCTGAGTATGTTTCTGAGGTTCAGTGAGCTCGGATAGACCGTATTGTCCGTCCTGGGGTAGGATATGTATCCCTCGGTATAGAGCGACTCTGCTATCTTCATCGCCTGAGCTGCGGATACGCCGAGCTTGCTCGCCTCCGCGAGGAACTGGGTGGTATTGAACGGAACAGGGGGGTATTCCTCCTTGATCTCCTCCGAGTAGCTTCCGACCGTCCCCTCGCTCGCCAACTTGACTTTCTGGAAAACCCGATTCGCCTCCTCCCGGTCCGAGAAAGTACCGTTCGCATGCGATGCGGAGAATTTCTCCTCTTCGCCTGCAGAGAGATCGGCGATTATCTTCCAGAAGCTAGTGGGAACGAACTCCTGAATCTCCCTCTCGCGGTCTACTACTATGGCGAGAGTCGGGCTCTGAACGCGGCCGGCGGACAGGAAGTCCCTCCCGGTCTGACCCGAGGTGATCGATATGAACCTGGTAAGTGCAGCGCCCCACTTCAGGTCGATGATCTGTCTTGTCTCTGCTGCCGATGCGAGCTTGAAATCAACTTGAACCGGTTCTTCGAACGCGGAGAGTATCTCCTGTCGAGTGAGAGTAGAGAATTTCGCCCTGGCGATCGGTCGGTCCCAGGACAACTCCTCGAGCGTTTCGACGCCAATCAGCTCTCCCTCCCGGTCATAGTCGGTCGCGATCATTATCTCGTCCGTTTCGCTCGCCAACTGCCTCAGCCCGTCCAAAATCCGTTTTCCGAAATGATCAACAGATTTGATCGGGTCTACTTTGACCAGCTCGGGAATGCTGACACTGTGCCAATCATTGTATTTCTCGGGATAATCGAGGGCGATAATATGACCTCTGAGGCCGATTACGAAGTATTTTCCGTCGGCTCTTTCGAACTCGAATATCGGTGTTGAGCCGCTCCTCCTCCTGAATCTCCCATCCGATAGTATCAGGGCGATCCTAGAAGCGGATAGATTTTTCTCGCAAATTACCAGTTTTCGCATCCGGCGATTCGGATGCAGAGTCCGCTATTTAACATTGATGTGAGGCCTTCCGCACGCCAGAACGATCGAAAAATCAGGAGGGCCAGATC
>DSAX01000048.1 GCA_011046235.1 Methanobacteriota archaeon | reverse complement strand
GTTTGAAATGAAGGTGTTATCCGTTTCCGACATCCACGGCGACCTCGGAGCCGGGGAGTTCGTCAACCGAGTATCCGACAGACTGGAACCGGACCTGGTAGTCATCTCGGGGGACATCACGACCTTCGGACCCGCCTCGGTGGCGGAGAAGATACTGAGTCCCATCAAGACCAGGTGTGCCGCGGTACCCGGGAACTGTGACCCGGACGAGGTGCTCGCCGTGATCGAGCGAAATTGCATCTCCCTGCACGGGAAACGGGAGACTATCGACGGCATAGACTTCGTCGGCATCGGCGGTTCACCCATTAGCTCGGGAGCCACCCCGCGCGAGATGGAGGACGGGGAAATCGAGTCCCTCGTCAGAGGAGCGATATCGAACGGATGCGTGCTCGTTACTCACACCCCGCCGCTGGGCATAAACGATCTCGTCCCGAACGGTCCCAGGCTCGGGAGCGAGGTCATATCGCGCCTCGTCCGCGAGTTCAGGCCGATACTCGTACTATCGGGTCATGTCCACGAGGCGAGGGGAATCGTCGATAGAGAAGGCACAATCTTCGCAAACCCGGGACCTCTGAAGGAGGGCTTCGTCGTGTTGGCCGAGGTCGGTCAGCACGTCAGCGCGGAGCTGGTGGATATGCGTTCAGAGCTGAAAACCTTTTAATACCAATTCAATATTAGGCGCTAATACTGGAGATACTACATGGCACTTTGGCAAGGCGGCTCCAAGAGAAAGCTCACGGGCGGGCGGAAGCGCGCGCTCAGAAGCAAGAGAAAGTTCGAAATCGGGCGTGAGAAGCAGTTCATGCACCTCGGGAACCGGAGGGTCAAGCCATACAGGACCCGGGGGAACAACCTGAAGATGAGGATACTTTCCAACAACGAGTGCAATCTGTACGACCCCCAGAAGAAGAAGGTCGTTCGAGCGAAGATCCTCACCGTCAAGGAGAATCCAGCTGATCCCAACTATGTTCAGCGAAACATCATCACCCGGGGAGCCGTGGTCGGCACCGATCTTGGCGATGCTCTAATTACATCCCGTCCCGGTCAGGACGGAGTCGTGAACGCCAGAATAATCCAGCGATGAGGCGGTATCTGGCGCCAGAACGGCATCTTGCCGTGGTAATCTGCTCCGGCGGGGGTACCCCAATTGGCGAGAGACAGGGACAGAAGGAAGGTCATCTGGCCATCATATTTTGACATCGGTCTGTCGAGGGCTGAAGGAAGGAGAGTTCCCAAGGCGCAGTCGATAGACAACCCGGACATCGAGAAGCTGGCGGATGCCGCAAAGAGACTCAAGCTCGATTTCGACATGGAACGGGAAAAGGCGTATCCCTCCCGATGGTGGAAGAGGGAGGGCCGTTTGCTCATCGATTCAGAGCTTCCCAAGTCCGAGCTTCTGGTGAAGATCGGAAAGACGCTTAAGAAGTAGGATCTTTGAAGCCTGTCGTATTAAGCCTGTTTCGTTTCGAGGGCTACCTGTGGCTGTCCTGCGGGGTCTCGACCTCTTCGATAATTTTCTTGCCCGCCGACACGCTGTCCACGGAGTGTATTACGGCACCGCATTCCTGGATGATCTCCTCGATCAATTCGAACGAGATGTTCAGCCCCTCGATCGTGATCTTGACGCTCTCAGTCTCTCTGTCCACCTCTTCGAGGGTACAGTTGACGCCGGTGACTCCCTTGGGAGCCGATAACCGTCTGCTAAGCTCGATGACATTCGGGTGGTGCGGTTTCAGAACATCCAGTACTAACCTTTTAATCTCGCTCAATTAGTCCAACCTTCCGTATCCTCTTTGAGCATCTTTTTAATATTCAAATTTTCGCCTTGGGCCGATAAATGATTCCAGGCCGTTCCACCTTAAATGTTGCGAGCCGATTTCGATCGCCTGTCGAATCAGCATCTCATCTGCCTCGCGATTCACCGTGATTCGAGTCTTATCTGTCGTCGGTAATTACAAGATTCCTTTCACCATCTTATTATTTTTGTTACATATATATTAACAAATATTCACAAAACTTTAAGTCATCTCAGATTGATTTATCGGCCGTGGCAATGAAGGCCCTCAGGCCGGAGGAATTGAAAATCCTCGATATCAACGCTTCATATCTTGGAGTACCGGCTATTAAGCTCATGGAGAACGCGGGGATCGCATTAGCTAAGCACCTAAGAAAGGAGTTCAAGAGTGCTTCCCGAGTAGCTGTCCTTGCGGGAAGGGGCAACAACGGTGGGGACGGTTTCGTCGCCGCAAGATACCTTACCGCCGAAGGAATCCATGTGGACATATACTTGGTCGATCCAGAAAAGGGGATCACATCGGAGATCGCCAAGCTCAACTACCAGAAAGTCAAGGAGCTCTCCTTGCCAATCGAAGAGTTCCGTCCCAAGGACTACGACGTAATCATCGATGCAATGCTTGGAGTGGGGCTTGATGGAAAGGCGCGGGAGCCATACTCCTCGGTCATTAAGAAGATCAACCAGTCAAAGACGCCCATACTCTCGGTCGATGTCCCCTCGGGATGGCCAAAGGCGCCCGCCATCAGACCTAAGGTCACCATCACCTTCCACGCACCCAAAGACGGGATGAACAAGAACAACGGTGGAAAGATCATTGTCGCTGACATCGGCATTCCCGAGGATGCGGAGAGATATGTTGGTCCGGGTGACTTCATCTATTTTCCAAAGCCGAAATCGGGCTCTCATAAAGGTGCGAACGGACGCGTACTGGTAATAGGCGGCGGGCCGTTCACTGGAGCGCCTGCGCTTTCGGGCATGGGAGCCATGTACACGGGTGCCGATTTGGCGCATATCGCCGTCCCCGCTCCCGCCGCGATCCCGGTCGCCTGCTATTCTCCAAACATCATCGTCCACCCTCTATCGGACAAGGTGATCTCCGAGGAGGATCTTCCCGAGATCAGGAAGCTCCTCAAGAAGGTGGATTCGGTCATCATCGGACCCGGTCTGGGCGATGAATCGGGCGTCATAAATGCCGTCCATAAGATTCTGGCGGAGTGCAAGCTACCGACGGTCATCGACGCAGAAGCGCTGCTGGCGGTCAAGAAATCCCCGAAGCTCGTGAAGGGCAAAATGACAGTTCTCACCCCGCACCGTGGAGAGTTCGCAAGACTTGTAGGGCTCAAGGTTTCCGAGGATATAGGTAAGCGGTCTGATCAGGTGCTCGGCGCCGCGAAGAAGCTCGGGGTGACCCTGCTCGTGAAGGGACCGGTAGACATCATTTCGGACGGGAAGAACATCCGGCTGAATCGAACCGGAAATGAGGCGCTGACGGTCGGGGGAACCGGAGATGTGCTCGCCGGGATAACCGGGTGCCTCTTGGCGAAGGGGATGAATCCGTACAACTCCGCAATGTTGGCAGCGTTTATAAACGGCGTCGCCGGTGACCTCGCCTTCCAGGAGAAGAGCTACGGTCTGCTCGCGACCGATGTCGCGGCGAAGATACCATACGTCCTCCGCAGATATGTCTGAGGCCTTTTCTGCCAGGGCGGGTGGACCATATTGAGGTTAGCCGTAATTGCCGATACCCACTCGAATGTGACTGCTCTGTCAGCCGTTCTAGAGGAGATTTCCCGCCGAAAGCTGGAAAACGTAGTCCTGGCCGGCGATCTCGTCGGCTACGGCCCGGACCCGAACGAGGTTATCGAACTGATATCAGACCAAGGCATCATATCGATCCGCGGAAACCATGACCGAGCCTGTTCGTCCGGAGACTTCAGCCGAATGAACCCATTTGCGGCCACCGCGGCCGAATGGACGAGAAATGTGCTCGACCGCGAGAACCTCGAAATGGTGCGGGGGCTCCGAGACGAGATGGTGCTCGAAATAGGTGGCAGGAGCATCGGGGTGTACCACGGCTCCCCCCGCGATCCCGACGAATACGTATCCTCCACCGATACGGCTCATGATTTTCTCACCGGGTCGGATGTCGACCTGCTGCTCGCTGGCCATACCCATGTCCCTATGGTGGCCAGATGCGGGGAGAGGCTGTTCCTGAACCCGGGAGCCGTCGGGCAGCCCCGGGATGGTAATCCAGACTCCTCCTTCGCCGAGATCGACCTGGACTCTCTGGATGTCTGTATCGTAAGGGTGTCATACGATATCCCTTCGGTCCAGGAGAGGATGAAACAGTCCGCGCTTCCAGAATTCCTTGCCCGGAGGTTGACTTCGGGTCGCTGACGGCATCCAATTTATTACGATAGACACATTGACCTTCGTTGACGCGCGTAACGCCTATTCCGGGTCAGCCCGCAATTCTCATCAGCAGCAGAAAGTCCACGCTCTGTGTCGCGGACCTGCATATAGGATACGAACTGGAGCTCAGGGAGGGAGGATTCAATATACCGCCCCAGATAGATAACATCCTGCAGGATATAACGGGCATCGATGAGGGGGATCACCTGCTTATCCTGGGCGATTTAAAACATACTGTCACGGGCGCGAGGAGACGGGAGCGTTTCGAACTCGCTCATTTTTTCAGGTCGCTCAGGGAACGTTTCTCATCCATATCCGTCGTAATGGGGAACCACGACGGAGGTCTTGACAGGGATCTACCAGACGGCATAGTTGCGATCCGACCCACCGGCGTCAGAATAGGAACCATAGGTCTCGCTCATGGGCATTGCTGGCCATCGGAGGACGTCGTGAAGGCCAAGACGCTCCTCTGGGGTCACCTGCATCCCAGCCTGAGAATGACCGACAGGCTCGGCGGCTCGGTGAATATTAAGTGTTGGCTGAGGGGTGGGACCAGCCCAGAAAAACTGGGTCGCAGGTACAAGTGCATAGATGTGAGGGAATCGATCGTTATCCCCGCTTTCAATCGCCTGTTAGTGGGCTCTCCTGTAAACGAGAACGCCAAGCCGGATCTCAGCCCCCTTACCCGCTCCGGCTATATTGACATCTCGGAGCAGGAGGCGTATACGCTGGAAGGCGTGCGTCTTGGCACGGTGCAATCCCTCGTAAGGGGCGGCAAGAGAAGGAGGATCTAGCTCCTCTTCCTATCGAAAAAAATATTTTTCCCCCTGGCCGACAGAGGAATACCGTAGCAGATGTTCGAATCGACCAGCGCGAGCTGTCTGGCAGCCACACCCGCCCTGTACATCACCCTGTTGTCCACATTGTGCATTGCCGCGGTCTTTGCAGCCGATCCCGCAGCTATCCCGAGGTCCACGAGTCTGTGCGCGCAGTTCGGACCCGCGAATTCCCCCCTCGAGCTCTTGGAATTGAACTCATTGCACCCCTCGTAACCGCATGCCCGGCAATTCGTGCCCAGTCCGGGGTGTCTCAGAAGCCCGATCAGGACGATTGCATCGGAATCCAGGACGTTTTCTCCGTCCCTGATGAAGCCGTCGGATCCCCTGCTCTCCCCGATCTTTTTCATCTCCCGTCCGACCGCGTCCTTCTGCTCCCCATGCAGTGTTCTGACCTCAATGAAATCCTCGCCCTTCGCTTTGGGAGCGGTCCGCGCGGAAACCTCCATCAGCCCGGCAACGACCAGAATCGCCTCTTCCAAGATATCACCAGACGATGGGATGTATCTCTGATTATTTCAGTTATGCCTCGGCTCCAATTATGGGAAAGATTGATAAATCGCGATGTGCGTGCAGGCAGTCCATACAATGGAGTGGTTCTGGGAATGTCGATTCGGCAAAAGGCTCCCGTGATGCGGATTCTTGCCGTGTTGAGGGGTGAATCGCCTTTCGGGACGCGAGCCAGACGGCCGTCAGACCGGCCAGTGGTGAAGCGTGTCAAGAGATCGATATCGATTCTGTCCAGGGCTGACGGATCGACCAAGTGCTCCATCTGCCTTGGCCTGATCAAGAGATCTCTCCCCCGCATCGAGTGCAGGTGCGGCATCAGATTTCATCAGAGCTGCGCTGTCAGGGTAGGGATCTGCCCACTGTGCGGTGAGGAGATTGACATTCCTCCCTCTGCCGTTTCGGTCATCGATGCGGCCGAGGAGCCGATCAGGAACATGCCGATGTTCCAGGAGGATCGCCTTTTCCTGCTGGAGGACCGTCTTCTTCTCGGGGACATAGACAGGGATACCTATTACGAGCTCAAATCGAAAATCATGGACGCTCTCGAGGAGCCTTCGATATGCCCCGAGTGCGGTACGAGGCTATATCCTGGCGAGGAGTGCGACTGCCGTTTTTCGACCGATGTTAAATGTCCCGAGTGCGGGTCATCGGTTCAGGAGGACATCAGATTTTGCCGCTCCTGCGGCGTCGTTTACGACCCGGGCTTCATTGAGGAGCTTTTCCAATGCTCCTCCTGCGGCAGGATAGTGACCTCTTCCGAGAGGCTGTGCGCGTGCGGAGCGCTGCTGCTGGATCCCGGAGATACGCTGTGCCCGGAATGCAATGCATTAGTGCCGATCGGATCTTCGTCATGCAAACAGTGCGGAAAGATGCTGTTCGTGGAGCTCCTGCAATGTCCGATATGCGGGAGCGAAGTCGGTCCGATGGACTTCGACTGCTCCTGCGGTGCCATATTCGAGGACAGGATCGACCGCATCGAGTGTCCCGAGTGCGGTGAGGATGTATCGGTGGACGATAGGTACTGCAGGTATTGCGGCGTTCGGTTCAGATCGGACAGGTTCTCCAGCTACTATGAGCTGGCCATCGAAAAATAATGATGAATGTCGATCAAATAAAAGCCTGAGAGAGGGGAGGCATCCCCTCCTCGACGATTGTCATGTCAATCCTTTCAGTTTATGAAGTCGATTTCGGATCCGCCGGACCCGCGGTTTTGAGACATATCTCTCGGGTACTGCTGGTCCATGTTTCCGTTCCCGGGTGCAGACACGCTCGCGACTGGCGCGCTGGCACGCCCCATCATGAGCTTCGCTCTCGCCCCGGTCACGATCAGAAGGATCCTTATCTGTCCCTCCAGCTCCGGCTCGATCGAACAGCCCCAGATGAGCCTAGCCCTTCTGGAAACCCGCTCCCCGACTATCTCTGCAGCCCTCTCGGCCTCGCTCACTGTCATATCCGGTCCGCCCACGACCCGTATCAGAGCGCCCCTCGCATCGGCGAGGTCTATCTCACCCAGCAGAGGGGAGTTCAGTGCCTCGGATACTGCATTCTCCACGCGCTCGCTCGTGTCAGCCTCGTCCGATTCACCGATGCCGATGAAGGCGACCCCGCCCTCGTTCATTACAGTCATTATGTCGCTGTAATCCAAGTTGACCAGTCCCGGCTTGGTTATGATCTCCGTGAGACCCTTAATCGTCTGCATGAGAACCTCATCGGCGACCTTGAAAGCGGCATCGATCGGCAGCTTCGGAACCAGGTCCAAGAGCTTGTCGTTTGGGATGACGATTGTCGTATCGCAGACCCTTCTGAGCCGCTCCAGACCGTTAAGGGCGTTCTCCATCCTTATCTCGCCCTCCGCCTTGAACGGGAGCGTCACAACACCGAGAACAAGAGCCTTCTGCTCCTTTGCGAGCTTGGCAGCGAAGTGCGCCGAACCGGTTCCCGTGCCGCCTCCCATACCCGCGGTGACGAACAGGATGTTCCCGCCTTTCAGAAATTCCCGAATATCTGATTCGTTCTCTCTGGCAGCCGCTTCCCCGACCTCGGGAAGCGCTCCTGCTCCGAGTCCTCTCGTAACATTTCTTCCAATCAGTATCTTCCTCGAGGAATGTATCGAAAGAAGATGCTTCGCGTCCGTATTTATCGCACAAAGCTGAGCCCCCGAGACTCCCGCCTCGCC
>DSAX01000115.1 GCA_011046235.1 Methanobacteriota archaeon | reverse complement strand
GCTGATCGTCGTTGATTATATCCGAAAGCTGGAAGACAGCACTGTATCCATCATTTGCACTTACAACGACGCTTTCCGATCCATCCAAAGGATTTGCCACACCAACAACAATCGACAAAGGTATCCCAGTATAATTCCTCGGTGAGACATATGTGACGGAACCTATCAGCTCCGCGTTTATGGTAACCTCGTGTTCCGAGAGATCTCCGTAGTAAAAATCGTAGCTATTCTCCACATGGCCATATATTTCAACAGTGTCATTTCCAGGAAGGGAATAGACCGACGTAAAATAATATGCTCCTCCGATCGTAAATAAACCCAGAAACATAACGGATGATATCACCGCAATTCTCCTTCGTCTCAGTGCATGAGCCCCTTGGGTCCTATCGTAATCGCCCTTGGGCTGATCGACGATTATTCCGTTTCGACTCGGGACTACACCAGACCCCTCCAAGGATTCCAGCAGCTGTATTGTCAGCAATCCTCCGAAGATAATACCGGATGCAAAAGCCAGCATTGAGAGCATAACAATGAGCAATACCGGGACCCCTGCAAAGAAAAATATCTGGAATATTACGACATTTGAGGCTGCGGATATCCCGCCCGCGACCGAGTATCTGACGAAGCTCCTTTGCTCCTTCGCCCTGTCGCTAAAAAGAAAGACATCTGCGAGCAGCCCCTGGACGGAGGAAACGATAACAATTACGACCCCATGGGTCCCGCCGAGGAACAGCTCAATCGTTCCTTTCAGGAACCCGGCGAGTATACCGGTGCCCTTCTTTTTTGTAATACCAAGCACGAGCATAATCCAGATGATGTGAAGCCCGGCCAGGAACTGCCCGGCACCGAACGGCACGCCTATGACATGGTTTACCAGGTTCCCGAGATAGCCGACATATGTGGAGAGCGCACCGCCGAGAGCGGAGAGAAGCGCTATTATTGCGAGGTCCTTTGTCGAGAAGTAATATTTCCGCTTTGTCAATTCGAAGCCTCCACAGCTATTGACAGGACGTTCTTGATCCATCTGGCTCCGGCGGACTCGTACACGAAGTATCCCTGACCGTCATATGAGGTCCTCTCGCAATCTTCATTGCTGTAGAGCTCGTCCTGCGAGAGCATGATGATTCTAGGACCGTCGGGCCACTCCGGAACGGGCTCCCCGTCACATTCGAGCGCGATGACCATATCCCCCTGGATCGAGCGCCACTCCTCATCGGGATATATATTCAGGTATCCGAACTCCTGGGAGTACCCGTCTGCTGAGGTTATGGTCACGACGTCACCCTCTTCCATCCCTCCAACGAGGGCGAGCAGGTCCCCGACCAATATCCCGTCATAGAGACCGTATCCGACTGTGTTGCCGAAATTGTTCTCGAAGGATGAGTATCCGCCAGTCGTTGACATTCGATATAATTCATCGAGAGTCAAATGAAGCGAAGTCTGCTTCCCAATCAAGACTATTCCCGACGATTCACCCGGATCCCCGTCGATATCGACTTTCTCGTACTCAATGGATTGATTTGAAACGCTTACGGAAACGAAGTGGTGCGTTCCTTCATCGTAGAGAGACGCTCCTCCCCCGCCAGTTATGATTATGTCCGTCTCCCCGACCCTAATGCTATCAAATGTGTGGATGTGTCCCGAGAAAATCGCAGTCACAGCGTTTTCGACTGCGAATTCACGCAGGGCTTGGCATGACCGTTCATCAAGCGTGTGGTTGGTCCCGAGAGGATCGTAAATGGGCGCATGCGTAATTATGACCTTCCTGGCTGCCCTTTCGAATACCTGCCACAACCAGTCCAACTCGACGCTTGAAACGTTGAGGTCCGAGGAGTCGATGAAGGCGAAGGTTATGTCGGAATAAACGAAGGAATACATCGAAGGACCGAACCTCTTCGCAAACTCAATCCGACCTTCGGACTTGACATCGTGGTTCCCGGGAGTGATGTGAAACGGGACGGTAATGTCATCGATCACTGCCATGGCCTCATCATACTGATCTTCTGATCCCGATGGCACAAGATCGCCACAATGGATTACAAACTCGTATTCTCGGAGTTGATCGACCGCCGAGGAGAATATGCTGTTCATCCCCTGAGTGTCTCCGATCACGGCAAATTTGAACGTGCTTTTTTCATCCGTGACCAATCTGTACTCTCCACTCTCACCGGTGCAATCGAATGCCATCCTATTGCCGGTCCTTGAGAATTGACCGTCATATCCATCCAAAAATGATCCGGGAAAGAGGTTGGTAAGAACCACAGAGCCCTTGAACCCATCTATTGAGATGTGCATATCCGGTGCAAGGCATCGAATCGTATATTGGCCCGATTCCTGTTCCAGTACCAATCCGCCCTCTACGAAAATCGAGCGGTCATCGGAGAGGGGTCCGAAAAACGTGATTGCGGAGAAAATGAGCAAGACTACAACGGTAATGGAAAAAATCGATTTATAAACCAACAGATCGCGCTCTCTCTCGGTCAGATGAATCAGGCCCCGTTATGTATGTTTCAGCATATCGGTAGTACTGACACTAGAATAAAAATCTAGCGAATATTCTCTGGCAGATGAAAGCAAAAAATGAGAGAGAGCTGGACCGCATCGACGCATACGAGACCAGCCGATTCCGTTCCTCACTCCGGGAGATCTACCAGCATTATGTCTGATATGTTCTTGATCTTCATGCTGCCCGAGATATCCCCCTCGATCTTCAGCGGAAAGCCTTCATCGATCGTCAGGTACTCACCGTTCAACTTGTAGGCCACGATTATGCTGTCGTTCCCCGCGACATCCGCGGATGTGAAGGTCTTGTTGTATCCATCGCTGGCCATGACGGTGACGTTGTATCCTGTAACTGCCAGAGAGATGTTGAATTCATAGTGTCCGGCTGGGTCATCACCCCCATCGACAATTGCAATCAGAATCCAAAGCGGGATGCCCAGATAGACGTCCTCCGTCTCCGCCTCCTCATCTATGTCGATATACTCGGTCTGATGCCATTCGCAAGTCGCCAAAGACTCGAATGTCTGACGGTCAAGGACATAATCGGTCAGCCCCGAAATGCTCACGGTCCAGTCCTGAACGTACTGGATGACATTCATACTCCGGACATATTTGCTCCAGAAATGGCCGTCAGTTATCGGTGACTCAGTGTCGTCGACAATGACAATTCTCAACCGCATATCCTCGAGTGGCTCCCCCTCCTCCTCATACGCGAGGAGCAGTGTGAAGTCATCGACACCCGTGACGTTTCCAGTCGAGTCATAATAGGCAAATGTGCCGTTGATCACCTGCGAAGAGCTGAACGTCATCGTGTATCCGTCTGTAGCCACGACCTCGAGGCTGTAGTTGTCTGACCCGTAGACCATCTCAACCAGGTCTCTTACCGGCGCCCCCGTGTAGTTGTTCGGACCGACTATTGCCCCCGTCGATTTGACAAGGGCTCCTGAGCCAGAGTACGAAGGAAGCGCCATGAGCTGCTCTATAGTGAAGGTCAGCGAAGTGTCCCCATTGACAGTGAGAACGTATCTTATCTCTATCTTCTGCACATTCTTGACCCAGATCGAACCGGCCGATGTGCTCCCGGAGAACTCGACTCCATATGGCTTCGTCGCATTGAGATCATCATTGCTGAAGGCTCCATCGGGCGCCAGCACGGCGATCATCGGTCCGCTGTCCCAGTCCGGAATCGAGGTGCCGTTGAACTGATAAGCGAGCACGATTTCGCCCTGAATCGCCTCATCGTCCTCATTGGGGACCACCTGCGAATAGGATAGATTCTGGGAGTATCCGTCCGAGGCGATGACTGTCATGACATCCCCCTGAGACATCCCGCCGACCAGTCCGGCCAGAGTACTAAGCGGCACACCCACATAAGTACCGAATCCTCTCCAGTTATTGAACCGGTTCTGGTACGAGGAAACGGCCTCGAGATAAGAGAGGTCCTTAAGCTCGGCAAAGGTCAGCTCTGCCTCGTTACCGTCGTTCCCGCTTATCTCCAGTACGACGGTGTCGTCGAAATCGCCCGTATCGTCCTCTCCTCCCTGCATCGTCAGGTAGACCAGCGGGACGGAGATCAGCAGTATGACGACCACGGCCATGACTGCGATTGTGCTCTTCTTGGATAGACCGCTTTTCTTTGGAGGTCGATTATCGCTAGCCTCCTCGCTCTTCATATCATCTGATCCGTAATTTTCCGATTCGTCTGGCATATTCAACTCTCCGATATGTTGAAATGAGCATATTGGCGGTGCAAATAGCGTGGGATTATTTATAGATTCCCCGGCATTTTAAACGGGAAAGAGCAAAAGAGGATTTGAGAAAAGTGAAAAGGGTGGAATTACCCCGTGGTTTTTTCACCGCCAGGAGGTGGTGGCATCAGCGGTAGAACGGGGATTCTGGCACTGAGCTCCGTATCAATCATGAGCAGCCCGCCCTCCGTCTTGTCTACCAAACGGAGTTTCTCGAGCACCTCGCTTGCGGAGGCCTCCTCCTCCACCTGCTCGCTCACGAACCACTGTAGGAATTGATTGGTGGCGTGATCCTTCTCTTGAATACTGAGATTGACGAAGTCGTTGATCATGCCCGTGACCTTCTGCTCGTGCTTGAGCACGTGCTCGAAAGCGGCCATGGGCGATTTCCACTTCGTCGGAGGAGACTCCATCGAGCCAACGAGGGCATCTCCGCCCCGTTCTCCAATATGGTTGAAGAACTTCATTCCGTGGACGTGCTCCTCCTGCGCCTGGCACTTCATCCAATGCGTGAAGCCCGTCAGGCTCATCGACTGGAAGTAGGCGGCCATGGACAGGTAGAGATACTCCGAGTAGAACTCCGCGTTCATCTGTTTGTTGAGCGCGTTCAAAACGGCTTTTTTCAGCATTTCAATAACCTCCCCCGTTATTTCTTCCTCCGGTATCATTACCTATGTTTTGTTATCCGGAATCGAATGTCTTAACGGATATATTTGCAGGAACTAATAATTAATTTATGTGTCCGGAGAGTGCTCCCGCCGGGATTCGAACCCGGGTAACTGGCTTTCCCCTGTCCCTTCGGACATCGAAAGGCCAGTATGATTGACCGGACTACACTACGGGAGCATGAGTGTGCTGGTCGCGAGTTATGAGTAGCCTTTATTTATCCTTTTGTTCCACCGCTGTCACATATTGAATGCAGATGAGCTTATGGCTTTGACTCGGCAGAAAAGTTTATCCACGAATGTCCGATATTGGACACGATGAAGCCTGAGCAGAAGCCGCCTAGCAACGCTGAATTGACCCGGGAGTACATCGACTCCCACCCGAGCATAAGGGACTGCATCAGCAAGGACCTGATCAACTACTCCTCTCTGGCCAGGCAGATCATGCGGGAGGCAGGGCTGAAGAACGAGGAGGCGATCCTCGCGGCCTGCAGGAGATACGCCCTGAAGCTCTCCAAATCCGATTTCGAGGGGCAGATCATCTCGCTGCTCAACGAGAGCAACCTCGAGATCAAGAACAGAATCTGCATCGTAATCGCGAAAAACGAGTGGACCGTCCTAAAGAACCTCGAGGGGATCGTCAAGAGGATCCTGGAGGAGAAGAGCGCGCTGCAGATCATCCAGAGCTCCAACGCGATCACTGTAATGAGCGAGGAAAAACATCTGCCCGCGATCCAGAAGGCGATCGGCGAGCAGAACATCGTCAGGATTCGCGAGGGGCTGGCGGAGATCACCGTCAAGAGCCCGAGCAGGATAGAGGACATCCCGGGAGCGTTCGCCTACATCTGCTCGATGCTTTCCGAACACGATATCAACCTCGTCGAGGCGGTCAGCTGCTACACGGACACCATTTTCGTAGTGGAAAAAGATGTGGTGATGAGGGCCTTTGAGATACTCTCGAAGATAATCGAGGTAGCTTCAGAGTATTAGCTCATCTCAGAAGCTGCAGGACCGGCTTTTCGACATCGTCCCGTATTTTTCGGATGACCGAACTTTCCTCCTTTGCCAGAGCATCTACGAGAGAGATGCTCTCGCCGACCGATTTCTCGGAGGTGCCCCCGTATACTTCCCTCCGGTTCATGACATTTTTCAGCTCGAGATATCCCTTCACATCGTCCTTGAACAGAGTGCTGTATTTCTGGAAATCCTTGATCGTCCATTCGTCAATGGAGCTTCCGCTTCCAGAGGAGTCTTCGATCATTTTCTTGACAAGTGAATACGCTTCCCTGAACGGCATGCCCATTCCGACGAGGTAGTCGGCGAGGTCGGTCGCATGGAGGTTCGACGATTTGCACGCCTCCTCCATTCTAATGCTGTCGAACTTGGCCGTGCTCAGCAGGTTCCGCATCGCCCAGAGTGAGTCGACAGCGGTGTCGAACGCATCAAAGACGGGCTCCTTGTCCTCCTGAAGGTCGCGGTTGTAGGTAAGGGGCAGCCCTTTAAAGACAGTCAATAGGGAGACGAGGTCTCCCGCCACCCTTCCCACCTTGCCGCGGGTGAGCTCGGCGATATCAGGATTCCTCTTCTGAGGCATCATGCTGCTGCCGGTCGTGAAGTCCGGAGACAGGTGGATGAAGCCGAACTGCGGTGAGTTCCACAGTATGATCTCCTCGGCTAGCGAGGACAGATGCTCCATAATGAGCGAGAGGCAGAACACGCTCTCAACGGCGAAATCGCGGTCGCTGACGGAATCCATCGAATTATCGGTCGGTCCCCTGAAGTTCAGGGATTTCGCGAGCTCGAACCGGTCTATACCGTAGCTGCTGCCCGAGAGCGCTCCGGAGCCCAGAGGGCAGAAGTTGAGCCGCTCGTAGCAGCCGACCAGGCGATCGAAGTCCCGCTTCATCTTGAACCAGTAAGCCATCAGGTGATGCGCAAGCGAGACCGGCTGTGCCGGCTGCAGGTGCGTCATCCCGGGCATGATCGTCCCCAGATTCTTCTTGGCGATTCGGATCAGGACCTTTTGGAACTCCATCAGCTCCTCGAGCGTCTCGAGCACCCTCTCGCGGACATACAGACGCAGGTCGAGCGCCCCCTGGTCATTCCTGCTCCTGCCGGTGTGCAGCTTCCCGGCCAGAGCGCCGATCTCCTCGGACAGAAGCGACTCCACGTTCATGTGTATGTCCTCAAGCTCCAGAAGTAGTTCGGCCTCGCCTTCCTGGATAGACTTCAGCACCGATTTGAGGCCGGATTTCAGCGATTTCTGCTCCTTCTGCGTGACGATCCCTGCTTCCGCTAGAGCGTCGACATGGGCGAGGCTGCCCACGATGTCCCAGAAGTAGAGTTCGCGATCGAACGGGAGCGAGCTGGTGAACTCCGTGATTACCTCATTTTGCGGCGACTGTAACGGATTCTTCGGCTGCTTTTTTCCCGAGGGCAATTTTCTTACCTGCCTTCTTATTGTTGACTATGCTGCTGACCTTGCTCGGCAATCCCCAGACATATATGAATCCCTTGGCGGCCGAGTGATCGAACTGGTCCCCGGTCTCGTACGTCGAGAGCGCCTCATCGTAAAGCGAGTGGGGGGATTTCCTGCCGACTACCACCGCGCTTCCCTTGTGCATCTTCACTTTGACGGTGCCCGTGACGTTTTCCTGGGTATGGTCCATGAACGAATCGAGAGATTCCTTGAGCGGGGAGAACCAAAGGCCGTTGTACAGCAGATCGGAGTAATCCATCTCGATCTGCCTCTTATAATGCAGGAGGTCCTTTGGCATTACCAGGGTTTCCAGGTCTTTGTGGGCCTTGACGAGCAGAATGGCTGCTGGGCACTCGTAGATC
>DSAX01000051.1 GCA_011046235.1 Methanobacteriota archaeon | reverse complement strand
GGTCAAGAGGGCGGCCGAGATAATGCTCGCTTGCGCGATAGAGGAGATCAAGTCCCCTATGACCTCGATAGCGCTGATCCGCTTCGTTCTGTTCGGGGACGCGGCATACCACGCTTTCTCGGAGGTCGTTGAGGAGATCGTGAAAGAATCAGATGGGATCGGGAGTGGAGACCGGGATGATTAGAGCATTCGTCGCTGTGGAGATACCGGTGATCAGGGAGGTAGAAGAGCTGATCGAGGCTCTCAGGAATTGCAGGGCGAGGTTATCCGTCCCGAAGGCTTCCTCGCTGCACATAACAATGAAGTTCTTGGGGGATATCGACCAGGGGCAGATCGGGGATATCAGGGAGGTCATGAAGACAATTGCAGCCGAATTCCAGCCGTTCGAGGCTCGCATAGTCGGTGTCGGCGCGTTTCCGAACCGAAGGAAGCTGAGGATACTATGGCTGGGAATAGAGGATGACGGATCTCTCGGGAGGATCGCCGAGGGCATCGACAGCGGTCTCGCCTCTGTCGGTTTTGCCAGGGAGCAGCGTGAATTCAGGTCGCATGTGACCATCGCGAGGATAAAGTCCGGGTCAAACCTGGATCAGGTGATGTCGCTCATATCGGAGAAGGAGAACAGCTCGTTCGGCCGTTTCCAGGTCAGGGAAATGAAGCTGAAGAAAAGCACGCTGACCCCTTCCGGGGCGATATATGACGACCTCGAGGTCATCGGGCTCGGCTGAGCCTTCTCTCCCATAGGAATTCGAGCAGATCGAGGACTTGGATATCGCCCCCCTTTGCTGCCTGACTCAGATTTTCCAGACACCAGGGGCAGGCTGTGACAAGATGTCGTACATCCTTATCTCTCGCCTCTTCCAGGCGCCTCGCAGCGATCGCGGAGGCGAGCTCTGGAAAGCCCGATCGAACGCCCGCTCCGGCTCCGCAACAGGCGCTCTTCTCCCGCAGGTTATCGAGCTCGACGAGATCGATCCCGCCGGCCTCCTCAAGCAGTCTCCTGGGAGGATCGAACACTCCCAATCCCCTGCCCAGCTCGCAAGGGTCGTGATAGGCCAATCTGATGGAGTCGCTCTCACAGTCGGGCAATTCCGGAAGCGATTCGGCCAAGACCTCGGTTATGTGCCTGAACTCTATTCCGTCCCTTTTCAGCATCTCCGCGCCCATGCGGAGAGAGAGCAGGCAGCCAGGACATGATGCGATGACCGTCTTCGCGCCCGCCCTTTCGAAAGCGTCGAAGATCGAGACCATCTGTCTCTCGAACATCTCCGAATCCCCGAGCTTGCGAGCGATTGAGCCGCAGCAGGGCTCCTCTGCTCCAAGATATGCCGGGTCAAGCCCCGCCTCCCCGAGCAGTCCGACCGCCTTGACCGCCGTCTCCGGATGCATGAGCGACTGCGAGCAGCCTGGGAAATAGAGCACCTCTCCCTCTTTCGGGAGGTCAAGGCCTCTCGACCATCTCGCCCTCGCGGACCTCGGCTGCATCCAGGGGTTGTCGTAGTTGCGTATGCTGGACAGAACCACCTGATGATCTTCCGAAAGAAGCCGGTGAGATCCAGCTAAGCCTCTGTGATCGTACAGGTAGGGCCTGATATCGATCGACACGGGGCAGCCCTCCTCGCAAGAGCCGCATGAGGTACATAGGAAAAGCCCGATTTCGTCCGCTCGTTCCACCGATTCCAGCCCGGCAGAAAGCGCGACTCCGATTCCTCCCAAATGTCCCTTGCTCCCGAAATTCGGGCCGATCTGGTCGTATACCGGGCATCTGAGAAGGCAGCTTCCGCAGCTGATGCATCTGAGCAACTCGTTCTCTTTCAATCCGGATCTGCCGTTGTCCGCGAATATCACGACGATGTCAGAAGGGCCATGCATCCCCTTGAAGAGCTTCTTCTCGATGTCCGCGGTGTAGCTGGGACCGGAGATGATGTCGATATGTGCGGATGTGACTTGGCCGGTGGAAAAATAGGTCTGGACCTTGATCAGATTGACCGCCTCCTCTAGATCTGGAACGACCTTCTCGGGAGTGGTCAGGATGATATGCTTTGATGGGGACTGCGAGCACCGCGTGATATTGCCCTCGTTGTGAACAAGGACTATCGATCCCTCCGAGGCGGCGATGGCGTTGGCGCCGGTGACGGCTATCCTCGCCCGTTTGAAATATCCATCGAGCTCGTCTCTCACGACCTCGGTCAGCTCCTCGGGCGACGGGGGGATATTCCTGCCGAAGTGCTTCGACAGTATCTCGGCAATCTGATATCTGTCCAGATGCGCCGCCGGACCGGTCGGGTGCACGGGATCGTCGCCGCAAATCTGGATAATCCTATCACCCATATCCGTCTCGATCACCTCTATCCCCCTTTCTCCGAGACTGCGCGCTATTTCCAGCTCCTTCGAAATGTTGGATTTTGATTTGACTACCAGTCTCTCCTCCCCGATCTCCTTGACCAGGATGTCCGTGACCTGGCCTGGGCCATCGGCGAACTCCACACGCACGCCGTTGGCCCTGAGATTATCCACGGCCTTTTCGAATAGAGCACGATTGCCGACGCTTTCCTCCTTCATCCGGCGCAGCCTGCTCCTCCTCTCCTCCAGATCCGGAATATCGCGAGCAGTCTCCTCCTGGCGCTCCAAAATGGTCCCGAAGGCGGCGCGCATGCCCTCGAGCGATTCCTGGTTATCGAGGAGCTTTCTCAGACGGTCACGACTAAAAGTCATCCGATCAACTGCCATTTACTGATAGGCGGGACGATATATAGTTATCATTCCGCACCAGAAAACCGCCGTCAAATTGGCACATGATGAAGGTCGTCGTACTTCACCTTGTGGGATATCTTGGCCTTTTTGAGAAGGGAGCTCATAAGCTCGGTGACCCTGACCAGTTCCGCGCTCTTCAGCTGCGTCCTGAGATAGAGCTGGGGTTTATCGCTGATCGGGAAGACCATTCTGACCCTGCCGCGACGGTTCCATCCCTCTGGCTTTCTGTTCTTCTCCAGATCCATCTGGTTCAGTTTGACGAACATCTGGACTATTTCGTCTTCCGGGGGCATCTGCCCGGTCTCCCTGAGAAAAGTCCTCAGAAAGTTGTCCATCTCAGGGGCGAGATTCTTCCATTTGAAGTTCTGTCCGAACACTATGTGTCCAGTCTGAGCCCTGGAAACCGCCATGAGGGATTCTGATGACGGAATCGATATTTAACTCTAATGATTGACCAGGAAATCCTCATAAGGGCTTTGCTGCATAACTCCAAAGCGTGAAGACTGCATTGACCATCGCCGGTTCCGATTCGATAGGAGGCGCCGGCATCCAAGCCGATCTCAAGGCGTTCGCGTCGATCGGAGTCCACGGATGCTCGGCAATCGCCTGCATCACCGCTCAGAATACCTCTGGAATAAGGAGGACTATCCCCGTTCCGATAGACATGCTGAGGGATCAGATCGAGGCGGTGCTCGAGGACGCCGAGCTGGGCGCGGTCAAGACGGGTGCGATATACACCGCAGAAAACTGTGGCCTCGTGGCCGATTTGTTCGGCGGTAGGGGCGTTCCACTGGTGGTAGATCCAGTGCTCGTCTCGACAACGGGAGACAGCCTCTCTGCCGAAGACCTCGTGTCCGTGCTGAAAAAACGGCTGATCCCGGTATGCTCTCTCGTGACCCCGAACCTATCCGAGGCACGGGTGCTGAGCGGGATCGAAATTACGGACATGGATAGCCTGCACAGAGCATCCGAATGGCTTCTCTCTCTGGGAGCGTCGGGCGTGCTCATAAAGGGGCTCAGGCAGGGCGAGCGGATTAGCGACCTGCTTACGATGTCCGACGGCACGAGCAGAACATTCACGTCCCAGCTGCTCAGGGGCGGGGAATTTCACGGTACTGGGTGCATACTATCCGCGCTGACCGCGGGATACTTGGCGCTCGGAAACGACCTGTGCACCTCGGTGACGAAAGCCCGGGGATCGCTTTTCGAGGGGATGACCAGGGCTTACGCTCCAGGGAAGGGGATGAGGATCATCGACACCGTTGGTGTGAAGCTTGTGGACGGGGAAAAGGCGGAGATCCTGCACCGGATGGTCTCCCTGAGACATGAAATCGAGACCAGGGTCGATACCCGGCTGCTGCCCGAGGTCGGTTCCAACCTCGGCCACTCGATTTCGGCTCCGGAGGTCGAGGCGGACGTGGCCGGGTTCACGGGAAGAATTGTACGGGAAGGGGGGCGAACCAGAATCGCAGGCTGTCCGCAGTTCGGGGCGTCGAAGCACATTGCGAGGATAATCATATCCGCATCGAGGTTCGACCCCGGGATCAGATCCGCGATGAACATCAAGTACGACGAACGGAACTTGCGAGCGTGCACTGAGGCGGGGCTGTCGGCCTCCGACTTCTCCAGGGAGAATGAGCCTCCAGATGTGTCATCAATGGACTGGGGCGTTGCCAGGGCCATCGAGCAGT
Source organism: Methanobacteriota archaeon (assembly GCA_011046235.1). Lineage (GTDB taxonomy): Archaea > Thermoplasmatota > Thermoplasmata > UBA10834 > DTMW01 > DSAX01. The sequence continues at coordinate 3,628 of DSAX01000051.1, read as the reverse complement.
TCGGCTCGGTTCCAGACGTCATATGGGACGCTGGGGGGCCCGGGAAGGAGCCCATGATCCGAGTGCTGGGACACGACCCATCGGACGTTCTGGATAAAGTATCGAGAATCGCGAGAAAGCTGCCGGGTGAATGATTTGAAGATCGCCATGTTCACCGATTCGTATTACCCCACAGTCGACGGGGCAGTCGTTTCTCTGACAACCACATCGCGCGAGCTCAAGAAAAGAGGACACGAGATCGTGGTTTTCGCACCGGCGCCGATCGGAAGCCGAGAGGCGCTGGATTTGCCCGACCGCGTCGTTTGGCTCCCGGCGAAGCCCTTCAGGAAATACGAGGGATACCGAATGGCGATATATCCTGGAAATACCTTCGACGAGATACGGAAGGAGAAGCCTGATGTCATACACAGCCACGGGATAGGCTTCGCCGGGATACAGGCGCTCTTGGCAAGCAGAAAGACGGGAATCCCGAACATTCTGACCTATCATACGATGTTCAACGACGCTGCGCCCTATTATTCTCCCGTTCCGCTTCCCCAGGACATAATAGACAGACTCGTATGGTACTATCACCGCAACTACCTGCGGAGACCCGCTGCTGTCATCACTCCGACAGATGCGATACGGAGGGAGATGGTGAGGCACGGCATAGTCCCGAAGAAATGGGAGGTCCTTCCCACAGGGGTCGACTGCAACCGGTTCAACATGTCTTTGAACGGCGACGGAGTGAGGGATAGCCTGGGAATCGGGGATAGGAAGATGATCCTCTCCGTCGGCAGAGTTGCGAAAGAGAAGAATATCCGGCTCTTGCTATCCGCATTCTCACTCCTTATGGAGCGAAACGGGAATTCGGTATTCGTCATCGCTGGAAGCGGACCTGCCCTCGGGGAGCACAAAGATTTTGCCTTGAACCTGGGACTGGGGGAAAACGTCATTTTCACCGGCTTCGTCCCTGATGACGAACTCCCTGGCTACTATGCCGCCTGCGACGCGTTTGTGATCGCCTCCAAGTTCGAGACCCAGGGCCTAGTGGCTCTGGAGGCGATGGCCTGCGGAAAGCCTGTGGCCGGCATCAATTTCCGCGCGATCCCAGAGCTGATCACTCATCGCGAAAATGGGTTTCTGTTCGAAGACGATCCCTCCTCCTGCGCTGAGGCGTTGGAGAGCGCGATAGTGTCCGGCAAGGAACTGTCCCGAGAAGCGAGGAGAACGGCCGAGACTTACTCCCTGGAGAAATGCACCAGCAGATTGATAGAGATCTACAGGAGCGTGTCTGGGCTCAGCTGACGTGAGCGTTGTTTTCCGATGACTGGAACGTGCCTATCGAGATGAAAACGTCTATATAATGCGTTCACCGATGAGCTGGCGTTCGTATGGCGCTTCCATATGAGATGTTCACGGCGGGATATGCCGCGACCATACTCACTGGCACAGTGGCTGGTCTGATCTTCTTTGTGGGCCTGAAGAACATCAAAAGGGGCATCATTCTTCTCAATGTCAGGAGAAATTGGATTCTCCTCATGATTCTCACCGCCCTCCCGCTTCTGCTGCTCCTCGAGAGCAGGCTGACCATAATGCCGGACAACGATGCGCAGACGCTGAGAAACGTGTCCTGGATGCTCGAGCACGGCGGGGACCTCATCAGGTATCTTCAGAACAGGATCGAGAGCAGCATAATCACCGACTTTTTCATTTTCATCTATGTATGGGTATTCACTTTCCTGATATTCTTCACGCCAATCTACCTGCTCGTGAAGAATGACACCGTACTCTTCAAGAAATACTCCTTCGCGGTGATTCTGAATTACCTGATCCTGCTGCCGTTCTACTTGTTCCTGCCGGTCAGCGTGACTTCGTACGCGCCGGAGACCATGCTGAAACCTCTGCTATATATCGACACTAACTGGGGTATGCTGGTGACCTCGATGGACCCCCTCGACAACGACTTTCCGAGCGGGCATATATCGATTCTACTGACTACGCTGCTAATAATGGCCTCCAGCTACCACCACAGGAAGTACACCCACTTCGTCATGTGGGGGTTGATAGCGATTACATTTGCGATACTCTACCTCGGAATACATTGGATAATGGACGTAATCGGGGGCATAGCACTCGCCGTCGTGGCCGTGCTCATCGTCATGAACACGAAGCTGCTCGACATCCGTTTTCCGAAATTGAGACTCAGGTCCGCGGAGGAGATGCCCTCAGAGTCCTCGGACGAATTGGAAGACCGTCGAGCTGAAAATCTGGACAGCTCTTCCCCCGCAGACCAGATAAGAAGATTTTTCAGGCGCATTTGAGAACTTGGGGATCTCTGTTGAGCTCAGTGCCGTTCTATGCCTTCAGGACTCGCTTGATCGTTATGTCGAAATAGAGCCCCCTACCGGCGATCTCCCCGACATATCCCTCGGAGTTCTTGATGATCGTGAAGGTGCCGCTTTCCCCGTCTACTCCAGTGAGCGTGAAGTAATTCGAATTCTCGGTGACGCCCTTCTTCTGATAGGCATCCTGGGATGAGATCAGGTTCCTGACGAGTATCTCCCCGATCCCTCCGTCCGCCGACGGGTCGATCGAAATGACCTCTTGCATCCATCCGTCCCTCACATCTTCCCCTGGGTTTCCGTACGAAGAGATTTGCTCGTGAAGCTCTGGGGAGTTCTGAATCGTTACAACATCGCCCGAAATGGCCCATACGCTGATGGCCCACTCCCAGAAATCGTGCTCGAGGGAAAGCCCGAGGTGCGGCGACTGACCATATTTTCTCTCGAATTCCTGGACTCCGAGGGTCTCAAACACGGGCACAGATTGCACCAGCGGGATGACCGCGATATTGCCCTCCAATACGGTATAAGCCTCCTCTGGGGAGACATATATCGTCTTTGTCTGGGTGACGGTCATGCCGACTACTCCCTGGACGAACGGATCGAGCAGGTTCGTCGAGACGCCGGCGGTGAAGTTCAGCGTGGTGTATTCGTTCGGCTCCCTCTGCACGAAGTACAGGGACTTCGGGATGCTGTCGTTGAAGGCAACGAGCCGGTTACTCGTGTCGAAGACCCAACCTCCGGGATTGGGTGCGAAATAGCCGACATAATCCACATACACTGAGTCCCCGACCTCCACCTTGGGCAGCGGGTTGCTGGATACCCGGGACGAGGCCAGGGACAGATATCCGATTATGCCTACGGAAAGCAGCAAAATCACTATCAGCAGGGCTACGATCTTCCTGCTGGCGAGATCGAATTTGAAACCGGCAGATGTATCTCGTTCCGACACTCGATTTCCACCTTGGACGGCGCCTATAGAATAGTCCGATATAAACATTTTTCAGTACAATCGAGATCAGCGGCGGGAATTAAAAACATATTTCAATTCATATAAAAAGCTGGAAAACGGCCAATACGCCTATCCTCCCGAAACTGGGGGGAATATGGCCACGTCGTCCCCGTCGGTCAGCTCCGTGTCGAGGCCCTTGAAATGCGCGATGTTCCGACCGTTCTTGAGTATCACCACATCTTCCCGGAGATCATCCTCCTGGACGATCAAATCGTAGAACGCCTGACCGAAGCTCTGCCCGAGCTTTTCGAGGAGCTGTCTCACGGTGCCAGCATCAACCTCTATGAACGGG
>DSAX01000139.1 GCA_011046235.1 Methanobacteriota archaeon | reverse complement strand
TTCGAGGCTGTCCCAGTAGCCTCCGGCCCTCACCTTCGGCACGAATCCGACTATCATGTAGTCAGGCCGCTCGAACACCATGCTCTCCCCGACGATCAGATCGACGACTGCGGGTACCGCGTCGTAGATGAGATCCTTCCCGTAGGATACGCTGCCGGGATCGTACGATACGGTCTTCAGGTTCACCGGATCCTGCCACGGGGTCATCTCGGTCTCGATGCCGGCCACGGGGAAGTAGTCCGCCAGGTTCGCTTCCCAGCGCCAGACCGGCGTTCCGGCCGGTGCCGCGGGATCCTCCCATGCCCTGAACCCGTAGGTGATCGCGGTATCGAACCAGACATCCCCAGATTCGGGACCGATGTCGACGATCATGTGCATGTCCTCGGGCCACGGCTCGATCGGCAGTATCCCCTGTGCGAGAGACCAGTTCGGGTAGCACGGCGTGTACGGGTCGGTCGGGCTGAACGCCTCTCCACCGTAGAACAGCTGCCTGACGAGGATGACCTCCTCGCCCCATGTCACACGGGTCATCGAGATGTTGATGGTGTCTCCTCCGTCGAGCACGGTCAGCGTGTAGTCCGCATCGGTCGCGGTGAGTATGTCTATGTTGTACCCATCGTACGCCGCTCTCATGTCTACTCTTCCGTCGGCGTTGGCCTCTGCGGGCCACCACTGTGCTTCCCATGCGTCCCTGACATCGTAGTCATGCATATCGTCGACCCACCAGCTCATGACCCCTGCTTCGTCCAATCCGAGAGGCAGACCGATCAGTCTCGCGGCCGCCTCCCTGTCCATCGACAGGTTGGCGTCGACCCGGACGAACCATCCGTCATCGCTCGCGGTAGCGCCGGGTCCGAGCAGCCCGGAGGCTACCTCGGCAACGACCTCGGTGTGCGTCATGTACTGCAGATACAGCTCATAGGTCGCGTTCCCTCCCGTGACGCCGGGTATCTCGTCGATCCAGGTCGTCCAGTCGGGCACTATCGGAACGAACGTCGGGTTGCTCATGTTGATGTTCGGCACGTTCCTCGCCTCGAGCTCCATCCGGTAGGTCGTGTACAGCTGCGCCTCATCGAACGCCGCGGTGTTGGTCCTGTAGATGTGCACCGACGGGTCCGAAGGCGCGGTCATGTACCTCTGGTCCAGTCCAGCGTAGGCGCTGTCTCTCAGCTCCCAGAAGTCGTACAGCGGGTACTGGAATATGTCGTAGATCCTTATCTCGACCGTCCTCTCGGCGACCGTCGCGTACTCCGATCCAGTCACGGCACCGGCGTCGTATTCGGCAATGATCTTGTAGGCGCCGTCGTTCGCGAACGCGGCCGCTGCGGCTAATGTGACCGTTCCGCCCTCTGTGCCGTCGAATGTGTATGTTGCGGGCAACGTCACGCCAACCGTCTCGTTGCAGGTGATGTTCACCAGCCCGCTGAAGTCGGCTATCAGGTTGCCGTTGGCGTCGACGACGTTGATCGTCAGATCAGCAGTCTCATCTGGCATGAGCGAGTGTCTCGACAGCTCCAACCCGATGCCCGCGACCTCGTCCGAATACACGTTGATAACCTTGCTCGCATCGGCGGTCGGAGTAGCTGTGCTTACGCTTCCGTTATCGTCGGTTATGACCAGCGTGACCGTCTTGGCTCCCGCGGTTGACCAGCTGTGAGTGACGACCTCGCCGCTATCGGTGGTGCCATCGCCGAAGTCCCAGTCCCAGTCGGTTATCGCCGCGCCGCCGAGAGTCATCGACTTGCTCGCGTCGAGCGTGATAACCTCGTCGACAAGGGCGTGTGACGGTGCCAAGATCTTCGCGAGCGGAACGGTAGAGTTGTATGCGACCTCAACGATCTTCGTGACATATCCGATTGCGGGGCCCGGGTCGGTCCCGTCGTCGGTAACGGTCAGTTTGACGGAGTATCTTCCGCCGTCAGCATAGACATGTGTTACATTTTCGCCAGTTCCCGTACTACCGTCACCGAAGTCCCAGTCCCATGCGGTAATGTTCCCATCTGGATCTACGGATGTGCTGTTGAAGGCGATGGTCTCCAGCGCCATGAGCGTTCCGTTCGTATTGAAGTTGGCAACCGGCTTGATGTTGCTAGTCACCAGTATCCATTTTGAGGCAGTAGAAGAACGAGCTGAATCGTCCGTAACGGTAAGGTTGACTTTGTACGTTCCAGGGGTCGTCCAATTGTTCATGACCTCCATTCCAGTTCCAGTCGTACCGTCTCCGAATTCCCAATCCCAGGAAGAGATGGTTCCGGAGAAAGCCCATGAAGCCGTTCCATTGAGCATCTCATCGGAATCCGGATTTACATAATCCGGGGCTAGGAGTATCGGTACAGGACCATCATCTTCGGTCGGATGGACCTGGAACTCGATAAATGGAACACCATATGGCAGCAGGTCGGGATTGTCCATCCTCGTCCTGTTGTCCTGGATCCTCTCGGATGCCCAGGTGTTCTGGCTCCAGGCGATCGTGTCCATCGGTCCCTTCATTATTATGGTCCGGGCATCGAGGTCTATCATCACGTTGTCCGGTACCTCTCCCGGCACCGGCTCGATCCATCTCGGTATTACGTAGCCGGTGTAATATTTGTCGTACTTGTTGGAGCCGTTGTGCTGGTACCCGATGATGTCGTCCGAGTCCGGCCATTCTATCATGAGGGTATAATTGGCCGAGCTCAGGTCCCAGGCCCACGGCACATAGTCCCATCCAATGGTCTCGTTGTAGAACGCATTCGCCGTGAGATAGCACCAGTACACCTGGCCATCGTACGGGTTGAGTTCGGATACGTATCCGCCTCCTCCCGCGGAGCTGTAGAGTGCGTCCGCGTGCATGTTCTCGAACACCCAGGAAGCAATACCGGTCTCCGGGTCCGTCTTGGCGTATAGGCTGTACATGATTGCCATTTCGATGTCGAAGTGGGACCATGCAGGACCTATATCAGCATGGAAGGTCACATCCTCCGGCCAGTACTCGTATGACAGGAAGGTCTCCGCCCACCACTTGCCCAGCAGGCTCTCCGCGCCCCAGGACAGGTGGTCGATGTGGAACACGATGTCGTCCCCGACCTTCTCGATGTCGTAATCCTCGGCTAGCGGGTTCCACGGGTACTCGTACGCGTACTTGATGTCCACCCTTCCGCCGTCTCCGGCTTCCAAGGCCAGCCAGTTGCTCCATTGAGATGTGAATGCGCCGAAGCTGCTCGCCTTCCAGGCCTCGAAGTTGTCGTATTCGGTATCCGTGATGTCGAGGACCATTTTCGCGGCCGTCTTGTCCATCGTGACGGTGCCGTTCCATCTCCAGTACCAGCCGTCGTACATGCCCGCCACGTATGGCGAATATGTATCGTTGGCCTCGTCACTCGTGATGTAGTTGGCGTACCAGTCGATCTCGATGTTTCCGCCGGTCACATCGCCGAGCATCGGCACGTATACAGGTCTTTCCGTGGAATTGACCGAGGTCATGTTCCTCGCCTCGGAGGACATCCTGGCAGTGGAGTATACCCAGTTGTTACCGGATGGGTTGCCGAGCCATACCTCGATGTACGGGTATGTGTTGTGTATGACACGCTCCTCCGATGTTCTCCAGTACCACCAGCTCTCGTACGGGACATTGAACAGGTCGTATATGGTCGTCGAAATCTCGGCCTCCGGAGGCTCTGGAACTATCTCGATGTAGGCGTTTTCCGATTTTTCGACATCTCCGAGAGTCGCGGTACAGGTCAGTGTGACCTCGCCGGTGTCGACCGAGGCGTTGAATACCACGCTGGAACCAGTCGTGGCGGATAGTTCTCCAATGGCATCATCGCTCAGTGCCCATGAGAAGGTGGCTCCGGTTGCCTCTGTCCCATCGGACATGTACGCTACAACAGTGAATTCCTGAGTCTTGTTAATGCTGTAGATTATGACAGCCGACGCGGGATCGATCGCGACAGTGCTGAGCACCGCCGGTCCCACTGTAACGTCTATTGATAGTGTCTCTTCATAAGAGGCATCTGTTTCTGAGTCTGTATATTCGAAAATCGCTTCTATAGTTGAAGTGCCCTGCGAAGTGGATGTGAAGGTGACATACTGAATGCCCGTGCTTGGGCCATCGATGAGTGTCCCGAGACTCGTCGCGCCTGAGGCCCAATCCCAGGTCATGTCGAGGTCTTCGCTGACGTTTGTCTCATCATTTCCTTTCACAATCTGCGCGTAGGCATAGATATTTATGCTCTCTCCTAAGGCGACCGATACCGATTCCGGGGAGGTCCATACTTCGAAGTCCTCTCCAGCTGGCATCACCAGAACATATAGTGCAACACCGATCAGGGCAGCGACAACGATTATGGATACGATTACTATCCACATATTCTTCTTTGGCCCTTTTACAGGTGCTGTTTCCGGAACTGCCGCCTCTTCGGGAGTTGGCATACCTTCGTCTTCTGACATCTGTTGCTCTTGTGTCATTATCCTCCCTCGTGCAGTCCCCTAAATAGAGGCTTGCCATGATAATTACAGGGGTCCTATTTATATTTGGCAGTCAAAAGCAGTCAGATTTCCAATAAAATCGCTCATTTCTTTCCTTATATATTGCATTGAATTTCATCCATTGCTGGCTGACCTGTTACCGAAAAAGAGCAAACGCGGTAATTTATGGTTTCAAATATTTCTGAACTCACGATGGCAACATTCCGTATATTTCTTTGAAAATATATCTAATTCTTAAACTGCTGGTCATTGATAGGAAATTATTTCCCATATCGTCTTAATCCTGCCGATTGTCTCCTGTCCAATAAGACCAATGAGAAGATAAAGGCGATGACGGCGCAGCAGGCGGCATAGTATAACAAGGGCACCAATGTTCCAGAGACCTGATCGATCCTGTCTTCAGGGGAGAATCCAGAAGCAGAGGCAAGCTCAGGGTCTACAAGGATGACCGTCGAATTGATGGACTCTATATATCCTTTCACCGAGGATACGACGGTGAATGTTAATTCTACGGGGAAATCACAATTAGGTGCATAGCTTCGCGTCCTTGCGTACCCGTCGACATCGGTTCTGCCAGTTCTCAGTTCGTAGCTGATGTTGGATTCGAATCGGAAAGAGAGGGCGAGGTAGGAGCAGTTCACCCCGTTCTCGTCAATCGCGAAAATCTGGATATTGAGCAGCTCCCCTGGTGCGACAGTTTCCGGACAGCTGATTATCCTCAGGTCGATGGCGGGCGGACGCACCTTGAAGAGAACATAATCTGTCCCGGAGATGTATCCCGGTTCCGAGGCCGTGAACACCACGATGACGAAGTCCTCTCTTAGCACCATGGGCGTCGTATACACGAAGGTCGCGGACCCGTTCGCGTCAGAGATCAGATCGGTATCTAATAAGGAACCAATCCCGGACATTACCTGACCTTGTATCAGGATACCTTCGACAGGGAGACCGTCCGAGGTTACGGTGACATCGATCGAAGATTCCTCGTACCAATATGCCACTGCAAAGGAAATGTCTGCATCTAACTCCAGGAGCGGGACGGGGTCGACAATGATTGGTACTCTAACCGTATTATTGACTTCGTACCCATACTTGGCGACGTCGAGCAAGATCAGAATCTCGGTCGGTTCGTCGACCGCTACTTGTGCGATATATGCAAATGTGAATATCCCGTACTCGTCGGTCTCACCACTGGAAGGAGATGCCGTACCAGCTTCTGGAAACGCACTTACCTTGGCCAGTTCGACGACCGACTTTCTGTCAGATACTATGATCGTGACATTTACGCTTTCTCCCGACAGGACGGCTGAACTCTCCAGCACATAGTCTACGTAAAGATCGGGATAATCGAGGACGATGTTGAGCGTCCCTGATCCGGCAGTATATCCTTCCTTCGACGCCGTGGCGTCAAGCGTCAGCAGCTGGTCGCTGCTGCACCTCGACCAGAAGCTGAATGTCGCGATGCCTAAATCATCCGTAAGTGCGGATGCTGGGCTGATCATCGCGCGATAGGAACTCTGAAGGACGACCGTGGCCTCGGAGACGGGCAGGCCATAGGCAGTGACTCTGACCGATATCGTAGTCGTCTCCTTGTTCGTAATGGGATTCTCAGAGGGTATGATCTCGACCTCTAGAGGCGGGAAGGGATCGACCACGAGGATGCTCTCCCCCCAGCTCGACATCAGACCGTTGTTGTCCGTGACGGTAAGCAGGACATCGTACCATCCCCCCGCGGAGTAATTATAGATGGTCTGAACGCCATTGCCTGTCTCTCCGTCCCCGAAATCCCATTGGTAAGTGACGATGTACCCGTCGAGATCGTAGGAGGAGGACGCATCGAAGCTCGCGTTGGTATAGTCCGCAGCCCATGTGAACTCGGCCACGGGCCGCACATATACCCAGAACTGCAGCTGTCCGTTGGCGTCCGAATAGCCGTTCATCGTCGCGGACACACAGAGTGTCTCGGGGTATGAATGGGCGATCGGTTCGGCCTCGAGGATGAGGTATGCCCGGCCATTGGAGTTGGAAAGCACGGAGGACGGGGTGACAGTTACCGGATGCGAGAGCTGCTTCTCGCCCTCGCAGTAGCTCATTATCTGAGCTCCTTCAACAGGCGCACCAGCAAATGTGACGAATACGGTAACCTGGGCCGTGCCGCCCGCCTCTATATAGCTCTTGTTCATTGTGATCGAGAGCATCAGCGCCGGAACTGGATCCGCGATCGAAACCTGCATTTCGGCATCGGAGAACGCGCCCATATCATCGTGCACTCTCAGCAGGACGGTGTAATTCCCGGCATTTGGCCAGCTGTGGACGATCGTTTCCCCCGTTGCGTTGCTGCCGTCGCCGAAATCCCATTCGTAAAGAACGATGATGCCATCGGGGTCATAGGAGCCGGCCGCGCTGTACTGCATGTTCTGACCCGTCTCCCCGCTCTCGCTCCCGGATATGACTGGAACCGGCGCCAGGTTCTCCCGGACGATCACCCTTGCGAAATCGCCCGCCGGCGGATAGTTCTGTTTTGTCACCGTACAGTGAATCCCGATTTTCGATGGGATCGGCATTTCCGGAACGGTGAAATCGACCTGATATATGCCCGTCCCGGGCGATGTCATAGATGAAAATATCCCGCCGGAATCGGAGTAGAACTGGACGGAATCTGAGTTAACGAGCTGTCCGCCCAGGGTGACCTGCGCCTCGAATGATACTGCCTGACCCGGAATTGCGCATGCCTGTGCAGGCTCGAGTGCAACGCTCATCCTGGCGGGGAAAGTCTCCTGGATGATCTCCGAGACGACATCGATGTCTCCATCATCGTTGCACTCCCAGACGAGCAGCACTTTCCCCGATTCCTGCGGCAGGATCAGCTGGTTGTAGTTGTTGATCCCGGGGGACTTCGGGTCGACCTGGTTCGCGTTACTCCAGGTCATGCCGGAATCCAAACTCGATGTGTAGAACATCCCCCGATAGGAATCCTGGCCGATCTCGATCTCCTCGGTGTACATAATGAAGAGCAATCCTCCGTCCAAAAGCCTCAGCTTCGGAAAGGAGCAGCCCGTGGACGAGGTCAATATCTGATGTCCGGTGAACTCCCCGTCGACATCCCTGTATGCGAATGCGATAGCCTCATTCCTGGAACCGGCCCTGCCGTCGAAGTACGCAACGTACAGCCTACCCATCGAGTCGATGCTAGCCGATGGGCTGCCCTGATCGGTGCCAGGAAATGATTGGGCGTCGTCGACACGTCCGCAGAAATCGAAGCTTTCTCCGAAATCGGTGGATTTCGCATAGTACACATTCAGGTCGCCCTCGCTATCCTCGTGCCAGGTGGCGTAAACCGTGCCCGAGCCCTCGATCGCGAACGAAGGAGAGGACTGTCTTACGGAGCTGGCTGGATCTCCGTGGACATACCTGTTCTCCGAAAAGACAATTACCTCCTCTACCGGGGTCCCCACGGAATAACACGCCTTAGGAACGCCGGTCCTTTGATCTCTCCAGGCTATGTATATATGACCCGAAACTTCGTCGACCCTGATACTTGGATACTGGGCCACATTCTGGGTTCCGACGGGTGCGTCCGATACCATCTTCAACGGACTGAACGTCAGTCCGCCGTCTGTCGAATAAGTATAGTAGAGGATATACGCCATCGCGGCCAC
>DSAX01000076.1 GCA_011046235.1 Methanobacteriota archaeon | reverse complement strand
GAAGGAGGCTGAGGCTGAGAAGTATGAATTTGTGCCTCCAGATTTCGATGAGAAGCAGTTCTTGAAGGACGAGATGAAGGCCACGAAGCGTACGATTCTCAACGTGCTTTACGGTGCTCTCTTCGGGGCTTTGGCCGCCGGTGTTACAGCTCTGACAGAATCCGCACCTCTCGGACTGCTCATGATGATAGTCGGCATAGCCTCGCTGAAGTATGTCTATCCGATCTTAGGTATCGACATATCCAAATTTACGAAAAAGAACTGGCTGGAAAGCGGGGCGTTCTTCTTCCTCACTTTCATGGCGATCTGGATCCTGATGTTCAACCCGCCATTCAGCGACCACGCGGACCCGACCATCGAAAACTACTCCATTAGTCTGCGCATGGACGATACAAACTGGACAATGTTCAACTATACTTATGACTCGGAGAGTGCCAGATATTATTGGAAAGCTGCAAACGGGAGCAGCCTCAGCGAGTACCTCAATCTCAACAGCGAGATAAATATCTCCGCAAGGGTTTCGGATATTTCCGGAATTGAGGGTGTGCCAAAGATATCGATAGGCAGCTTGAACCTTCAGGACATGACAGGTATCGGAGATCGTACGTACAGCTACCATATTGAATCTTTGAATCAGATCTATCCGGCTGGCGGCCACTTCTCGTTCTCCATTTTCGCCGAGGACAGAGTAGGAAACGATAACACATTCGAGGTCCACAACACCGCCGAGTTCCTCATTTCCGAATCTTAGGGAATCTGCCAAGGCCTCCGTTTGTCGAAATGCTCGGTGAGAACTCTTCGATAGTCTCTATTATTCTTCATGAGCTCGCCCGCATCCAGCACTTTCGGGGATTCGATGTCCCTGAACCCTTTGCCAAGCCGCACATTTCTGAATTTCTTGACCAATAGATCCTTCGGGGTCCGGATCTGCCTCTTCAGCTCGACCTTCCATCTGCCGCCCTCCACCTCGGGGGGTTTCTTTCCAGAGCCTTTCCATTTCTGAACGAATATTTCGGCGTGGGACGATTTCTCCGGAGGTCCGAAATGCGTCATCGATGGCCCGAGCTCTGGAACCTTGCAGCTGACGACGACGACATTTCTCTCATTCTCGGATCGGAGCGTCAGCCTATCAGGCCTGAACCCCTCACGCTCGAGGGACTCGGCAATCGATTTTCCCGTTTTCCTCAGCTGAGGCCAAAGCACGTCATCGACGACATCGAGCGCCGGCAGCTCGACCAGTACGGTCCCTGGGTTGCCAGCGAGCGCCTCGGCCAGGGCCTTTTCATTCCAGGGCTTCCTCTCCACCGGGAAGAAGAAGCGGTCGGACGGCTCGTCGAGAAATGCCTCGCACGCCTCGGTGAACAGCTCCAGGACCTCCCGCGAAACCGGTGAGGCGACGTTTCTGCCCGGGTCCACCGGGTCCACGAATGTGAGTGGATCATCGAACCTCTTTCTGGTCTTGTTCCCGAGGTCCAGCAGAATCGGGGGCTTCCACGCAGAGGCGGCTTTGACGGAGCCGTCGAAATTCCGGAACCGGAGCACGATGAGCTCGCACAGGTAGCCGGAGAATCCCTGGACCTTCGCCTCGGCCCCGTAGCATCCGATCCCCTTCATGAACTGCTTGAGAAGCCTGACCTCGTCTCTCTGGCTCTCGGAGAGATGCCCCTGAATGTAGCTGGTATGGAAGGGGGTCCTGTCCACTGCGCTTATCTTACCCCTTCCGGACGAGACGGTGTAGCAGGGCACGAGATCGGTGCGGAACCCCCTCCAGACCCCGCTTATGTAAGGATGTTCCGCATACCTCTCCTCCGGATCGTCGAGAATGGCCCTTCCGATCGATTTGTCGATTTCGCCCATCTCTTCCTTGGAAAAGCCGACCGGGAACTTGAGGAACAGGTCGATGTCCGGTCTGGTCAGATGGGTACCCTTGGCGACCGATCCGACGAGCTGGGGCTCGAACGGCGCCCCGAGCTTCTGGCCGATCTCAGAGGTCTTCGCGACCAGCTCCCTCACGGCAGCGTCTATCCTCTCCTGCTCATCGCTGCTGGGGATTATCTGGCTGAGGATAATGTCGTTCAGTTTCATTGCAATGGGTTACAGACCTGGAACGCATATAATCCCTATGGCGGTCGGCTTCCCGTCGACGGACTCAGAAAGATTGATCGGAAGGCGTCTGCGGTTGATGAGGTGGGGATAAAAAACGTTTTTTTCTTAGGAGGAAAGTTGAGCCACCAACCTCAGACACCAATTTGCGCTACTATTGCTGTTGTATAAAAAATTTTCCCAAAATATCAGATTTGTTGTGCTTCTGAATGACGAAAATCGTTATCTGCCTCTTAAAATATGTCCGAAACCAGTCTAATAAAAATATCGTTTATATTAGATGAATATAGGTCGGCTTCGATATCCGCAATCTCAGCATCCGTTGTTTGCTCAACTGCGACGATATCCTCCCTATTACTTTTCACAATTAGTATAATCAAAGCGAAGCCCTTCTTTCTGATCTCGAAGAGAGATACCTCCGAATTGGGTGTATAGCCCGAGCGAACGATCTCCCCATCCAGCTTGAGTGAGACGGCCTTCGCGAACTCGAGTACGCCGTTTCTGTCCCTCTCCGATCTGATGACTGCCAGGAGCTGGTCGTGCTCTTTCGAGAGCGCCATGGCCCTGTTCGCCAAATCGGTGGCGATGTCGTATTCTTCCATATTAGTTCCTAGCCCCTGGACGGCAACAAATAGCCGAAGCTTCCGTACAAATATCTATCGGAGTCACTCCTCCAGGTCGACGGACAGACTCTTGGCGTCCTGCAACTGTCTCGACACGGACTTCTGGACCGATGGAGCGCCGTTTCTCATCAGTAGCGGCATGCCGTCCCACGCGGCGACGGTGCGTATCCCGGTCTGCTTCTCGATCCAACTCGCCTGGGAGGCGGGGCCCTTCTTTATGAGCCTCATTCCGAAATGGGTCAGGATGGACATCTTGGGCTTGATCGAGCTAGCCAGCATGGCGGCGTCCTCCGTGCACAAATGGTATGGTATCCGTGCCTTGAGCGGCCGGGTGACCGACATGATCAGGACATCGCATCCGCGGTGCTCCTCGTAGAGCTCCTCTTTCAACGATGTGTCCCCGGTTATGGATATGACCCCGTCGGGTGATTCCAGCCTCAGCCCGATTCCGGTCGGGTCCGAGTGGAAGGTCTTCAGAGCAGAAAGACGTATGTGGTCGATCTCCAGCGAGACCGCGGGCTCGAGTAAGACGCAGTCCGCGGCCAGCGAGGAGTGGTACTTCGAAACTGCGGGGCCGATATCCCCGTATCCCCTGAGGACGCTGCTGCTGGCTGCGATGAGCCCCCGCTTCCTCTTGCAGCCGTGGGTCATGGCTTCTATGAGGATCTCGGCGTCAGCGTAATGATCCGGATGACAGTGGGTAATCGCAAGGACGCGCGTCTTGGTGGGGTCGATTCCGCAGCTGCGGAGCCTCATGAGCGCTCCGGGACCGGGGTCAATATGCATTCTGGCGGATTCGGTGTGGACGTACATCCCGCCGGTAGCCCTGGCTTGGGATATGGTCGCGAACCTGCCCCCACCCGTCCCAAGAAATATTAGTGAAATCACGGATATGAACCAAACCTAAATACCGGCTATCAATATTATCTTTGTCCGCCAGGAGGGCTTCGATTGAGCATTTTGATCAGGAACGGAACCATCGTCACTCAGGATGAGAATCGGCGCGTGATGAAAGGAGACCTTTTGATCGAGGGGGACGAAATCGCGGGTATCGGCGATGTCGGCGGCCTTGCGGACGAGGTCATAGACGCGACGGGAATGATCGTCATGCCCGGGCTGATCAACCTGCACACGCATGTCTCGATGGCCAACCTGAGGGGCATAGCCGACGATGTTTCGTTCGATAAGTTCCTGGAGATCACCTACGGCGCGGATGCGAACAGGAGTCCTGAGGAGGTGTTCAAGGGCGCCCTTCAGGGCTGCGCCGAGATGGCCCTGACCGGGACCACTTGCTTCCTCGATCTTTACTATTCCGAGGATATGGTGGCAAAGGCCGCCGAGCAGGCGGGTCTGAGGGCGTTCCTTGCATGGGCTGTTCTCGATGACGACAAGACTACTCAGAAAGGCTCACCGATAGAGAACTGCGCCCGGTTCATCAGAGAGTGGTCAGGGCGCGAACTCATAACACCGGTCGTCGGCCCCCAGGGGGTGTACGCCTGCTCCGGGGAGACATTGGCCCGCGCAAGGGAGCTGGCGAAGGACAACGGAACGGTTTGCCATTACCATCTCTCGGAGACTAGGGGGGAGGTCTACGACCTCATGAAGAGGGAGGGCAGCAGACCGATCGATTGGCTTCAGGAGATAGGGTTCCTCGGCGAGGGCGACATCGCCGCCCACTCCGTCTGGATCACGAAGCACGAGATGATTGCGCTGGTCGAATCCGGCGTATCGGTCGCGCACTGCCCGACATCCAACATGAAGCTCGCGGTCGGTGGAGTCGCTCCCGTTCCGGAAATGAGGCAGGCTGGAGGAAAGGTCGGGCTCGGCACGGACGGCTGCGCATCGAACAACTCCCTGGACATGTTCTCCGAGATGAAGACTTGCTCCCTGCTCCAAAAGCACAGCAAATGGGATCCCGCGATAATCTCTGCACAGGAGGTCCTGGATATGGCGACCACTGAGGGTGCGAAAGCGCTAGGGATGGAGGCACAGCTCGGATCGCTTGAGAAGGGTAAGAAGGCGGACGTCGTCCTTGTAGATGCCAGAATTCCTGGCATGAGCCCCATGAACGCATCGAACGCGGTCTCTAACCTCGTATACAGCTGCTCCGGACGCAATGTATGTTGCACAATAGTCAACGGTAAGATCGTCGCCCGGAACGGCGCTCTGGCCGGTAATTCGACCGGGTGACAGATCTCATTCGTCTGCGATATCAGATGTGTCCTTAGCCCTCCGGCGGAGCTTTTCGATCTCCTCCTTCTCCGCCTTAGATTCCATCATGAGGTCCTGCAGCTTGTCGAGGCCCGCGTGAATTTCTTCAACACTCTGGATCGGGCCAAGCACATCGTCCGCCTTGCCGATGATCCTCTCGAGGTCCTCGTACTTTGCGGGCTCCCTATCCGGCACTTTTCTCCCCGCACCGAGATACTCGGAGGCGCCCTCGATCAGCCTGGTCAGCTCGAACGGGAATATGATCTTCGTCGCCTTCCCGTCTCCGATTGCCTTGACCGTATCCAGCGAGAGTACCGTGAGCGCTTTTGAGTCCAGAGGCGCAGCACCGAGAGAGAGTATCCTCAGCTTTTGGGCCTCACCCTGAGATTCGAGTATGATCGCGAGCCTCTGTCCCTCCGCCTCGAGGATCTTCGCCTGCCGGAGACCCTCCGCCTGCAGTATGCGGGATCTCTTGTCGCCCTCGGCGTTCAGGATCGCGGCACGCTTCTGACCGTCCGCCCTCAGGATGGCCGCCCTCCTCTGCCTCTCGGCCGAGGTCTGCTCCTCCATGGCTGACTTGACGACGTTTGCGGGATCCACCTCCCTGATCTCGACGGCCTCGACCTTCACGCCCCACTTGTCCGTGGCCTCGTCGAGCACGTCCCTGAGGGCCAGGTTGATCTGGTCCCTGTTCGATAGAACCTCGTCGAGCTCCATCTCTCCGATCCTGCTCCTGAGCGTCGTCTGGGCCAGATATATGGTCGCGGCCCTGAAGTTGGTAACCTCGAAGAATGACTTCTTCGGGTCGATGACCTTGATGTAAATGATCGCATCCACGAAGGTCGGCGAGTTGTCCTCGGTGATGACCTCCTGCCTTGGAACGTCTAACACCTGGGTTCTCAGGTCGATCTTGACGACCTCGTTTATCATGGGCGTTACCAGGTGGAATCCGCTGTCCAGTATCCGGATGAACCGGCCCAGACGCATGTATATTCCCTGCTCGTAGGGCTTTATGATCTTCATACCGCTGGCCATGAGGGCCAATACGACGATGATCACGAGTATGAGTATCGCAACTATCAATCCGGTCGATGCCATTTTTCTCTTCCCCCCTCCTAATTCTTAATTTCAATATTCGGGAGCAGTTCACTGCCCCTGATTCCTGATGGGCTCGACGAAGACGTGTACCCCCTCGCTTCTCACAACCAGTACCTTCGTGCCCTCTGGGATGACATCATCCGATGTCGAGCTCCAGGTGTCGTTCGCGATCCTGACCTTTCCCGTGATGTTCCCTGGTACCACCCGCGTTATGACGATGCCCGTCTTCCCTATGAGCGAGGTCCCGACCGTTGTTTCGGGAGGCGCGGGCGGCGCGAGCAGCTGGTAGAACTTGAAGGCGGCATAGGTCATCGGGACCATCACTATTACGGCGATGATCGGAGCCCACCAGGTGAAGAGCCAATCTGAGTTGATCAGCCCGAATATTCCGAGGACTATCAGTACCGTCGCAGGGACGATTATGAAGGAGCCCGGGGTGACCGCCTCGACCAGCAGCAGTATTATGCCCAGTATCACGAAGGCCAGAGCAAAAGTGCTTTCCAGAGCCATTGTATGTCAGTACAATTCATTGAGTATATTATTCTTACTTTCGTCTGAGCGGTTTGGCGCTCT
Organism: Methanobacteriota archaeon; assembly: GCA_011046235.1. Lineage (GTDB taxonomy): Archaea > Thermoplasmatota > Thermoplasmata > UBA10834 > DTMW01 > DSAX01. The sequence continues at coordinate 1,528 of DSAX01000076.1, read as the reverse complement.
AGTTCTATCCGGATTTTGCTCGAATGGCGTACGCAACGGCTAGCAGGACATATATGCCGATTCCGCATATTCCGTCCGGTGAGTCACATGGTTTGCTTTTCCGGCAGCATATCGCTGAAGACCCACGGCAAGAATGACATACACGACATTACTGAGAGCGTCCAGTCGCAGGTCTCGAAATCCGGCGTACGGGACGGGATGGCATGCGTGTTCGTGGTCGGAAGCACGGGCGCGGTTACAACCGTCGAGTACGAGCCGGGGCTGGTGGCCGACCTGCAGGATGCGATGGAGCGGCTGTATCCCCGTGGAATCGAATACGAACACCATAGACGCTGGGGAGACGGGAACGGCCACTCTCATGTACGCGCATCCATGATCGGCCCGTCCCTGACGATCCCCGTATCCGGCGGTGAGCTGATGCTGGGCACATGGCAGCAGATAGTGTTCATGGAACTCGACGTGAGGGCCAGGAGCAGGGAGCTGATGGTGCAGGTCGTCGGTTGACTGCGCGTATACGCGGCCTCATCTGCCGCCGAGCGCCAAATCGTCAAAGACGCTTTCGGGCTTCTTGAGAAGCCGGTCGGTTATGTGCTCCGGCCCCCGTACCATGACGAGCTTCAGCGCCCTGGTCGGACACGCCGACACGCATAGGCCGCATCCGAAGCAACGGTCCTGGTCGACGATCGCTACGGAGTCTTCGATGCGAATGGCATGGAACTGGCACCGGCGCTCGCACAGGTCGCAACCCATGCAAAGTGATTCGTCCACGGAGGAGACATACCTGCTCTTTATCGCCAAGAAATCCTTTCCGAGCAGGACCATCCCGCGGAGAACCGTGCAACAGCAGGAACAGCAGTTGCAGATGAACTGATACCCCCCCTCCTCGGAGTTGTTCAGCTGGTGCACCAGTCCAAGCTCCTCGCACCTCATGAGCACGTCGATCGCCTGGTTGATAGAGATTTCGTGTGCGCTGCCGCGCTCAATGCAATGCTCCGCAAAGTCGTCCAAGAGCATGCAGACGTCCGTGGGGTTGTCGCATTTTCTCGCCATCACTCTGCAGGAGCACTCGGTAAGGGCAAGCTTCTTCGCGTTGCCGATAATCGAGGATAGGCTTTCCTGGGGGAGGACCTCCCCCCATTTCATCGGGATGGTCCGCTCTATCGGTATCACCCGGAGCTGCGGCTCGTCCGCACCCGTCAGCCCGTCCGATCCCACTAGCTCCTCCTCGAAACAGCGATCCCATAAATCGAGAAAATCTTCCTGCTGAGACTGATCGATCCTCTTGAAGATCTCATTACCCGGAAGTATGGAAGGTTCCAGGTCGTTAACGAGGTCGTAGTAGCGATCCTCTCCCTCCATCCTTCGGACGACGAATCCGATCCTGAACAATGTCTCCAGGCGGTCCCGGATAGCTTGCAGGTCCTCCCCCGCCGACTCGGCCAGTTCGGTCGTCTTACCGGGCAGAAGTAGCAAGAGGTCGACATCAGCGCCGCTGAGGCACATCCGGAAGATATCGGGAAGATATTTC
>DSAX01000040.1 GCA_011046235.1 Methanobacteriota archaeon | reverse complement strand
CTGCCTCTCGCGCTCGGCCTCCTCCTCTTCCATGGCCTTGAGCACCTCGGCGATGTCACGCATGCTTCCGACCCTGTGCACCTCGCTCTTCCGGATCTCGACCCTCTTGAGCGGCACGATCTGCTTGGAGTTCGAGGCCATCATCCTTCCGAGATCCCCGCCCATGATCATCTTCACGAACTCTCCGACCGTGTTCTCGGATGCGGCCTTCTTCAGGGTGGTGTCCATCGAGTTCCTCACCGCGGTCCTCTGGGACGCCTGGATCCTCTGCTCGGATATGGCCATCGGCTTGACCCGGAGCTCCCAGCCGTCCTTCGTGGTGACGTCGACGGTGGTGTCGGTCTTCGACCTGCGCCTCCGCGTGAGCCTTCTGATGTAGTCGGATGTGAGGTCGTGGCCCATGAACACCGTGTGCGCGTCGAGGCCGCGTATGTCGTTGACCTTGAACTTCAGCTTGATGTGCATCTTGGAAAAATCCCCCGTGAGGTCCTGTACGGTCGCCTCCATAGTCCTCCCCATCAGGTTCTCAGGGACATCTGCGGGCGTCTCGCCCAGCAATGACATATTGAACATCTCGGGAGCGATGATTCTATACCATTCCTTTGCGCGCCATCTGTCTTTCATCTTCCTTGCTGCGGCAAGCGACTTCGCCTTTGTGGACATCAGAATCCTCCGGCTTGGGTTTGGTCGATAGAGGAATGCCGTATTAAAATATTACCATAGGTTGGTATGGAATTCAGGGCGCTGACGAACAAGGTCCCAGTCTCTACCTGCCCTTCCACCACTTGATGACGGGCGGGTTCGGGTGCTTCTCGACCACCTGGATATGCGCGTTGTGGCATCTGACCGCCTCCTCCTTGGAGCGGTACATCTTCCCGCAGTTGAAGCACATGTACTTGACCGTCATATTCGTGACCACATGAATACGCTACTACTTGTTTTTCACGGTTGACCGTCTCTCAAGGTACTCCCAGATCGCCCTCTCGGCGGAGGGCGAAAGCTCGGCATCCTGCTCGCCCAGCTCCCGCTTGATCTCCCCGATATCATCGTAGTCGTCGAGAAAAACAGGTATGTAGCAGGAGGTGGACTGGACCAGAAGCAACGCGACGATCAGGTCCTTTCTCAGCTCCCGCTTCTTCAGCTCCGCCTTGAACTGCACGAACGGCTGTATCTCCTCCGGCATCGCGGAGACGCGGTTTAGGGCGATGAGATCAGCCGTGTGCAACTCGGATCACCTCTCTCAGAGTTTCACGGGCGTCCTGTGGGCTTCCAGGCCCAGCTTGTCCTTGTCGAGCCCGAACTTCATGGCCATCAGCTGCATCAGGTGCAGGACCGGTATCTGGAACTCCTTCAGCTCCGCCTGCCCGACATCGAACTGCAGGTGGCAGAACGGGCAGCAGTCGACTATGAAGTCGGCGCCCGCGTCCTGCATGTTGACCAGGTTCTCCTTGGTCATCTTCAGGGCGACGTCCGGAGACCTGGCTCTAACGCCTCCTCCGGCGCCGCAACAGGAGCCCTTGTCCTTGTACTCGATGCTCTCGACGCCGAGCGCCTCGACGATGTCATCGAATATCCTCGGCCTCTCCGGGTTGTCGATCTTCTTGATGGTCGATGGTTTCAGGAAGTGGCAGCCGTAGAACACAGCGGCCTTCATCTTCTTGTCGCCGTTCTCCTTCACCTTCGACTTGATCGCGTCGATGTCGATCTCGTTTGCCAGGTACTCGACGAAGTGCCTCACCTGGGTCTTGCCCTTGTACTCGATGCCGACCTGCTTCAGTATCTTGTTGATCCTGGCGAGCGCCTCCAGGTCGTTGTTAAGCTTGTGCGCCGTCTCGAAGAGCGTGTCGTAGCATCCGTTGCATATCGTAAGGATGTCGACACCCATCTCCTGCGCTATCGCGAGGTTTCTCGCGCCTATCGCGAGCCAGGTGTCCTGGTCGAACGACCTCATCACGCCGGGTGCGGGGCAGCAGGACGCGCCCTCGAGGTCCGCCAACTCCACTCCGAGCTCCTTGAGCACCTCGCGGGTGGCGCTCTCGATCCCGGGGTATCTCATCGGCATGATGCAGCCCAGGAAAAATCCCAATTTCTCAGCCATCTCAGTCACCTGCCACAAGCTTGTCGAAACCAGTTATCTGGCATATCTTCTTCACCTGCTCCAGTCCGGCGGGCTTCTCGAGCACAGTCGGCGGTGTCTCCCTGAGGCCCAGCTTCTTCCTGAACGCCTTGTCCTCGTCCCTCAGGTTGACCAGGTGCCCGGATTTGGAAACCAGCTGCGCGATCTTCTTGTGCTGCGGGGCCATGTGCCCCTCGCGCACGGACATGTTCCTCAGTGCCATTATTATATCCACAATCTCAACGCCTCTCGGGCATCTCTCGTAGCATGTGAAGCATGTAGTGCATAGCCAGAGATCGTCCGAACCCATGATGTCGTCCTTGAGGCCCAGCTGCGCGCGCCTGACCAGCTTCCTCGTCCTGAACGCGGTCTGTCTGCCCGAGGGGCAGCTGCCGGTGCAGGTACCGCACTGGAAGCACAGATTCAGCGTCTTCCCGCCAGCCTCGACGACCTTCTTCGCGAATTCCGGATTGGGCTGTTTAGCATCAGTCGTCATCTGAACACCTTTCGGGGAAAGTCGGCTTGGCGATATATAACCGTTTTCGAACGACCGCTCTTGTTTCACCCTATCGGGTAATGCTGCTTGGGAGCCATTTGGTCGAAAAATTCTCGTATATTTCTGTGATTTGTTATCTCGATCGCGTGCACTGTGTACGGTATCCTGATGCCGCGAGAGTCCGCTGGGAGCTCGACCTTCTCCCGGTCTAGCAGCAGCCTGCTGGCGAAGAAGCTGTATTTCGAGTCGAGGACCTCAGCAGCGCTGTAGGCGACCGCACACACCTCGAACTCAACGCCGCTCTCCCGCAAAGTATCGAACCCGAGCCTCTGAGGCCCCGAGTTCATCCGGACGTACTCATTCCCCCGGTCGCAGTGCACCAGGAAGTCCCGGGTCACCTCGTGCACCCGGTTCTCCTTGGGAAACTCGTAGGCGTACAGCGGATCGTCCACGAATATGATGTCGAGCAGACCGCCCGACGCGAGCGAGTAGTTCGTCTCATCGTCCGCGACCAAGATCCGTATCTCGTACCCCTTCCCGAAAAGGACCTCGGAGATGCGCTCGACGGTGTTCTGCGTTATCCGGGTGCAGCCGACGACGAGGTCGCTCGTCCTGCTCATCCTGCTGGTCAGGGTCTCCAGCACCCTGAGCACCTGCTTCCCCTCTATCGTCAGCTCGGAGCCCCGCGCGTTGCTCCGTACGAGCTTCGCCTTGGCCTTTCTCTCGAGCTCCTTGAGCTGCTTGTTCAGGACTGCGGCCGTTATCCCGAGGCTCTCGGCTGCCCGGTTCTGGCTGCGCTCGCTGGAGATCGCCCTGAGCATCTCCAGCTGTCTCAGCGTGATCGTCCCGCGGTCGGATACGAGGACGATCTCGGGGACCAGATTCTCCAGCCTGCTCCTCTGGAATTTCTCGCCCGATTCCGATGGCTCGTGCGATAGCCTCGGCAGCTCTTCCTTTTTCCTCGCCATGGTCGCCAATCGGAACCCCGTTCTGCCCAGATATACATTTTCTTTTTCATCGGACGGATTGCTGATTATCCGAAACGGGAGTCAAATCATCAACGATTAAATAGGTTCACGCTGATTTGTCGGAAGAAGCAGATGGGGCATCGAAAACTTGTGAAGAAGATATGTCTCCTGGGCGACGGGGCCGTCGGGAAGACGAGCCTGGTCAGGAGATACGTCTTCGACCTGTTCGACGATAGGTACATCGTGTCGTTCGGGACGAAAGTGGTCAAGAAGGTGCTGCAGATAGAGGATTGCGAGCTGTCGATAATGATCTGGGACATACTCGGCCAGCGGGAGCATGACAAGCTCCACGCGGCGTACTACCGCGGCGCCAGCGGCGCGCTGCTGGTCTGCGACCAGACCCGCCCGGAGACCCTCGCGTCGATTCCAGACTGGACCGCCAACTTCCGGAACGTCTCTCCAGATGCGGCGCTCTACCTGCTCGTGAACAAGAACGACCTGGAAGCCTCGGTGTCGGAGAACCAGGTCTCCGAGATCGCCTCACAGCTTGGGATCGAATTCATAGGCACGAGCGCCAAGACGGGCGAGAACGTGGAGCACGCGTTCTCGCATATGGCGGACGATATCGTTGGTGAGATCAGATGAAGCAGTTGCCCTTCTTTGTGATGCCCGGGAGCGCGCTTTCCGACCTACGCGAGGAGATGGAGATCATCGAGGGGGAGCGCAGGTCGAAGCTGATCATCTACCGGTACGGCCAGAGGTGCGGCCGGGGGCTCGTGGAGCACATGGGCGTCGAGGCGGAGAACATCGAGGAGGCACGGTCCATTCTTCCAGCTCTTTGGATGGAGACCGGCCTGAGCCGCCTGGCGATCGACAGCAGCACCGACAGCGAGATCGTCGTGCACATGGAGGAGTCGATCGAGGGGCAGGACGGCCGGCAGTGCGACTTCGCGCGCGGGTACCTGTCGGGCATCGCATCGGCCCTGCTGGGCAGGCGGTTCGAGGCGGACGAGGTCGAGTGCATCTCGGATGGCTATCCGGTGTGCGTCGTTCAGCTGTACGACGTCCCTGACATACTCAAGCAGCAGCAGCTGATCTTCTCGGACGAGCAGTCCAAGTATGAGCTGGAGCGCGGCTACTCCTACCTGATCCGCGAGGAGAGCCAGGACCAGGCGATGGACGTGTTCGTAGACTGCGTGCATCACGGCTTCAGCGGGCTGGGCATCACGAGGGAGTTCCCGGACAAGGTCAGGGATCGGTACAGCCTCGAGGGCATACCGCTGCTGTGGCTTTCGAGCGACCAGATATATGACTTCTCCCGCGAGCCGATGAACATACCGCTTCTCTATGGAGACATAAAGACCTTCATCACCGAGAACAGCGACCCGATCGTCCTTCTGTCCGGGCTCGAGTACCTGATATCGCAGAACGGCTTCCCGAAGGTCCTGAAGTTCATGCAGCTGGTGGACGACAAGATCGCGATCGCCAACGCGGTCCTGATCGCCCCGATCAGCCCTCTCACCCTCAGGGAGCAGGACCTTAAGATGCTCGAGAAGGAGATGCGCGTCTACCTCTCGTAGAGGTTTTTTCCATGAGTCGGTACGGGCTGGTGCTGTGTCCCTTCTGCGCGACTCCGTTGGCCGCGGACCTCCGGAAGAAGAGCATGACCTGCGTCTGCGGGAAGAGCATCGACCTCCTGAGGCTGAAGCCCCGGTTCACCTCCGACTCCCCGTCCGAGGTGGCCGAGGCGGTCGCCCAGGCGAAGGTGCAAACCACGGAGGGCAAGATGATGAAGCCCTCCATGTCCAAGCCCAGGAGCAGGATCGGCAGGATGGCGCTGAGGGCGAGGGAGATCAAGGACACCCGGGAGCGCCTGACATACATCGCCTTGGAGCTGACCCGCCTCAAGGGGGAGTTCGGCGTGGAGGAGCTCGCGAAGGTGCACGAGCTGCTGGGGAAGGAGACCCCGAGCGACATGCTCGTCATGATGCGGGAGAACGGGATCGTCTTCGAGAGCGGGAAGGGAAAATACCGTTCGGTCTGAGCGCCTATCTCCTTCGCTTCCGGAAGCCTCGCCTGGCGTCTTCGACCAGGTTCGGCAGGTCGAGTGTGTGGATATGCCAGTAGCTGTACAGGACGATCGTCCAGTTAAGAATTATAAGGACTATCCCGGCGTTCTCAGATACGGTGTCCTGCACGAGCGCCGCACCGTAGAACAGCAGGCTGAACCCGATCGCGTAGATCATCGCGTTCGCGAAGTACGCCCACTTCTGCCCCCGGGCGCAGCCGATCCCGATTATGGTAGTGGTCGCGCCCTGGATGAAGACTATCTGTATCCCGATCATCGCGATCAAGGCGATGCTGAGAACATCGTTAGACTCGAGGTCGGCGGCCGCGAAGTACATCCTGGAGAAGGCGTACGTGGCCGCGATGCCGAGGCCGAGCGCGAGCCCGTAGAAGCCGGTATCCACCTTTCTCTGCAGCTTGGGATAGTTCAGGATGACCAGCTTCAGCATGCCCTGGAAGATCGGTACCATGAGCGCGACTACCAGGATAGTATAGTTGTTTATCGAAGGGGCGATCGCCACGTCCACGAACAGGAAGATCATGCCCACGACGAGCCCCAGGATGAATATCATGAACACCTTGCGGTCGTCGAAGAACGGCTTCTCCACCCTGGGATAAGTGTAGTCCTGGAGCGTGTAGAGCATCAGCCCGAACGCGGGGCCGAACGCCGCGATTGCGAGCACGATCATCGTCAGGTCGACCATTGCTGCAAAATTAGTGCCATTGTATTTCTAACTTGGCGAACCGGAAGTCATCTGGGGACGGAACAACAGCTAAATAACCGCCTTGTCTAATATACGCAAAGGGAGGTTGAACGAGTTGACTTACAAGTGCCCATCATGTGGCGCGGATGTCCCGGACGGGCAGCCATGCCCGAGTTGCTCGAAGAAAGACGAGTCGGTGATCGACCGCATCTCACACAAGACCGGAGAGGTCATAGAGAAAGGGGTCGATGTGACGGAGAAGGCCGTCCAGGAGCTGAAGCCAGTCGCCCACGATATCGCCCATACCGGCAAGAGGGGAATCAAGAAGCTCAGGGATGCCACGCTCACAGTCGCGAAAGATCTGAAGAGAAAATCAGAGCAATAACTACTGCAGTTCAAATGCTGGAAGTCGTTGGGGGTTCTGTTGCGTTAACGGGTCTTCCACACTAACAATGGTAATTTTGCAACTCACTTCATTCGCCTCTCTCATATCGAGATCACGGGGTCATGCTGAAGCGCGTCGAGGCTGAACCGTAAGCCTCCGACCATCTCTTTCGAGATGGCGGTTTGCAGCAGATTGATGCCGGCATTGATCTGCCGATCTATTTGCCAGCCGCATTGCTTGCACTTGAATATCTTGCCCAATCGGGATTTCTTTATACTCCCACATCTCGGACAAGTTCTGCTGCTGTTTCTCGGGTTGAGTTTGATGACCGAGATACCTTCCCATTCCGCTTTGTATTCGATAATCTGATGGAGCTTTCTTCTCGGCCACGAGCTCAAGCGCCGATTGATCTTCGGATTGGCCCTTTGGGCCCTCATCCCGGTCAAATCCTCCAGTATGATAATCGCTTTATTGTCCTTAGCATACGATAATAGATTATTGGCCGTCTCATGCAGGCGGTATTTGATCCGATCGTGTTCTCGACGGCCTTCTTTACGGCACAGTTTTCTCATGGTTCTCCTGTCGTGAGCCTTTTTCGTCTGGAGCTTTTTTCTCCTGAGATAATGCCGTTGCTGGATAATCGGGATTTCCGAATAATCGGACTTTATGGCGGTAGCTTTTTTTCTTTTTGCATTAACGAATATCCCATCCAGACTGATCTCATTTGTGTCTAAAGCTAGAGCCGCTTTCGGCATGTATGGCTTCGAAGCATCCTTGCGAAATGCTATGACCGCTCTGCCCGGCAGCAATGTCAAGGGGCCGAGAGAATATGACGGGTTGTCGAGATATTTACGGTGATAATCGCTGACTATGATCTTCAATTTCACATGCAAGCCCGCCCTGATAGGCAAATCCACCTCGCCGTTTTTTCGGTCTAATTTGTATGCTTGATTCTCGGCTTTCATCATCAACCGTTTGATATACGGTTTTTTCGGGTTCATTCCTTTTCGAATCGCACGGCGATAGTTCTTCAAGATACTGGCAGCGATCTCGATGGCGGATACTACATGCTGAGCATAGATTTGATGCTCCGATCTGAGATCCTTATAGACCAAATTTGAAAGCTTATATCGGGAAGTAATGCCTGATTGTAAACCGGCCCGAATCGCCTTATTGACGGCCAATCTAAAATCTTCGGAAAGATATTTAATCTCAACGGGTGGGTCGTCGATATAGAATGTAATGCCTCTAACTACCATTGAAAAGAGGCTGTCAATATATTACTATAAATCTATGGATGTGGTAAGTGAAAGTCAAAAAGACCCGTTAACGCAACAGAACCTTATGGGGCAATCTATACATACTACCTTTCTATCATTTCCGACCTGACCATGTGGGACGACGGCCAGCACAGCCAGAGCTACAAGTTCAGGGTCACCCCGGACTACTTCAGAACGGCGGCGAGGCCGCCCGTGCCCGGGATGAGGTTCAGCCGGGTCGAGATGAGGCAGATCGCAATCTCCGTGATCGTCCTCACGCTCGCATTCTCCATGGTCCTGAGCGGAGGACTGTACAAGCTGCTGGGGGGCCTGGAAGCAGCTCAGGCCGCCCTGATTATTTTCGCATCGTTCATCGCGGTATCCACGGGGTTCTTGCTGCACGAGCTCGGGCATAAGAAGGTGGCGCAAGGGTACGGATGCTTCGCCGAGTACCGGATGAGCCCCCAGGGCCTGTTCCTCGCGATCATCACCTCGGTGTTCGGCTTTCTGTTCGCTCTGCCGGGCGCAGTAGTCATCTCGGGG
>DSAX01000088.1 GCA_011046235.1 Methanobacteriota archaeon | reverse complement strand
GGTAGTCGGAAAGCTCTCCATGACCACATCGTCGAGCAGCATGTCGCTCATGGTCTCGTAGACGTACCCCTGGGCAAGTCTCTCATTCTCATCTCCTGCGATTTTCTCGCCCATACTCGATATCGCGTAAAGCTGGTCCATCGCATAATCGATATCGAGCTTGTTCAGCACAGCAACCTCATTGGCAGTCAGACCCGCTGACGACCCGGTACCAAGCGAAGGAGCTCCGGTCGTCTGCGGCGCAAAAACAACGGCCACAAACAAGATCGCTATACATAGCGCAATTGTCTTTTTGATTATCTTAAATAACCCCCCCTCAAGCCACCATGAACGATGCCGATGAATTTAACTGTTGCTAGAATGCGCGATGCTAAGGTGGTGTATCCTATGAATAACGCCATCGTTTATTGCCGAATTTTCGAAATATCGAGGATAAAGCCGTCATGCTCATCGATCAATGAGAGGAATATTTGCACGCACCGATATCTCGACCATCAATGACAAATAATCAATAGATTCATTATCGGTAAAAAAACGGGTGTGTTCTCGATGTACGGGCAGAACGGGATGGGATCAGGCGCTCCCTCGCGGGAGCGGATAGAAACGAGCAGGAATCTAATCACCCAGATCGTCCATAAGTTGAAAATGGACTACTCGGTCGGATCCGTGGACCCGTCAATGAAGGTGGCGGAGAGGATTCTGCGCCTATTCGAGGAGATGCAGAGCAAGCGCATGTCCGTACGCTATATTCTGGACGAGGCCGGAAAGATCATCAGCCAGTACCTGAAGATCAGGGAGGTGATCATCGGCCTCAAGAGCCCGAAGGACGGCAAATATCGGTACGAGGTCTTCATCGGGATGAGGAAGAACTCGGAAGTGGCGTATAAGAAGCTGGAATACAACTACGACGACTTCCTGGAAAACGAGAAGTGGAAGCATTACAAGATCAGCAAGTTCACCGAGATATTCTTCGCGGAAGATGAGCCGTTCGTCCCCGGAGAGGAGGCGGTATACAACCGTCCTATGCTCTTGAATCTGAAGCGGGACTCGGTCGATCAGTCGGTCGAGGGGGACTACATCGAGAGCTTCATGATCGGCCTCGACAACGAGATGGTCGGGTGGATCGAGATATCCGGCACCAAGGACAACAAGCTCCCCTCAGCGAGCACGATCAAGTGGATCGAACTCATCGCGCAGATATTGGCCGTCTATGTCCAGTGCGAGAGGGCGGGGGCGTACAGGCGCCTGTCCGCAAAGTCCGGCTGAATTTTTTCGTTCTCCGGAGCAAGCGGCGATCTGGTTGTCCAGGACGTTGTCAGCTAGCCCTCGCCCCGAAAGCCCTTCTGACCTTTCGCGAGTTCAGGTACAGCAACGCGACTACCGATATAACGGCGATGAAGAACATCGGGCCGATTCCGAGCAACAGGAGGAACACCGAGAATCCCAGGATTAACTTGGTGTAGAGGACGAGCCTCCTCCTCGCCTTGTCTTCCAGTCTGAACAACCTGATAGCGAGGCTCAGACCCCATACGCCGATGACGATGGAGATTATCTCCATGATCAGCAGGAAGTTCCTGTCCAGATCCGCCTCGACGAGGGCCGCCTCGGGAGTTTCGGTGAGCTCGAACATCCCGTTTATTCCGCCCAGGATCAGTATTATGGAATGGAGAAACTGGTATATCGCGAACAGAAATATTCCAAACGGCATCGTTCTCTTCCGGGGCATGCGATCAATCCCAGAAGTTCTCCTAATTATTTAAACCGCCCAATTCTATAGCGGTGCTTCTCGAAAATTCCAGCGCCTATTGGCAAAGAATGCTGATTCGCCGCTCAGATAGCCAATTGCTTTGATGAATGCCTTCTTACCGGTCAGATCCGGCAGCCCGATTGCCCCCACGACCGCTCTAGCACCTCTCATCCTGTCGCTTTCGTAAGCGACGGCAACTCTTGTCCCGGTCATCGATCCAAGCTCCTGCTTCACCGTTGGATGTCGATTCCATGACCTAGCCCCAATGCTTAATAATGTTCCCGAAAGCATTCATTTATGAAACACTCAATCCACCACTCAGCAATTCGGATGGATTTTCATGGCTTTGGCACGCATGAGCTTTTTAGATAGGGACGAGGAGGATACCGTACATGAGCAGAGCATCGCATGCCTCGAGAAGATAGGCGTGCTCATCCGGAGCAAACCGGTGCTCGAAATGCTCTCGGATGCGGGCTGCGGCATCGACTGGAAGGGACAGGTCGCCCGCATCCCCGAGGAGCTCGTAATCGAATCGGTCCGCAAGGCACCGAGCGAGTTCAAGCTGTGCTCCCGGGTCAGCGGGAACGATGTCGCCTTGCCTTCCAAGGACCAGCCGCACTTGACCACCGATGGGTTGACCTTGTACATGATCGACCTTGAAACCGGGCGGAAGCGGGACGCCTCCCGGAAAGACCTGGGAGACTTCGCACGGCTCGCGGACGCACTGGATCAGATAGACTTCTTCTGGCCGATCGTGACCGTGAGCGAGGTCCCACAGCAATGCCATCCCGTGTTCGAGATGTGGACATCGTTGCTCAACTGCGAGATGCATGTGCAGGGAGACAGCATTTCGGCCGAGGATGCCAGGAAGCAGATCGAGCTCGCGTCGCTCGTGGCCGGCGGGGAGGAGGCACTCAGAAAACGACCGCTGTTCTCCGCCGCCATCGACCCGGTAGCGCCGCTGTCGTTCGAGAAGGGGGCGGTGGAGGCCCAGGTCATACTTTCCAAGGCGGGAATCCCGATTCTCGCCCATTCGATGACCCTGACGGGGATGTCGAGCCCGACGACGGTCGCCGGGACCGTGGTCAACATCAACTCGGAGAATTTGGCGAGCCTGGTGATCTCCCAGATCGCCTCGCCAGGATCACCGCACATATACGGTTCGTCGTCGGTGCCGATCGACATGGCGACCGGCTCGATGAACTACTTCGCTCCCGAGGGAGCGGCGATCAGCACCGCCGCGGGACAGATGGCGCGACGGTACGGCAAGCCCTGCATGGTCGGAGATTGGGGAGCCGGGGTCAACGGACTGGGCATGGACGCCTCTTTCTGTGAGCTCTCGGCGCATTTCATGACGATGTTCTCCGGGACCGATCTTGCTCCGGGCATAGGAGGGATAGACTGCGCCAAAGGCTGCTCCTTCGAGCAGATGGTTATCGACGCGACATTATGGGACCAGTTCAGGGCATTCTTCAGACGGTTCACCGTCGACGAGAAGACCATCGCGTTGGATGTGGTCAGAGCGGTCGGTCACGGCAACAGCTTTCTGACGCACCCGCACACGGCCATGAACTTCAAGCGCGAGCTGTTCTTCTGGGACAGGAAGAAGCTGGATATGCAGGCAACCCTCTCGGATAGAATGGTCACCGGTGCGGGGAAGACCGCAAAGAAGATGCTCTCCGATCATGCGGTTGAGCCAGTCGACAAGGACATCGTCCGGGAGGGCGAGAGGATCCTGGCGGAATACGCCAAATCCCATACATGATATGCCCTGAGACGGTCGTACAGCGATGAAAACGGGGTCGTCAGCCCATAATCTTGAATAAACCGTATGGTCATATTGTATCGGGTAACTATCTCGGGGGAACGGGTATGGTCGAGAAGGCGCAGTACTCCGTAATCCGAAAATTGGGAGGTGCCGAGGTCAGAAAATACCCGGAGATAATTCTCGCGACAGTGTCCGGGCTGTCGGACGACGAGGCGTTCTCCAAGCTTTTCAGGTACATTTCCGGAAGCAACAGGGCAAGCGAAGAGATGGATATGACCGCACCCGTGATCTCGGATGACCCGAAGTCCGAGAAGATACCCATGACCGCGCCTGTCATTTCCAAGAGGAATTCCTTCTCCTTCGTGTTGCCCTCGAACTTCAAAGAGGGCAAAGTCCCCGTGCCCATGGATAATGACATCGAGATCGAGCGAATCCCTCCAAGACATGTCGCGGTGCTGAGGTTCCGGGGCAAGGCAAAGACCGAACAGACTCAGGAGAAGATCGACGAGCTCAGACTAATACTGAAATACAACGACCTTCCAGAATCCGGAGGATCTTTTCTTATGAGATATAACCCGCCGATCACGCCCGGGTTCATGAGGAAAAACGAGGTCGGAATCGAGGTCAGGGTCGATTGATGGTAAATGCATAAGATACAAATAACAATGTTAACAAAGCAAATATGTCCAAGCCCGGGGGCATCGGGGCAAGAGCATCTATAAAGGGGATAACAATCGAAACCTCTTCGGGGCTTCAATGGATCGCATGAAAGGCGAGTCATGTTCCGGCCAGCCCACCGGAAAATTCGCTAGACGATCATATGAAGCGCAATATCCTGCTATAAGCGTCAAGGCGGTCCTTTCCAGTGATGCATTCTCGTCGGTGTTCGTTATCGGATGGAAATGCGGGATGATCCTATCCACCAGAAACATCATCGAAAACCCCAGCATAAAAGCGAAAAATACCCAATGCAGGGCTATCGCCTCCATCGATTCCGGTATCAGGCTGATGAAGGAGATCGCGATCATAACGCCCGCGGCGAAGCCGAAACATCCGGACAGGAACCCGCTGCCAGGGCTTATCAGGATCCCGAGAAAGGACCCGATAAGCGGTCCCAGGATCACGACGAGCAATATCCAATATATCGTGTCCATGCAAACTGCCCAAGTCTGGAAAGGCGTTCAATCCGATTTTAATCATTGCGGAGCCGATTGACATTTCGGATGAAGTCTGTTTTTTCATACGGTATTAATAATATTAATACCGTGTAAAATGCCAAGTCAGGCAACCGAGACGATTATCCGGTGCAGGATGTCGACGGTTATGCTGAGGTTCCTCGCAGCGTCCTTGAGGTGATGGTAGATCTCCCTCTTCCTGAGCGCCTCGACGGCATCCCTGGAACCGAAAATGAGGTTCATGGCCTCGATATAGAGGTGCTCTATATCGTGCTCCTGCTTCCTGATCGTCCTAATGATGTTCTCCGCCTCCTCAGGCGACCTCTCCATGATCCTTATCGCCTCGGAGATGAGCCCGGTGCCAGAAAGCAGGTTTTCCGCCATGGAAATGATGTATTTGTCGGTCTCGACCCCGAATGCGCGCATCTCGATAGCCGTCGACATCGAGAAGTTCAGTATCTGGTCCATCTGCCTCGATATCATGTATATCTCCTGCCTGTCGAATGGGGTGGTAAACGCCCTGATCAGCTGATCCTCCATCCTGTGCCGGAGCTCGTCGGCCTTCTGCTCGATGTTGACGATCTCCCTGGGCTCCTGATGGTCGTTCGCCCTCAGCCATTCTATGAGCGCCCTGACGCCGTCCGATGTCGCGTCCGCCTGGTCCTTGAGCATCCCGTAGAAGTCGTACTTCGGCGGGAATATCCTGTCGATCAGCCGTTTCCCATCTTCGTTCATCTATGCATCCACCTCAGGAGAACTGATAGAGCCAATTCAACAGGAAATACGTTCCGGCGGATAGCAGCGCAGCCACCGGTATGGTCATCAACCAAGCTATGAGCATGTCCTTCCCCACCGACCACTGCACCATTTTCGCGTTCTCGGCCGCTCCCACTCCCATGACGCTCGAGGCCACCACCTGAGTGGTGGATATCGGGGCACCGGCAACGGTCGAAATCAGAATGGAGGAGGCAGAGGATATCTGCGAGTTGAGGCCGTGGATCGGCTCGAGCGGGAATATCTTCCTGCCGAGGGTCTTCATTATCTTCCAACCGCCCCCGACCGTGCCCGCGAGCATCATCGCCCCGCAGGCGATCCTGACCCACAACGGGATCCCGAGGGTCTCGATGTACCCTCCCGCGAAGAGGATGAGGGCGATCAGCCCTATCTGCTTCTGCGTGTCGTTCGAGCCGTGGCTGAACGCGAGCAGGCTTGTGACTATCCACTGCGACCGCTTGATCGGCCGGTTCATCTTTCTATCCGCGTTTCTCAGCAGTATCCGGGACCCCCGTTGCACTGCGAATCCTCCGGCCAAACCTATGAGTATCGACACGAACAGGAAGAGAAAGACCTTCATGAGCCCGACCAGCTCGTGCGGGGGTTCGACCAGCTCCGCAACGCCCCAATTGATCCTTTCAATTCCACTTGACGCTATGGCCGCCCCGATCAGCCCCCCGATAAGAGCGTGCGTAGACGAAGACGGAAGCCCGATCCACCAGGTGAAGATGTTCCAGGCGGAAGCTCCCAGTACGGCGGCCGCTATCACGATTATCAGCTCCTCGCCCACCTCGAGGTCCACTATCCCCTGGATCGTATAAGCGACCGCGCTTCCCCCTATAATTGCTCCGGCCATCCCGAATATGGCGGCGTTTATCACCGCCGCCCTTGGAGACGCCGCGCCGCAGGCGATCTGCGTCGCGACTATCGAGCTCGCATCATGAAATCCGTTCGTGAATGTGAAGAAAAGAGAGACTGCGACGGCGAATGTCGCGACCAGCAGCAGCGCGGTTAGCTCTATCACTGAACTCCAGATATCGCTTGCCCCGATATTTTAACATATTTCGGAACGAAGCCCAACACGCAGAAGGTCAAAATGCAATGGGAAATCTAATTCGAGGGAAAGCCTTAGACATCGTCACCCAGAATCATTGATTAGGCCGTTTCCTCGGAAACCCGCTGCTATCATAGTATTTCCTCTTGATCCAGAGTGCGACGTTTACAAGGGATATCAGGATGGGCACTTCCATGAGCGGACCGATCACGGTCGCGAATGCCACTTTTGAGGCGATGCCGTAGGTTCCTATCGCAACAGCGATCGCCAGCTCGAAGTTGTTGCTCGCAGCGGTGAAGGACTGAGTTGTTCCCTGGGAGTAGCTAAACCTGAGCCGGAAGGACAGCCAGAAGCTGAAGAAGAACATCAGCAGGAAATACACAACGAGCGGGATGGCGATTCGCACCACATCGAACGGGTTCTCCAGGATATGCTTTCCCTGAAGGGAGAACATGACGACGATCGTGAACAGGAGACCGATAAGCGCGAGGGGGCTGATCTTCGGGGCGAACTTGGTGTCGTACCACTCCCTTCCCTTTCTTCTCGCAAGGAAGTACCAGCTCGCGACGCCGGCCGAGAACGGGATCCCGAGGAAAATGAGCACGCTCTTGGCGATGTCGAGCATCTCGATCTGGACGACCTCGACCTCAGAGGAAGGGGAGATCACCGGGGTCATCACGGTTATGAAGAAATAGGCGAGGATGGAGTACATCAGAATCTGGAATATGGAATTGACCGCGACCAGCACCGCGCAATATTCGCAGTCGCCCTCAGCGAGCATGTTCCAGACCAACACCATGGCGATGCATCTGGCCAGGCCTACCAGAATGAGCCCAGTCCGGTATGGAGCCATTTCCGGACCCGGGAGGAATAACCAGGCGAGAGAGAACATCAGGACCGGGCCGATCGCCCAATTCAGAAAGAGCGAGACGCCGAACATCTTCTTCGCCTCCCGCAGCTTTCTGAGCTCCTCGTACTTCACCTTGGCCAGGGGCGGGTACATCATCACCAGAAGACCCATCGCGATCGGAAGCGAGACGGTGTCGATCCTAAGTGAGTCAATTAAATCGGATATCTCTGGGAATAGCGATCCTATTATCACTCCAAGCAGAATCGCTAGAACAATCCAGAGGGTCAGGAACTCGTCCAAGAAAGAGAGTCTTTTTTCCGGTTCACATGCCGAATCGGATGCGTTACCAGTCGTCAGGGGCTCCATGAATCTCCTATTAGTATAATCGGTATCTGCTTTATGAAAAGTACTCTATAATCCGATTTCTTCAAGGATCCATTTTCTGCACCTCATTGACATACTCGGATTTGAAGGACCGATATCTAAATATTCACAAGTACTCCCAAAGAACTATCTGCGGGTTATCCTCCTGTGATGCCAACTTTACGAGCAATTTTCTGCGGATTCAAAATGCATCATCAGTCCAAATCCAATACTGCTTCACCGACCGTCATTCTGCACAATATGCAATAAACTGGCTTCGGCATGTCTCATGTATGCCCCTTCGCAAAGAGGAGAGCGACAATGAACGATCACAATTGCCATATCCGCAGCTCATTCGAACCCCCGAGCATTGATATCCCTGTCGGCAAATACTTTTCAATAATGATGGTTATACGACCTGGGGGAAGCAGAGAATTCACGGAGGACAATCAATGAAGACCTATCTCTCCAAGCCGGAGAAACTGGTGCTATTTGCGCTCGCAGAGGATGCGGACAGGACCGATTCGGACATCGCCGAAAGGGTCGGTATGAAGGAATCCACCGTCAGTCTCCACAGGCGCAATCTGATCAAGAACCATCAGGTGTTCTTCGTCAACTATCCGAATATTCAGAAGCTCGGCGCAGATTTCGTGGTGGAGCTTTTCGGATATACCAACCCCGCCCTCCCGTTCGATGATAAGAACGCCCTTTTCAAGTCGTTCTTCTCGAGGAGCCCGCAGATATACGACGCTGTCGCCACCGAGAGCTTCGTGATGGCCAGCGGGGGCTTTTTCGATCTTTCCGATATGCTTCTGTT
>DSAX01000069.1 GCA_011046235.1 Methanobacteriota archaeon | reverse complement strand
CTGCATCGTTGTACGTGTAGTTAATATCGATATAATTTGTCTGATCCTTATAGGTGTGAATCCTTTCAAGCCAGTTTCGATACGAATCGTAGGATTATTCTGTCACGACATCATTGGGATATTCGATTTTTGTTATCAGATTTAGCGTATTGTATTCATACTTGGCATAATCGAGATAATAGTCATATGCCCGTACTAATCTGCCAAATTCGTCGGCATGATAACGAGGCTGTTCGGACAGCGATTGAGGTGCCGATCGAGGAGAGGTCGAAAAAAACGAGGTGCAGGCCAAGCTGTCGATGTTCAACATCTTCCTGCTGGCTAAGATGAGTGCAAATTCGCTAGGTTAGTTTCTCACCCGAGCCAATTAAATTAAAATGATACAGCGCTGTATCTTCTGTGAAACGGTCACGGGGGCAGTCCTAATGAACGATGGGGATTTCAAGTCGCTCGGGGAGAGGGTCTCCGATTTCGTGAAGGAGAGATCATGGTCGAAATATCATAACCCAAGGGATGTGGCAATCGCGCTTTCGGTCGAGGCGGCTGAGCTCCTCGAGATATTCCAGTGGAAAGGTTCTGAGAGCGATGTCGATGACGCGGAGATCTCCAGGATAAGGATGGAAACCGCTGACATCGTGATTTACGCGCTGTGCATGGCAAACGCCTGCGGGTTCGACCTGAATGAGGCGGTCTTTGACAAGATCGAAATCAACGAAAAAAATATCCGGCTGGGGAAGCATCCGACCGCTTCGGATGATTCATTGGTAACCCCGTTAAGTGGTCAATCGCATCATTTTTCGAGCGCTTTCAGAGACCCAAAGTTGAATATGAGGTTTCTCGCCGCCTTGACCTCGTCAACCCTGCCGACCGAAGTGTTGTGCGGGGCCGTTTGAACGATCTCAGGATCCTCATGCAGTATCGCCTCGAACGCCGCGACGAAACGGTCAAGTGTGTCAGAGGACTCGGTCTCCGTAGGCTCGATCATCATTGCCTCGTCGACAATATGCGGGAAGTAGACTGTGGGGGAATGGAAACCGTGATCCAGCAGCCTCTTCGCGAAGTCGAAGGTTCTCAAACCTCTCTCTTTAAGGCTGCGTCCGGAAAGGACGAACTCGTGCATTCTCCTGCCTCCGAACGGAAGCTCGAACAGCTTTTCCAGCTTTGCACGCAGGTAGTTTGCGTTCGCGACTGCATGAAGAGAGGCATCCCTGAGCCCCTCGGCTCCCATCATTCGAATATAGCAATATGCTCGTACAAGTACCGCGAAGTTGCCCACGTATGCCCGGACAGTTCCGATCGATTTCGGCCTTTCGTAGTCGAGGTCGAACCGATCGCCCTTCCGTACGATTCTGGGCACTGGAAGATAGGGCTCGAGGAATTGCTTGACCCCGACCGGCCCGGCCCCGGGCCCGCCGCCTCCGTGCGGCGTTGCGAAGGTCTTGTGAAGGTTGAAGTGGACGATATCGAAATTCATGCTGCCGGGTGTGCTCCTGCCCATAATCGCGTTCAGGTTCGCGCCGTCATAGTACAGTAGAGCTCCGGCACGATGTACGATATCGGCGATTCCGATCACGTCCCTCTCGAAGATCCCGAGCGTATTGGGATTGGTGAGCATGAGAGCCGCCGTATCGTTACCAACGATGGCCTCGAGTGCGTCGCAGTCCACGTGTCCGCTCTTGGAAGGTATCTCGATGAGGTCGTAGCCGGCCATCGCGGCGCTGGCTGGGTTGGTCCCGTGAGCGGTATCCGGCACTATCACCTCGTTTCTGTCCCCTCCCCGGTCCGAGTGGTACGCCCTCACGATCTGAAGGCCTGTGAACTCGCCCTGAGCGCCCGCGGCTGGCTGCAGGGTGACTGCGTCCACCCCTCCGATCTCTGCGAGGTAGCCCTCCAGCTCGTTCATGATCTGGAGTGCTCCCTGCACAGTCGATGGATCCTGCTCGGGATGCAGGTCTGTAACCTTGGAGTAACGCGCGACCTGCTCTGCCAACTTTGGATTGTACTTCATCGTGCAGGAACCCAGAGGATAGAATCCGGAGTCGACGGAGAAATTCATTTGGCTCAGCCGAACGAAGTGCTTAAAAACCTCCCGCTCCGGGATATCTGGAAGCGGGAGAGCCTCTCTTCTAATCTGCTTTGGAATATCTCTTAAGAGAGAGACATCAAAATCATCGTCCGATGAGCCTATCTCGAACAGCAGAGGCTCGTCATAGGACGCCTGATGGTAGTTCATGCCGTCCCCTCCAGTGATGAGATGAGCTTGTTCAACTCGTCCTCGGTGTGCAGCTCGGAGACCGCGATAACGACGGCCTCCCCGACCTCTGGGAAATCTTTCGATAACGACGGGCCGATCTGAATGCCGCCCTCTAAAAGACGCTTCCTGAGTCTATCAACGGGAATGTCACAGCCGACTGCGAATTCGTTGAAGTGCGGGGCGTCGAACCGCGGTGACCGGAACCCGTCGATCTCGGATATTCTTCCTGAGAGATCTTTGGCTTTTTCGAGATTCTCAAGTGCGACTCCGCGAAAGCCCGTCCCGCCCAATGCGGCAAGATAGGCGCAGGCCGCGAGGGCCATGAGCGACTCATTCGTGCAGATGTTGGAAGTCGCCTTGTCCCGCCGGATGTGCTGCTCCCTCGTCTGGAGGGTCATGCAGAAAGCCCTCTTTCCAGTCGCATCCGTGGTCGCGCCTATTATCCTGCCGGGCATCTTTCTGAGATGCTCCTTCCTGCATCCGAAGATTCCGAGGAGCGGTCCCCCGAAGTTGGGGTCGGTGCCCAGGTGATGCCCCTCTCCGATGACGATGTCCGCACCGTATTCGGAGGGGGGCTTCATAATCGCCAATGATAGGGGGTCCGCGCCGATAACGAGCGGCACTTCGCCCAGCAAATCCGATACTTCGAACACGTTCTCGTCCATGACCCCGAAGAGGTTCGGGTTCTCCAGATAGAATCCGAAGACCTCCCCCTTCAATTTATCTTCGAGGGAGTCCACAGATAGACGGCTCGTCTCCGGATCGAATGGGATCTCCTCAACGGAGGCGTCAATTCCGCGAAGATACATCTCCAAGACTCTCTTGCGAACCGGAGAGGTCGACCGTGCGATGAGGAAGCGGCTCCCCCGTCTAATGCGGTGGCACATGAGCGCGGCCTCGCCAAGGGCGGTGGACCAATCGTACATGCTCGAGTTGACGATATCCATCCCGGTGAGAATTGACATGTAGGACTGGTACTCGAACATGGCCTGGAGCATCCCCTGGCTCGCCTCCGGCTGATATGGGGTGTAGGAGGTGTAGAATTCGGACCTGGCCAGTATCTCCCTGACCGCGGCGGGTATGTAATGTCGGTACACCCCACCTCCCAGAAAGGAGGGTGTTTCCGACACCGTGATATTCTTCGATACGATTTTCTTGAAGTGCCGGATGAAATCGCGCTCATCCATGGGCTCGGGCAGCTTGAGCGATGAGATTCTCGCCTCGGCGGGAATATCCTCGAATAGCTCCTCGGGGGACGATATCCCTAGCGCTTTCAAAATCTCTGGGTCGATCATTCTTCTCCCGCAGGTTCGAATCGGGGTAGGTTGTGGTTAATATTTTCTATTTGTCCGTCGGAGGCTCCTCTTGGCAAACGCGTTCCGCTCGACCGCCTTCTGCAGGCTCTCGATGAACCCAGGGAGCCCTTGGACGTCCTTTACGCTCTTCTTTGTCAGTCTGGCGATATTTGCCCTCAGCGAGTCGTCATACCTCGCCCCGCAGGATTCGATCGCCTTTCTCAGCAGGTGGGCGAACTGCCCGCCCTTCCGGTCCCAGTCGGTCATAATTATAAACCGCTCATATTCCTTTGACAGGTGCTCGCAGAAATTCATGACGCTGTTGCCGACCTGTAAGCTTCTGATATTCCCGAAGACCGCCAGTTTCCTCAGGGCTTCGATGTCGCGCATGCCCTCGACGACGATCACCTCCACCCTGCTTCTTTCCGCGAGCTCGTCTATGATCTTTTCGAGCCGATCCAGCCGATCCGCGTCAGTAATGCTCGTCAAGTCCCAGACCTCTTGCGGCCTCTTCGAGACCGATGGGTATAAAGATCCGCTTCTTGCGTGACCGATGACCTCTAACGATCGAAATCCTGCCCTTAGCCATGTGCAGCAGCTGCTCCAGAAACCGGACGAGCTCCTGATTCGCCTTTCCGGATACGGGCTCCGCAGCAACAGCTATCCTCAGTGCAGAACGCCAAGGATCCCTTTCCATGACCTTGCTCTCTCCGGCCCCGGGCGATGTCTCCACCTCCAAATAGCACCCGCCCTCAGCCTCGCTCAGCATGCGTCTGCCGCTTACCATGGTATCTGAATCCCTCACTGCAATGCGAGTCGAAAATAGTTTGGGATGACGCTCCGATCATTAGAAAAGGAAAAAGAGCAGAAAGGGGTACAGGTAGTTAGATGCCCAAGAAAAAGGAGACCTCATACGAAGAGCTGATGTCGATCCACCGGCAGGAATCTGGCTCTAATTTCCTGAGCAAGATCTCCTCTGATTTCTACAGACGGGTGGTGGATTACCTGGATGCGCTCCGGGATCGCTGCGGGAGCGAGGACAGGTCCGACAGCGACATCTCGGGCATGCTTCTCAACCAGCTCAAGCGGGCGCAGGACCGCGCCTCGGAGATATACGAGCTGAGGATGAGGAAGATAGCACTCATGGCGATGAACAGCGCCTTCGGCGGTGAGCCCAGGCTCGAGAACATGACAAAGGACGAGCTGGAAGCTTTCAAGGAGCTAAAGGATTTTTTCGCGAACCACCACGACCGTACGCTAATTGCGAAGTGCGTGGAGAGCGCCGAGGAGAAAAACGAACAACAGGCGGAGGAGACGCAGGTGAAAGCCGAGATCCGGAAGGTCGAAGAGGCGACTATCCCCGAGACCGCTGACCCGGAGAGAGATGACACCGTTATTGTGAGGATCCTCGAGAATCTGCCGGCCTTCGCTGGAACCGAGAGAAACTACCAGCTGCGAAAGGAGGACGTGATCAGCCTTCCCAGGAACATCGCGGAGATACTGCTCAGACACAACAAGGCAATCGAGATCAAGCACTCAGCGCAATGATATATATGGGGTAATGGACCGCCGCTCCGCACTGATGACCTTCTTTGACACGCACTTCCTGGCCAGATGGGATCTCACCTCGTGAGCGGCCTTTTCAGGCGTGTTGTTGTCCTCGCTCAAGTGGGCGAGAACGACCGCCTGGGTCTTCTCAGTGACCAGCTCCGTCGCCGCCTTCGCGGAGTCACGGTTGGATAGATGCCCGTTCGGGGAGCTGATGCTCTTCTTGAGGAACGCGGGGTATCTTCCGTTCCAGAGCATCTCCTCATCGTGGTTGGCCTCGATTACCAGGAGGTTCCGGTCGAAAAGCGCCTTGGCGATCAGCGCCGTCACCTTGCCGAGGTCGGTCGCGAATCCCATGTCGTGCGTCCCGTCGTCCACCGTGAAGCAAACCGGTTCGGCGGCATTGTGCGGCACTGGGTAGCTGTTGACCGTGAGATCGCCGATAGCGAACGGCGTCATCGTCGCGAACTCTGAGTAGAGGACATTTCCGATTGGCGCCATCGCGAAGGTGGGGAGGTTCGCCATCACCTTGACGCCGTATTTCCTTGAGAGAATCCCAGCGCCCCTACAGTGGTCCGAATGTTCGTGAGATATTAGGACCGCATCGATATCCCGGGGCTCCTTCCCCAGAATCGACAGCCCGTGTTCGATCGCCCTCGCCGACAGACCCGCGTCTATTAGAATGTCCGTCTCATCGGAGCAAATCAATGTCGAATTGCCGCTGCTGCTGCTTCCGAGAAATGCGATTTCCATTTGGGAGTCCCACCGCTCCAGTGGCAGTATGATACACCGAATCGCCGATGAACGGAAAAAGGTTTGCAGGGGCAGCCCGAAAAATCGCGTTGCAGATTCGTTTCTTCGTCCCTCTGCGATTCTTCGGAATCGAATGTTCTACTGGCCGACAATGATAATCTCGTTCTGGGTCTTACCGAGTATCTCCGCCCCAGCCCGGTCGAACACCAGAGTGTTTATGAGTAGGGAGCCCCGGCCTTTTTGGGCAAATAGAAATTGCTCTCGTAGTTAACGACATTGCCCGGAGCAAACTTCTGGCCTGAAGGATCGATCGAAGGATCATATACAAACGATCCGACCCAGTCCGGCGGAAAGGCTATCCCAAGTTCGTAGCCGCCGCTCCATAACCGATCATCCAGTATGCCCATATCTTCGTAATACTGCATGGTCCTCTCGTTCACCTCGGCTACGGGGATATTCGGTCTCAGGATATCCCGCAGAAGCCCGAAAGAACCTGCTGAGAGTCTTACAATCCTCTCGATTTCCGGATCAGGTTCTCCGACGGAAAAAGTCCGTGCCAAGTTCGAATGGTATCTGTTGAATACGCCGCAAATATCGACATTGACGATCTCGCCCTTTTCGATCTTCTTCCGAGATGCCAGTGCATGAACGCAAGCGCTCTTGAGCCCGGATATCACCGGCAAGGTAATGGCCGGGTTCTCGCCGCCCGCACTCGCCATCGACCTGACGATCTCGCCGTATACTTCCAGCTCCGAAACCCCCGCCTTTATCGATTCGGCAGCGGCACGCATCCCGATGTCTCCGATCTCGGCCGCCCTTCGAATGTACCCGAGCTCATTTTGGGATTTGATCCTCCGTACACGCCGTACCAGATCGGTGCCATCCACGACCCGACAGCCCGCTCTTTCCAGTGCTGCCTGGAACCTCTCGCTCACCGTCCTGTAAGGCCTATAGCTGGACATCTCCAGGCCCACCGTCCCCGGCAGGAGCTCATCGGCTTCGAGCTGTCTGGTGATCCAGTCGATCATATCTCCTTCGTCTGGGATGATCCGCGTGTCCTTCGAAACGGTCGTGTACCTCGTCATCAGGAGCTCTTCTTCGGTGTCGAACAGAACGAAATCTGCTCTATCCCTGTGAATCGCAATGCCGCTCACCGGAGCCCAGATCGGGGGACAACTCGCCTGGTACCATTCCGCCTGGTAACCGCTCAAATAGAACATGCTCTCGGGAGATGACAGGAATAGGAGATCGATGTCCTCCCGTTCCATTTCGGATCGGACTGCTCTGCACCTGGACTCGTATTCTCGGATGGAAAATGGAATCTCCTTCTCCGGTTTGAGGCTCGTAAGCGCGAACTCCCTGGAACTCATCCTCCTGTTCAACCGTGAGGCCCCCTCAATTATTCCGATTTGAAATCGGGCTTGTACGGATAATAATTGTCTCTAAAATGGGGGCGATTCCTGTCCGTGGGAAGGAGCCGACCTATTTTCTGATTCGTTGCTCGGTTACCGAAAACCGAGGAGAACCCAGCCTCTGTAAATTTGACGGATATGTACGATAGGTTTATTACCGGCCATTCATTACGAGCGAATCGCGGGTCTGTAGCTCAGTTGGTAGAGCAATCGGCTCTTATTCCCCCGTTCACGGGGGAGGAGAGACCGATAGGTCAGGGGTTCGAAAGGCCGGTTCGTCGAACGGCCCGAAATTCCCTTCAGGCCCGCTCCCTTGATCACCGAAGGTGTCGGAATTGGAGGAAGCTTTCAACATTTATTTTGTGGGAACCGCAGGCAGCGGCAAGAGCACGATAACGGCCGCATTCAGCGAATGGCTCAACACCCAGGGATACGATTCAGTGCTGGTCAACCTGGACCCCGGGGCGGAGGCGAAGCCCTATGAATCGGATGTCGACATCACGGAATGGATCAACCTCCCGGAGATAATGAAGGAGTACGGGCTGGGGCCTAACGGAGCTCAAGTAGCGGCCGCAGATCTGTTGGCTATAAATGCATCTAAAGTCTGGAGATCCATTTCCGAGTTTGAAACCGACTTCGTGGTCATCGACACGCCTGGCCAACTCGAGCTCTTCACCTTCAGGGAGAGCAGCAGGAAGCTGATCGAACAGTTCGGACCCGAGAGATCCGCCATATGCTTCCTGATCGATCCGATATTGTCCCGGAACGCGAACGGGTTCGTCTCCTCGCTTCTGCTTGCAACTACGGCGAGCTTCAGGTTGGCGATTCCGATGCTCAAGGTGATCTCGAAATCGGACCTGTTGTCAGAGAAGGATATAGAGAACATTCAGAGCTGGTCCACCGACCACTACTCGCTCTCGGGCGCGCTGGGCGAGGAGGTCGCGAGCGCCCAGAACCTGGCGAGTGTCGAGTTCCTGCGAGCGCTTGAAACCCTCGGGGTCGTGGGGGAGGTCATGTTCGCATCCTCCGAGACGATGTCCGGCATGGAGGATATTTACAATTTCGTCCAGCAGATCCGTGCTGGAGGCGAAGACCTGGTTCCTCGGTAGCATGGAATGATTTTTGTCCGGTCCAGGCCATCCGTTGTATGTGAAGCGCCGGAAAAGGAAAGGGGTACTCACCTGTCCTCACTGCGGCTCTGCGGACCTTTATTACGAAGCTGGGCTGATCACTGGGTACAAGTATCACTGCAAGAAATGTCAATACATCGGCGCTTTCGTGATCGAGAAGGATTTTGAAGAAGAAAAGGGCGAATGAAAGGGGTTTCTTGTTCCGTTGAAGAGCCGTCTCAGGCGAACATCGGTCCGGATTCCATTCCCTTGATCTCGTCTCCGTGATGCATGACCTTGATTATCGCCTTCTCGAAGTCCACGAGTGTGACGGT
>DSAX01000015.1 GCA_011046235.1 Methanobacteriota archaeon | reverse complement strand
GTCGTCAATGGAGATACCCTTCAGCTCACTGATGTTGACATACAAGAAGATAACTGATGTCACGTTGTCTTTGACTACGGTTATGTTGTCGTTGACTACGGTTATGTTGTCGTTGACTACGGTTATCGAGTAGTTGTAGAGCGTCGAACGGTTGCCCCTGAACGGGGTGAGTGAACCGTCGACGAGCGTTCCATCGAAACTCTTGATCTCAAGATCGGCCTCGGTGGTAACAGTCGGAACGAGTGCGGCAGCGGAAAGCAGAACTGCGATCAAAATGGTGAACATTCCGATCAAGAGCTGGTGCCAGAAATTCTGAACCTTCATCACATATAAGAACAGTAGAATGGCCAGGGGTAAGACTATGAGTCCAAAACACTGTGCTAGCAGCAATATCGGCAGAAAGAACGCATTCGCTGCAAACACAATAAACGGATACTTGAGTTTGCTGTTCCGGAGCTTCACCAGGAGGTCCTGTCCCAGAGGACCGCTCTTGTTCGCATCGTCATCGAAGGGATCGCTACCGAACATTCAGCACACGGAAAACAGAATCACATAATAAAGATGGCGATTGCCCCCTTCCGATATTTTGCGGCAGCCAGGACGAAGGAGATTGACAAGTATTATATATCGACTGCAGAATGAAATGTGCGAGAAAAAATCAATGCAGATGCAGTATACGAGATTGAAATGTCCGAAATGAAGACCGCAGTCGTCGCCATCGGCGGGAACGCGCTCATCGAGCCCGGTAAGAGGGTGACATACGAGAACCAGATGAGGAGGATCAGGGGAACCTCCGAGCAGCTCGTGGACCTCATTCAGATCGGCTACGACATCGTCCTGACCCACGGAAACGGTCCGCAGATCGGCAGCATCCTGCTTCAGAACGAGCTGACGAGGGACGAGGCACCCGAGATGCCTTTGCACGCTCTGGTCGGGGAGAGCCAAGGCCTTTTGGGTTACATGCTGCAGCAGAGTCTTTCAAACGAGCTGGCAAGGCGTGGCATCGAGAAAATCGCGGTATCTATCCTCACTCAGGTGCTCGTGGACGAGAAGGATCCCGCCTTCGTCAAACCGGTCAAGCCCGTCGGGAAGTTCTACAATCAGGAGCAGGCGAAGCGCCTCGCGGTGGAGATGGGGTGGGTTTTCGGTTACGAGAAGGACGAGGACGCCTACAGACGGCTCGTTCCATCGCCCCAGCCATTGAAGATAATCGAATCCAAAGCGATCAGGAGATTCATTTTCGGCGGCGAGCAGCAGATCGAGCTCATTATCGCCTGCGGTGGCGGCGGGATACCAGTCATAAGAAGAGGGGACAGATACATCGGAGTCGATGCAGTCGTGGACAAGGACCTCGCGGCCTGCGTGCTGGCCACGGATATCAAGGAGAAGCTGCTCATAATGCTGACGGATGTGGATTATGCATACATCGACTACGGGACCGAGAGACAGAGGGCGATCAGAAACGCTGATGTGGATGAGGCGGAGCGGTACCTAAAGGATGGACACTTCGGCGAGGGCTCAATGGCTCCGAAGATATTGGCGGCCCTGAGATTCCTTCAGCTGGGAGGCGAGAGGGCGATCATTACCTCGCTGTCGAAGTTGAAGGATGCCGTACTGAAAGCAGAAGGCACACATATAACCAGAGTGAAGAACGAGTGATAATCAATGCCAAGCATGGAAGAGCAGATCAGGGAGATCGAAGATGAGATCAGGCGCACCCCTTACAACAAGGCCACCCAGCAGCACATAGGCCGCCTGAAGGCGAAGCTCGCCCACCTGCGTGAGGAATCGGAAACGAGGAGGGCGAGAAAGGGCAAGGGAAAGGGATATTCGATCAGGAAATCTGGCAACGCAACGGTTGCGATAGTCGGGTTTCCAAGCGTGGGAAAATCCACCCTTCTGAACAAGATCACCAATGCTCAGAGCGAGGTCGGCAGCTACGACTTCACAACGCTGGAGGTGGTTCCCGGCGTAATGGAGTACAGGGGCGCTAAGATACAGATCCTAGACCTCCCCGGTTTGATCAGGGACGCATCCAGGGGAAAGGGCAGGGGAAGGGAGATAATCTCAGTGGTCAGGACCTCGGATCTGATCATCTTGGTTATCGACGTTTTCGAGACGCACCTAGAGCTGTTGGTGGAGGAACTCAGCAGCGCGGGAGTCAGGCTCAACATATCCAGACCCGACATACAGATAACAAAGCGTATCAGGGGCGGAATCGATATCAGCTCGACCGTCGCCCTCACTAAGATAGATGAGCCACTGATAAAGGACGCAATGCGTGAGTTCGGGATAGCGAACGCCTCTGTCCTGATACGTGAGGATATCGATGTCGACAGGCTCATCGATGCGCTATCGAAAAACAGACACTACGCGAGCGCCATCGCGATAATCAACAAGATCGACCTGGTCAGTAACGAGTATCTGAAGGAAATAGAGAACCGGATGGACGGATGGGACCTCATACCGATCTCCGCGGAAAAGGATACCAATTTAGATTTTCTGAAGGAGCGCATTTTCGAGACGCTCGACCTCATAAGGGTCTACATGAAACCGCAGGGACAACAGGCAGATCTCAAAGAGCCTCTGGTTGTCAGAAGAGGGACGAACATTGCGGGCGTCTGCGCCTCTTTGCACCGCGACTTCAAGAAAAACTTCAGGTACGCCCAGATCTGGGGTGGAAGCGCGAAATTTCCGGGGCAGATGGTCGGCCTCGACCACGTTGTGGACGAGGGCGACTTAATCACGATCGTGGTCAAGCGATGAAGGTCAATGGTTGGATTCCAAGCTCCTTTTCATCAACGTATCCATCGCTCTTGCATCGTCCTTTGAGACGACCATTTTCTTGTCGTTCTTAAGGATGGCTTCGACCTCTTCACTCGCCCTCTTAAGCAGATTTCCCCTGTGCTCCATCACCTTTCTTCCGGAAAATTTGGCGTCGCTCTGGGTGGTCGCGAGGAATTCCTTTTTGAACCGGGAGATCGTGTGAGGCTTGTTGATGAAAGTCCCGTCCCGCGACGCATCTCTGATCGTCTCGAACGATATCGCCTCGTCATCGGACTCGAAGTCGCGTGCGAACTCGCGCGCAACGTCCCAAATCCAGACATCGACCACGAACTGCTCGAACGAAGCTCCGGCAGCCTGGTTTAGCCCCCCGAACCCAGATCCCAGATCGGTCGGCACAAGGGTTTGGATCATCATGTATGGAAGGCCGTCCTGAATCGTTCCCAACAGCAGCGAAGTCTCCTCGATTCCCAGCCCGGCTGTCATTGTTGGAAACCCGTAATAAGCCCCCATCTCCGCAGCCCCGGTCCTGAGAAGATGCGACTCAAAGGCACCGTAATCGATCGATCCGGACTTGAAATCGGCCGGGACCGAGTCGCTGCTGTATATCCAGGGGGAGTTCCTGCTCGCGATCTGCGAGATCACGAGGCTCGCGAGGTTCTCAGCGTTCACCTGGGTAAGCGTGCCCGCGATTGTAACCGGAGAAGTGAGCCCGGCCAAAGAGGCGCTCATCGACACGACAGGTATCCCGTGTCGCGAGAAAACCACTTGGGACTCCGCGAGTCCCTTCTCGAAAGTGAGCGGGGAAATGGGGCATTCGATCGCGGAGAAGATGGGGCTCTTCCTCAGATCCTCCTTGCTCCCCGTCAAGATCGAAGCGAGTTCGATCATCTCCTCGGCCTGTTGTGGCTCCAGGGATCCTCCCTGGACATGCTTTTCCGTGTATTGGAAACCGACCTTCAGCTCTATCAGCTCTTTAATGTGTGCGGGCTGGTCGAGCGCTCCGACCATTCCCCAGCAGAAATCGATCTGGGGGAACTCGTTTGCCATGATCATGAAATCCCTGATATCGTCAAGGGTCGACGGCCTCTGCTCCCCCGTAAGCAGGTTCTTTATGTAGACTCCTTCACCGCCGTTTGCGGAATAGATCCTTCCCGACGGAATCACGATGTCTTCAATCTCGCCCCTGCCCGATAATCGGACCGTTTTTGGAGCGCTCTGGACGGCCGATTCGATAACGCTCTCCGGCATCAAAATCCGGCCACCTTTCTCGGATTTTCCGCAGCCCTCCTGGACGAGCATATCGCAGACGGAATCGCTCAGTATTCGAACCCCGATCTCCTCGAGAATTCTAACGGATGTGCCGTGAATTCGTTCCTTCTCGTCATCGTTCAGGAACCTGATCCTTCCTTTCGCCATGTCAATCTGCTCCTCGAATCTGCAATTTCTATTACCGTAAGATCAATGGATTACTCTCTTCTCGTACTCCTTCAATATCTGATTTCCGCTCCGAACTATTTCAGAGTCGAGAGGCTCGACCTCATGCTCCTGGAGCAGCCTTTTCGCGGTCTCCTTAGCCTCTGGAAGCATCCGATCGGACAGGGTAGCCTCCCAGCCGAGCTTCTTCTTGTCCCAGAAAAACAGCTCTTTCTTGAAGTTCTTGGCGGTGTGCGGGTGCGTCAGGAAGCTGTTGCCGTGCCCGACCTGCTTGACGACATCGAGCGCGATGCTCTCCTCCGAGATTTCGAACTCCCTGAGGAACGCGCGGAAGTTCTCCCAGAGGAGCGAGTCGATCACCATCTGCTCGAAGCTGCACCCTTTCGCGTCATCAAATCCTCCGATACCTACCGCAAGGTCAGTGTTGCAGAAGATCCCCAACATAACGCTTGCGAGCTCGCAGAAGCTCTTCGTGATCCCTGGGGTGTCTGGCTCGACGCCCCATCCCGAGACCATGCACGGCCTCCCGTACCGTTTCGCCATCTGACCCGCAGCTGCGCTCACCGGGAGTATTTCCGGCGCCTCGAAGTTCATGTTACCGGTCATCATGTCGATCGGAGCGGATTCCGAGCTGTAGATGTGCGGGGCCCCGGGCTGTGCGAACTGCGTTATCACGAGGCTCGCCAGATTTTCCGTGTTCACGTTCACGATTGTCCCGGCGATGGTCACGGGACTGGACATCCCCGATAGAGACATCGACATCGCCACGACTGGGATGCCGGCCTTCGCCAGCTCTACCTGCGCCTCCACCATGCCCTTATCGAAGGAAAGCGGGGCGATCGGGCACATTATCGCCGAGAAAATCGGGCGTTTCCTGAGCTCATCCATTCCTCCGGCGATGAGGGACGCGAGGGCGATCTGCGTCTGCGCATCCTCCTTTGTCAACACATCCCCCTGGGAGTTGAGCGTGCAGCCCTGTTGAGACGCCCACATCTCGTGAGCCGAATGAACGAGTTCGGGAACATCGGTTACGGTGACGATGGGCCAGAATATGCTGACCGGGTCGAGAGCGTCTGCGAGCTTCGCGAACTCCATCAGATCCGCCCTGGTCGCGTCGCGCCTGTTCCCAGTCTCGAGGTCCCTCATGTAGATCGTAGTGCCGTCAGTTGTGATATACGGAAAACCGCTATCGACCGGGAGTTCGACATCGTTCTTTGGATCGCGTCCGCACAGCTTGAAGCTCCTGGGCGCTTTATCCAAAGCCTCTTTGACCATCGCCTCGGGTATCCTCGCGATCTTCGTCCTGTGGTCTACCGCGGCTCCCGAGTCATCTAACATCCTCAGAACCGATTCGCTCCTGACGAGAACGCCCATATCCTGGAGGCTTTCGATGCTCTTGTCGTGAATGAGGTCTTCATCATGTCTATCAAGGAACTTCATCCTCAGGACTGCCATAAGTACGCACCTGTCACCTGCGGTCTATTTTCTCGACTGCTGCTGGCCTAAATGCTTTTAAGGATTATATGGCTTTGCTGGGATACCCGAAAGGTCAATGCCATATCCGCAATTGATAAATTGCATCTAAGACAAGGACTGGCACCTGCCGAATATCGGGAATGGGCCGCGGCCGGTCCCCAGATGGTTACTGCCTACTTCGCCCTGGCCTTGTCGAAATCGCCCAGCACGGCATCGCACTGCTTCACGATATCCGGACCTATCTGCTTGACCTCGTGTTCCTTCAGGATCGCCTTAGCGACCTCCCTCGCCTCTCCGACCATTGAATCAGATAACGTTGCCTGCCAGGCAAGCTTCTTCTTGTCCCAGAAGTGAAGCGCCTTCTTGAAGTTCTTCGCGGTGTGCGGGTGAGTGAGGAAGCTGTTGCCGTGACCTACCTCTCGGACTACGTCGAGTGCCACTTCTTCCTCAGTGACGGAGAACTTCCGCAGGAATTGCCGGTACTCATCCCAGAAGTAAGCATCGATCACGATCTGCTCCAGAGCGCATCCCTTTGCATCGTCAAACCCGCCTATACCTGGGCCAAGGTCCGTGTTGCACATTATGCCCATAATAGAGGCGGTCACCTCGCAGAAGCTCATGTTGATCCCCGGCTTCGAACCGCCGACGCCCCATCCTCCAACCATTGCCGGCCTGCCGTATCTCTTGGCCATCTGACCGCCGGCCGCGCAGATTGCAGGAAACTCGGATACGGTCCAGTTCATGTTTCCAGTAAGCATGTCGATGGGCGAGGATTCCGAGCTGTAGATATGTGGAGCACCGGGCTGAGCGGACTGCGTTATCACCAGGCTTGCCAGGTTCTCGGTGTTTGCGTTGACGATCGTACCGGCGAAAGTGACCGGAGCGGACATGCCCGACAACGACATCGACATGGAAACAACCGGTATACCGGCCTTGGCGAGCTCCACCTGCGCTTCGACCGCCCCTTTTTCGAATGACAGTGGAGCGATCGGACACATCATGGAAGAGAAGATCGGCCGCTTCCTCAGCTCGTCCCTGCCCCCGACGACGAGCGAGGCCATTTCTATCTGCGTCTTGGCCTCGAGGACGCTAAGGGTGTCACCCTGGACATGTTTGGCGCACCCCCTCATAGAGGCCCAATATTCATGCGTGGAGTGGGTCGCCTCGGGAACATCGTTCACGGTGACCATTGGCCAGAAGAAATCGACGGGGTCAAGGGCGTCCGCGAGGTTCGCCAAACGAACGAGGTCTTTCCTGACGGCGCTCCTTTTCTGTCCGGTGTCTGGATCGATCGTGTATACCGTGAGACCGTCGGTTGATATCTTTGGTATGCCATCGACCGGGAGCTCGATGTCGTTCTTAGGATCCCTGGCACATAGCTTGAACTCCTTCGGGGCCTTGCTGAGGGCCTCCTTGACCATTTCCTCTGGGATCTTGGCGATTAATTTCTTGTGATCGACATTCGCACCCGACTCATCGAGAAGCTTCAGAACCGACTCGGATCGGACGAGAACTCCGATTTCGTTCAGGCTCTTGAGGCTCTGATCATGTACGATATCTTCCTCGCTCTTATCTAGTATTTTCACTCGGATTACTGCCATAAAAACACCTTCCAAATGGCTTCAATCACTGGCTTTTTTCGTTTATTCAGCTGCTGACAAGGACGGGGGAATATTATATCTTTTCTCAGCAGGAGTTATAACTGTTTCTCTCATTTTGCGCTCGATCGTGCAGATTTTGATTTTTTTACGAAATGGACGCCCGTAATTAGAATTCAGGTGTCAGAGCTATGCTCGAATTCGATATTGATCAGGCGATCAGACTGCGTTCGTACTCCTTCAGAATAACATTGCCCTGTTTGACAATGTCTGGATCGACTGGTGTGACCACATGTTGCTCGAGGAGTTTTAGGGCCATTTCCTTTGCCTCCGGTACCATCCTATCTGAAAGCGTTGCCTGCCATGCGAGGCGATTCTTGTCCCAGAAGTGGAGCTCCTTCTTGAAGTTCTTGGCCGTATGCGGATGCGTCAGGAAGCTGTTACCCTGGCCAACCTCCTTCACGACATCCAAAGCGCAGCTCTCCTCGTCCACTTTGAACTGCCTGAAAAATGCGCGGAATTCGTCCCAAACCATCGCGTCAATGACGAGCTGCTCGAACGCGCATCCCTTGGCATCATCCAGACCGCCCATTCCTGTCCCGAGGTCGGTGTTGCAGAACATTGTGTAGCTTGTACATACGGTCTCGCAGAAGCTGCCCTTCATGCCAGGTTTGGTGTTCCCAGACATGCCCCAGGTTCCTGTCATGCAGGGTCTGTCATACCTCTTGGACATCTGTCCCAGGGCAGCGCTTATCGGCAGCATCTCGGGAGCTGAGTAGTTCATGTTTCCGGTCAACATGTCAATCGGGGCCGACTCCGAGCTGAAAATGTGCGGGGCGCCCGGCTGAGCGAACTGTGTGATAACGAGACTGGCCAAATTCTCTGTATTGGCGTTTACGACCGTTCCGGCAAAAGTGACAGGACTGGACATTCCTGACAGGGACATCGACATTGATAAGGTGGGTACGCCCGCCTTAGCGAACTCGACCTGGGCTTCGACCGCTCCCTTTTCAAAAGAGAGAGGCGCAATCGGGCAATTCACAGCAGAAAACAACGGACGCTTTCTGAGCTCCTCATCGCCTCCAGCAACAAGAGCACCGAGCTTAATCTGCGTAAGCGCATCCTCTCGGCTTAGGACATCGCCTTGGATATGCTTGGTGCATGATATCAATGAAGTCCACATCTCGTAGGAAGAATGAGCCGCTTCCATCACATCCGTTGCGGTGACGATAGGCCAGAAGAATTCGACCGGGTCGAGCGCATCGGCCAGCTTGGCGAAATCCGCCAGATCCTTTCTCTTGGCGTTGCGCCTTTCCCCCGTCTTCGGATCGATCATGTACAAAGTAAGGCCGTCCGTGGATATCTTCGGGAAGCCGTCGACAGGAAGAGCAATATCGTTCTTTCTTTCCCTCGCACCCAGGGTGAAGCTTTTTGGAGCGCGCTCGACTGCCTCGTTGACCATCCCCTCCGAGAACTTTGCTATCCCTGTCCGAGAATCGACCTCGGCACCGGATTCCTTCAGCATACCCAGCACCGAGCTGCTACGGATCAGGACACCGATGTTTTCAAGGCTCTCTATGCTCTTGGCATGTACTAATTCCTCTTCATCCCTGTCTAGAATTTGAAATCTAGCCCTGGCCATCCAACTCCTCCATACATTTTCGTTCTCAACTCATGCCCTGGGTTCTATCATTTCGGGGTATATTTAGATTCGAGAGTGTGTCAGAACAACATACCTGTGAATGGTATTGTGTTGCCGTCTTGCACCCGGTCATTCGGATTATATTCGTTACTTATTTGCAACCTAAGCCCGTCTACTCAAAAGACGGACAACCGACGCAGATGGATTCCCAGAGGGGGTATGAAT
>DSAX01000141.1 GCA_011046235.1 Methanobacteriota archaeon | reverse complement strand
TATGAGAAGTGATCGACGATTACACGGGGCTGTGCTGCCTCGGGGTGAGGTTCTACGACCCGTCGCTTGGGAGGTTCCTGCAGGAGGACCCTGTGCTCGGGAGCCTGTCGGAGCCGCTGACGCTGAACAGGTGGGTCTACTGCGCCAATGACCCCGTGAATCGAATGGACCCCAGCGGCATGTGGTTCGGGATCAGCCTCGAGGACTTCGCCCTGGGGGTCTCCGCGGCGCTCGGCTTCGTCCCGGTCGTCGGGGAGATAGTGGACGTCGCATGGCTGGTGTACGATGTGGCCATTGGCGACTGGGAGGCGGCCGCCATCGATCTGGCTTGCCTAGCGGTCCCGTGCGCTGGTGCAGGGGCGGTGAAGCTCGGGGCGAAGCTCACGAAGAGCGCGCTCAGGACCGGGGACAATGCCAGGGACGTCGCGAGGGCCGTCGACAACCTCGGCGATGCCTCCAGGTCGTTGGATAATGTCGGGGATGCCGGTAAATCTGTCGGAAAAAGCGATAATATAATCGGAAAGACTGGGGATTATTCTGAATTAACAAAAGTACGAAGAGCGTCAGGAATCAAGGATCTCGAAGTGCATCATTTGATTGAGGATAGAATATTGAAAGCGTTTCCTGAGAAAGGACTGACACGTGCACATTCACCGGGGATTATTGTCGATAAAACTACTCATTTAACAAAATATACGAACCCATTAAGAAATGCAATACCTTATGGAACTAACTACCGTGCTCTAGGTGGGGAAACTATAGGAAAAAGATATCTTGATGTCTATGGTCCAGATTCAATTGAATGGCGGTCGATAGCGAAATATTTTAAATAAAATATTAATATGATGAACATGAGAATTAAGTCAGATATCGGATTTAGAATTGAGGATCCAGAGATTGCCTGGGAAATTCTAGGCAACCTAGGTTTGAATGTAAATTATGAACACCCGTATCAAAATGCTGTGCTTTTTAATGATGATCAAAAATATGAATTATTGATAAATAGACTCAAGAAAAAGGATATCCATTATTCCGAAATCTTTGAATTGGTTTTCGATGATGATGAATTAGAGAAAGCCGAATTCTATGACATGGGACCGGCAGGCTACTGGGGCTACCCTCAGCCAATGGATGATTTCGGGTATGTCAAAGAATCGTATGACGAATCGGTCGCCTGCCCCATCTGCTGGAATGGTGCGAAACAGGTACGACCGTTCCTGATCAAGGGGAAGCCGAAATTCGGGAGAAATGACATTTTGGCGATCAATTGGGAATTCGAGTTCCTGATAACGGAAAGATTGAAGTCTCTCATAGAGGGGGAAGGACTGACGGGGGCAGAGTTCTGGCCCTTATTGGACTACAAGAAAAGAACTCCCATTGAGGGTTTCCATCAGCTGTGTGTGAAAAACGAGCTTCCTCCGATGTCTCCGAATACGGAATTTGAGACTGATGATTTGGGCTCAAACCCGAAAATAAAGCTTCCGTGCCCCTGCAATAAGATCGGCAGGAACCTGGCCGTTCATCAGATGAGATATAAGAAAAACGACATCGTGAAGGCGAAGGATTTCAATAAGACCCAAGAATGGATCGGCGGGACATATCATACGACGCAGTGGACAGTCGTCAGCAAGAGAGTATATCGCCTGTTCAAGAAGAACAACATCAAGAGGGTGAAATTCGCCCCGATAATCATTGAGGAAAATCAGTAATAGATGTTATGCTGATTAAATCCATTGAGCTAATCAGCAGATTATGCAATGTTTTCCGATATTCAGATATTGTAAATGACATGGGATATATCCGTTAATTATAAATATCGGATATAAAATGAGATATATTGGTAGAATTGACCGAGAACAACCGGTTATCCTCTATTCCGTACGTCGACAAGGTAGAGCGGATATATAGAGTGTTTCTCAGCCGCAAGATCAAGAAGCTGACCTGGTATCGTGTCGCCAAGGAAGCCGAAGTCGCGTTCGGTTGGACTCACAGAGTTCTCAAGGACCTTGAGAGTGACGGCATCATCAAAGGGAACAAGATAAGAGATCCAAGTGCGCTGTTCAAGAAATGGACAGATAGAAAAGACCGCAGAGCGTATCGCGAGTATCACGTCCAGGACCCAACCGAGATATTGAGAACCTCCAAGATGGATTACGCGCTGACCGGATACTTCGCAGAGAACCTTATCGGGCATTACCTTTTTCCGAGATATTATCAGCTTTACATCCGTTTAAAGGATGCTTCATATTGGCACTCACTGCTGCTGAAAAATGGATATGTCGGCAAGGGGAACATACAGATTCTAATTGCAGACGAACATGTATTCTATGAGAAGGGGTTAATTGACGGATGGCCAACAGTATCAACCCAGCAGCTGATTGTCGATCTCTACAGAGAGGGCGCGGAATCCGTTGAGGCCGCTGAGCTGCTGCTCAAGAGGGCATATGAATGACCGAGGAACTATACGACTCTCGAGAAACGCAGTCCGCACTCGAAGCGCTTGGCGTACTTGCAGATTGTCTTCCGAATCCCTTCGTGGTGCTTGGGGGTTGGGCGGTCTACTTGACCG
The DNA here is from genome assembly GCA_011046235.1 of Methanobacteriota archaeon. Taxonomy (GTDB): domain Archaea; phylum Thermoplasmatota; class Thermoplasmata; order UBA10834; family DTMW01; genus DSAX01. The sequence goes on along the minus strand of DSAX01000141.1, from coordinate 6,748 downwards.
TATCCGAATCCTTCAGGCGAGAGCACGGCGCACCTTATCTTGGATCGAGGGATATCGACATCGGGTTTCATATCGACCAGGCAATGAGCGTAAGAGAGCTGCGCAATAGCACATTCTCGAAGGCTATCGAAGCCGTGAGAATTGCGGGGTATACTCCTATCGGTTCGAGTCGCTATTGCAAGTTCATCGAAAGGGAAACCGGGGAAATCCTCACGGAGGAAGAAGCGAAAGAGTTGCAGATTCACGAAGTGTTCTATCTCTATCTGGATATCCTGGTCGACAAAATACATCCAAGACTTCATGAAGTTTTCGACATCAAGATACTCGATGAACCTATAATCGGGAGAATCTTCGATGGATCGAATTTCGTTTCTGTGAATGCAGGCGGGAATGAAGTCATGATACCGTCACCCAATCTCCTCCTCGCCTCAAAATTGGCATCGATTCCGAAACGTCAGAGAGGCGATAAGATCCTCAAAGATGCCTGTGACATCTATGCAGTCATTTGGCATTCGCCTAAGAGTTATAAGGCTATAATGAACGCTGTGCTGGGAGAATATCCCAGAGAATGCGAAGATGGGTTGCAAGTCATTAATGATGACATCGCGCGGGCAGCTTCGCATCATCTCGGAGTCGATTTAGAACAGTATCTAGATGTTGTCAACCTCTTGAAAGAATAGTAAACAGCAACATTTTTTCATCCAGGCTTCACATGACTTGAATTTTCATATTCATTGTAATTGCTCATTTTTGCATTGCATGTTGCAGATGCAGTTAAATATCCCTCTACAAGCTTCCGTTGCGATGGCGAGGTCGCTCACGATCGGGGAAAAGATACTGTTCCATCTCTCCAGGTATCTCAAGGCGGAGGAGAAGTACGAGGTGCCTTTTGATGTCACTCAGGACGGTATAGCCCAGTCCTGCGGGATATCGAGGGCTCATGCGGCAATCGAGCTCAAGAAGCTCAGAGAGGGGGACCTGCTGCTCGAAAAACTCTCCCATGTCAAGCGCGCTAAAAGCCGGAGAAAGGTATATTTCCTCACCCAGACCGGCAAGGCAAAAGCCTCGAAAATCGTCGAGTTCGTGAATTCGGAGTCGGTGGACCCGGGGATCGACCCATCCAGGATATCACAGGATTCAGGCACGCCCAAACGTGTAAGACGGCATAGGATGGCCGTGCCACAGCCCAAGTTCTTCATCGGCAGGGAAAAGGAGCTTTCCGATCTGCGGGCGATAACCGATGACGCCTCGATCGACATCGTCCTGGTCTCTGGAATAGGCGGGATAGGGAAGACCAGCCTGCTGTCGAAATTCACCAGGGAATCAAAATTCAGCGTCTTATGGTTCTCATTCAGCGAATGGGAGACGGAGTACTCGCTCCTGAAGACACTGGCAAACTTCCTCGAGGAGACGGGCGACAACCGACTGTCCAATTACATCAAATCGGAAAGGACCGATCTCGGGGAGATATCCTATCTGATAGGAGAATCACTCGCGGACAACCGCAAGATGCTCATTTTCGACGACGTGGATAGAGCCCCTCGCCTTCACGATTTCATCCACATGATCATAGACAATCTCGGACCAACGAAGCTCATAATGTCCTCCGAGAACCGGATCCCACTGGTGGAAAAAATCGCCAACTCCGGGAAGCACATCGCGGAGCTGAAACTTTCCGGTCTCGAGAGGGAGAACGCGCTTGAGCTTCTGAGCAGAAGGAAGATCAAGGGCGATTCCGCGAAAACGCTCTGCGAACTGACCGGCTGTCATCCCCTCCTCCTCGAGCTTGTACCAGGTCAGGACGAGCTAACCGCAAAGGTGGAGCTGTCAAACTATGTGAAGAATAATTTCCTCAAGGACCTCTCCTCTATGGATATCGCGCTGATAGAGAAGTGCGCCGTATTCCGCAAGCCGTTCAATCCGAATTTCCTGTCGAGGGACGAGAGGCACATACTGCAGCTTCCGATTTTCAACAGCATTTCCGGAAAGGTCATCATGCACGATCTGGCGAGAAATATCGTGATAGACCAAATCCCCGAGGATGAGCTGCGGGAGTATCACAGCCGTGCGGCAGATTATTATCTGTCCGAGGGAGAGGTCAGTGAGAGGCTGCACCACCTGATCATGTCCGGCCGGAGCCTGGAGTCGGAAATGCTGATTCACCGTCATTTCGATGAGCTTCTCTCAATGGATGCCGCGGACGGTTTCTCTGACGAGCTATCGAAGCTCCCCCCGAGCCTATCGAAATACGCTCCCAGTGTTAGATTGTTAAAGGCCAGTCTGCTGTCCAATATCGGGAACGAGGCAGAGGCGATATCCAGCCTGAAATCCATGATCGAGAGCGAGGAGGGAGACAACCAGGCAGAGGCGGTAATTCAGCTATCCTGGAGAAAGCTCGATGCGAGCTTGAAAACCGATGTCGTTGAAAGGCTCAGAACGATTCTCGCAGACGAGAAAAATTCTGAAATAATACGGGCGAAGGCCGCTCAGTCTCTGTCGCATATTTCATTTTCTGATGGCGATTTCGATGAATGCGACGCTTCGGCAAGACAAGGGGTCATGCTCGCAGGTAGGGCGTTCGCGCTCGATATTGTGTCCGACCTCAACCGCATGATCGCCCAGGTGCTCGTATTCAGGGAGGCCTATCCGAGCGCGATTTCTTTCATCACGCAGGTTGCGCCATGCTTCTCGGACCAGCACAGGCCTCTATATTGCAGGCTGTTGGGAAAATCGGCGCTCGAGAGCGGCAAGATAGACCTGGCAATCGATAACCTATCCCTCGGTGCGCAGCTGGCGGAGCAGATGGGTCAGTACAAGGAGCTTTCAGATATCCTTGTCGACCTGGGCAATGCGAAAGCGGCAAAGGGCGATCTCGACGGAGCAGCCGAGGCCTGCTATCAGTGCATCGAGGTCTCCTCTTCTTTGAACGAGACTATAAACATTGCAGCCGCTTACTCGCTTCTATCCGAGGTCGAGCGCGAGAGAGGGAACGAGGAAGAATCCGTTGAGGCTCGGGAGACGGCGGAGAGCCTTACCCCTTCAATCGAGTTCGAACCGAGCGAAATGACAGAGGTCAAGCCTTCTGATCCTGGGAAATGATATCGATCTCGGTGGGGACGGCGATTTTCTCACATAGAAACAGCGCGAACATGGAACCTACCAAAGCGCCTGTGACAATTCTTAGGACATTTGTTGATTCATAATCTGTGATGAGTTGCACAGCCCCGTCCACCGCGAAGGGAATAAATCCGATCAATAGCATCGTTATCTTGATCCGGATGAGAACGAACAGTGCGATCACTGCTCCCGCCAATAAACCTATGAATATGCCCACATCTCTTGAACAGAACGGCATCTGGTTGTCGTTGATGAATAGCGATCTCTCCTTGATCTGGTGACAGTTGTAATCGCCGAGAATATAGATGGTCTTCGATAACGGGTTCATGTCGCGATAAGCGTCCATGTTGTCGAGGACTAATACGCGTCCCGATAGATCGGTGACACTACCGCTAGGAACCAGCATTGGGCTAAGAACGAGAAGTACGAACCAAACGCCGAACAATGTAACCGCGATTAGAATGTTGCGGTCGATCCCGCTTCTGAGGTGAATGTTCACGGCATTGCCTCATGTCTCGGAGGATAAAAATCCTGTCGTCGTCAGAGTATGGTCGATTTTCTGAGCCAGTCGATGTCGCTCATGTACAGCTCACGGATATCCGAGAGATTCCATTTTCTCAACGCCAACCTCTCGAGCCCCAGCCCCCAGGCGAGCACTGGGTACTCGATCCCGTGAGGCTTGGTAACCTCGGGTCGGAATATGCCAGCTCCTCCGAGCTCCATCCACTCGCCCTTGTAGTAGACGTCCACCTCGAGCGAAGGTTCGGTATAGGGGAAGTATCCCGGTCTTATCCGGATGTCGTCTATCCCCATGCGCTTGTAAAACTCCTTCAGGATGGCGCACAGCATGTCGAAATCCGCGCCCTCCTCGCACACAATACCCTCAACCTGGGTGAACTCCGGCAGGTGGCTGTAGTCTATGTCCTCGTTTCTGAACACGCGGCCGATCGAGAAGACCTTCAATGGCGGATTCGGATTCTCAGAAAGATACCTGATCGTATTCACGGTCGTGTGCGTCCTCAGAAGCGCCTTCCTCGCCTCCTCGACGCTCCACTCGTATCCCCAGCCCTTAGAGCCGGTCTTCCAACCATCCTCGTGAACGGCCTTGATGATCTCAACAAGGTCTTCGTCCTTTTCTAAAGATATCTTATCGTACTTTTTCAGGTAGAAGGTGTCGTGCAGGTCTCTGACCGGATGATCCTGCGCGGTGAACAGCACGTCCATGTTCCAGAACGCGCTCTCGACGAAGTCCCCGCGTATCTCGGTGAACCCCATCCTGAGGAACACCTCCCTCATCTGGTTGATAAGAACAGTGATCGGGTGCCGCTTCCCGCCGTATACTGCAGGGGCGAACGTCTGCACGTCGTACTCCCTGATCTTCGCCCCCTTCCACTTCCCCGACTGTATCACCTGCGGGGTGATCTGCGCGATCTCCTCCGTGAGATCGATCCCTATGTCCAGGATCTTCCTTCCGTCCTGTGTGAGCGTCACCGTCCTGCTGACCACGGGTCTCTCGAAAAGCAATCCCTTGCGGCCCTTCAGCATCTTGACCGCCTCGGAGTTCGCGTCCTCTTCGTGCATTCCGTCCGATAGCAGAAGCTCCTCGAACAGCTGCTCGTCAATCCCCTTCTTATCAATCATCTCCTTCCCGAGGTCGGTCAGCGCGACCGATTTCGAGCCGCCCTCGCCCTTCGAGATATCTGCCCAGCCCTTCCTCTTGAGCCAGCCGATGCCTGCGGAGATGTCCTCCTTCTTCGATATAATTCCTGAGCTCTCGATCTCCTCGAGTCTCATCGAGCCGTCTTTTTCGTAGAGAAGCTCCAGTATCTTCCTCTCCGGGAATTTGCGCTCCAGCCTGTCCTTGTTCTTCAGAAAATAGGTCCTCGAGCTCTTCTCCTCGACGGTCACCAGGTTCTTCATCTGCGCCCAGGAGACGCCGTTCATGACCTCGACGAGCTTGTCGAACCCGCCGCGCTCCATGATCTCCTCGGGTGCGGCGCTGCCGACATCCTTGAGGGCGATCAGCACCTTCTTCTCCAGCAGGCTGAGCTTCTCCGCGGTCTCCTCAGGCTTCATTTCCAGATACCAAATCCTGTGCTACTTATTTCAATCCTTTTAACGGTGATTCGAATCGCGATAAATTATGCGCTAATCCCTGAGCATGAACTCTTCGATCTGGTCCTTGGCCTTCTCCCTTCTCTCCTGATGCTCCGTCAGGAAGGCGATGACCCTCTCGGCAAGCGCGGCCTTGCACTCGCCGCACAAAATAGCCCCCGACTTGCATTTCTGATACAGCTCCTCCAGCTTCTTATCGTCCGGGAGGAAGAAGTACTGGTTGTACTGGAACACGGAGCATATCTCAGGCTTTCCGCCCGACTTCCGCTGCTCCTCGACCGATACCGCCCCTCCAGTGAAGGCGTTGCCGATCTTCTTCTTCACGGCCTTCGGGGAATCGTTCGTCCAGATCGTGGTATCCTCCTTGGACGAGGACATCTTGTCCGAGCCGGACAGGCTCGGCATCAGCTTCGCGTGTATGAGCGCCGGCTTGTAGTACCCGATCCCCTCCGCGATGTCCCTCGTGATCCTGAAGTGCGGGTCCTGGTCTATGCCGCACGGTATCAGGCACGGCACGTTCTTGCCCTGGTAGTAGGATTCCAGGAACGCCGGGGCCGCCTGCACGCTCGTGAAGAATATCGAGCCGATGTTGTAGCTGTTGTTGAACCCGAACACCGCCTTGACCGTCGAGAAGGTGATCCTCTTCGCCGCCCTGACCGCTATCGGGTACATCGTCTTGATGAGCTCGGTGTCGAGGAATATCTTCGTCTTGCCCTTCTTGAAGCCCATCGCGATGACGTCCAGGGCGTTCTCGTACGCCCACTTCTTCGTCTCCTCGAGCGTCAGCTGGTCGTAGAACATGAACTTCTCGTCGTCCGTCATCTGGAAGTACAGCTTGACGTCGAACAGGTCCTGGAGGTATTTCGTGAACGCCCAGGGCATCAGATGCCCGAGGTGGACGGGCCCGGAGGGCCCCCTGCCGGTGTACAGTACGAATTTGTTCCCCTTCTCGTACTCGTCCATGATCCAGTCCATGTCCCTGTGGGAGTAGATGATCTGCCTCCGGAGCATCGGGTGCACCTCGCCGAACTTGGAGAACCGCTCGAGCATGGAGGCGTCGATCTCCTTCGTTCCGAAGCGCGTGATCAGCTCCTGGTAGTCGATCTCTCCCGAGACCTCGTACGGTGTAACCGTGAACTCCTCGGCCATTGAATCAGCCAGAAAAACCTGTTCTCCGCTATAACGCTTTTCCCTTGGCGCCTTTCCCCTTCGATCAATACCGGTTCGATCAAGGCCAGCAGCGAAAAAAAACGGCTAAAGCTTGCCGACTCGGACCGCGAACTGCGCTCCCTGCATGGTGACGCTCAGGTCGTTACCCAGGAATTCCGCGTTGACGAGCCTGGATATGCTGTCCCTGACGCTCTTCGGCGACAGATCGAGTATGAAGCAGAGGACGTCCACGTCCTTCACCCCGCTGTACATGGCGAGGAGGATCCTCTCGTCATCCCTTGCCGGAAGCATCCTCACTTCCAGGTTCGAGATAGTGGTGATGTTCTCCCTCGCCAGCTCCATCGCC
>DSAX01000072.1 GCA_011046235.1 Methanobacteriota archaeon | reverse complement strand
TCCCAGCACTAGCATCCCAAGCGCTATGAGATAGAAAATGCGCACCAGCTTCATCCTCTTTTCAGGTGTTCTTAGCAGCTCGTCAATATCGATTATCGGGCTCATCCGCTTGCCTCTCGCCCCTTGGCCTTGATTCGCTTGAGGCGGAATATGTTGTCGCGCTCCATCTCTTCGAGCCTCATCTCGATGAATCGCTTCGCATCCTTCAGCTCGGGAAGCACCTTGAACTCGAGCGCGTTCACCCTGCGCTTAGTTCTTTCGATTTCCTCGAGCAGCCTCCTCATCGTCGTCTCGAGCTCGGCCGCTTTAATAACGGTGTCAATTAACCTCTGAAACGCATCCGCTGCGAGATCGATGTGCGGGGAGGTGCCGAGCAGCCCGTACCCGCGCTCCTCGGGAGGAGTGCAGACCTTAGCAGAGTCTATCTCTGGCACGACGACACCCATAAAATTTCTTGTGGAGAGCGATATCTTCGGCTCGCAGGAGATCGCGAGTGCTGCAGATCTGACGGCTATAACGCCGTCAACTGCATTGGCGACGGCGATTTTTTCCATCGCCTCGGAATATCGCTTTGCTATGTCCCCCCGGATGTCTTTCGCCTCGTCGAGTATTCTGAAGAATTCGAGGATCAGCCCGTCCCGCTTGAGCTTCAGTATCTTGTGCCCGTTCTCGGTCAACCTAATCTTCCTGTTGATCTCGAGCAGCTCCGAGCGGGTTGGCTGAATCTCCTGTGCGGGCAATCTTAACTACCTCTCTTCTTGTGCGTCGGGTGATACTTTTCTATGAGCTTCCGGTCGATCTTCGTGAGGGCGTCCTCCGGAAGCATAGACAGCAGATCCCAGCCGAGCTCGAGGGTTTCCTCGATGGACCGATCCTCGTTGCGTTCCTGCCTCACGAACCTGTCCTCGAACGAATCGGCGAAATCGAGGAATTTTCTGTCCCTCTCCGAAAGCGATTCCTTTCCAACGATCGCCACCAGGCCCCTGAGGTCTCTGCCTTCTGCGTAGCCGGCGTACAGCTGGTCGGAAAGCGCTCTGTGATCCTCCCGTGTGTGGCCTTCGCCGATACCCTGTCCCATCAGACGCGACAGCGAGCGGCCCACCGCAATCGGCGGATATATTCCGGCCCTGTGGAGCTCCCTTGACGCGACGATCTGCCCCTCCGTTATGTAACCGGTAAGATCCGGGATGGGGTGGGTTATGTCGTCGCCGGGCATCGACAGTATCGGGACCTGCGTAATCGATCCTTTCTTGCCCTGGATCCTGCCCGCGCGCTCGTATATGTTTGCCAGGTCCGTGTACATGTAACCGGGATATCCGCGCCTCGCCGGCACCTCCTCTCGAGCCGCGCCGATCTGCCTGAGCGCCTCGCAGTAGTTCGTGATGTCGGTTAGAATCACAAGCACGTGCATATCCTGGGTGAACGCGAGATACTCCGCGGTAGTCAGCGCTAGACGGGGCGTGATTAACCTCTCAATCGCCGGGTCGTCCGCGAGGTTGAGGAAGACGACCGCTCTCTTGAGCGCCCCCGTCCTCTCGAAGTCCTTCATGAAGTACTGCGCCTCCTCGCTCGTAATGCCCATCGCGGCGAACACCACTGCGAACTCGTCTCCGCTGCCGAGCACCTTCGCCTGCCTTGCGATCTGCAAAGCAATGTCGTTATGCGGAAGACCGGACCCGGAGAAGATCGGTAGCTTCTGACCGCGCACCAGCGTGTTCATTCCGTCGATGGTCGAGATGCCGGTCTGGATGAACTCCTGGGGGTTGTCGCGAGAATACGGGTTGATCGCGGCCCCGATTATGTCGAGGCGGTCCTCGGGTATGATTGGAGGGCCTCCGTCTAGCGGATCTCCGGAGCCGGACAATATCCTTCCGAGCATGTCGCCCGAGACGGGCATCTTGATGGTCTCGCCGAGGAACTTGACCGACGAGCGACGGTCTATCCCCCCGGTCCCCTCGAATACCTGTACGACGACAATGTCGTGCGAGGTGTCGAGGACCTGCCCCCGCTTGGTCGACCCATCCGGGAGGGTGATCTTTACCAGTTCGCTGTATCCCACGGGTTCCGTCTTCTCAACGAATACCAAGGGTCCGGCGATTTCGCGTATAGTCCTGTACTCCTTCTGCATGCTTCTCACACCCCCAGCTTCTCGAATTGTTTGTGCATCTTCTCCACGACCGCCGGTATTCCGGTGTCGATGTCGTCCTCGAACTTCATCTTCCCGAGCTCCGCCTTTGAGGGAAGCTCCGTGATATCCTCGAGCGAAATGTCTAGCGAGAGCGCCTTCTGAGCGAGGTTCGCGAAGGTCCTGATCGCATCGAGATACGCAAACTGCCTCTTGAGCGGGCTGTACGTGTCGACCGGGTGATATGCGCTCTGTTGGAGGAAGAACTCCCGGATCATCCTCGCGATCTCCAGTGTGAGACGCTGCTCCTGGGGCAGTGCGTCAGAGCCGACGAGCTGCACGATCTCCTGAAGCTCCGACTCCTTCTGCAGCACCTCCATCGCCCACTGTCGCAACCGGCTCCAGTCCTCGCTCACATTCTTCCGGTACCAGTCATCGAGATGCCCCGTGTAAAGGCTGTATGATGTCAGCCAGTTGATGGCCGGGAAATGTCGCCTCTCCCTGAGCTTTGAATCGAGCGCCCAGAACACCTTCACAATCCTGAGCGTGTTCTGCGTTACGGGCTCCGAGAAGTCGCCTCCGGAAGGTGATACGGCACCGATCGCGCTGATCGATCCGTAGGCGTCGGACATGGTCTTGACCCGCCCGCAGCGTTCGTAGAACTCGGACAGCTTTGAGGCCAGATATGCGGGATAACCTTCCTCGCCTGGCATCTCTTCCAGCCTCGACGAGATTTCCCTCATCGCCTCTGCCCATCTCGAGGTGGAATCGGCCATCAGGGCCACATCGTAGCCCATGTCGCGGTAGTACTCGGCAATCGTGATCCCGGTGTATACCGAGGCTTCTCTGGCGGCCACTGGCATGTTCGAGGTGTTCGCGATCAGCACGGTCCGCCCCATCAGCGGCTGACCCGACTTGGGGTCCTCCAGCTTGGGAAATGTCGTGAGGACCTCGGTCATCTCATTGCCCCTCTCGCCGCAGCCGACGTATATGACGATCTGCGCGTCAGACCACTTCGACAGCTGCTGGGACGTGACCGTCTTGCCCGTTCCGAACCCTCCGGGGATGGCGGCCGTACCGCCCTTCGCAAGCGGGAACAGCGAATCCAGAATGCGCTGTCCGGTTATGAGCGGAATGTCCGGGAGCAACTTCTCCGAGAACGGCCTCGGAACGCGGACGGGCCACTTGTGCATCATCGGAAGTTTCGTTCCGTCCTCGAGTACGCATATCGTCTCCTCGATCGTGAACTCTCCCTCGGAGATGCTTGAGATCGTGCCTGAGACGCCCGGGGGGACCAAAATTCGGTGGGTGATGTTGCCCTCTGGAGCCTCGCCCAATATGTCTCCCTGGGATACCTTGTCTCCCTTCTTTTTCTCCGGGGTGAACTTCCACGTCCTCTCTCGGTCCAGACCCGGCACAGATGCGCCCCTGGTGATGAAGTCCCCCATGGCCTCGCTCAGCTTCGGGAGCGGGCGCTGAACGCCGTCATAAATGCTGCTGAGAAGCCCGGGGCCGAGCTCGGCCTGAAGAGGCGCGCCCGTATCGAGTAGCTCCTCCCCCGGCTTCAGCCCGGATGTGTCCTCGTAAACTTGAACTATTGTCTTGTCTCCGACCAGCTTGATGACTTCTCCTACCAGCCGCTCCTTGCCGATGAGTACGACATCGTTCATCCTGGGGGAAATCCCCTCGGCGACCACGACTGGTCCGGATATTCTGCTGATCTGCCCCTTTTTCATTTCCAATCAATCACGCTCCCTTGTAGAGATCTACACCTATCGCTCTTCGAACCTTATCCCGCATATCTCCCTCTTCCGTTCCTACCGGAATCACCACGGGGGAAGAGCTCTCCTCGAGCCGCTCACGGAGTGCCGAGGGGAGCCGCTCCATCTCCTTCATGTTGATGACGAGGATCCCGATATCCTCGCTCTCGAGAATTTGAATTATCCTATCTTGAATTGTCTCTGAGGTGGTCTCGTGCACCTTCCTTATCCCGGCAAGGCGAAAGCCGACGATGAAATCCTGGCTACCGATGACCGCTATCTCCATTTCAATACACCAACAGCTCCTCGATTATCTCTGACTCGAGGTTGCTTTCCTTTCCGCGAGTTATGATGCGGATGTTGTCCACCTCGCGCTTCTTCCTGAGCATATAGTCGACCACGGGAAGCACCGACAACGGATATAGGTGGGAGAATTTCTCCGAGGTCTCCAGAAGCGCGCGGTCCAGCGCGCGAATCACGGAGGAGATCTCCGCCTCATCCTCGAACGCCTCTAGTGCGTCCCTCATGTAATCCGCGTATGAGGATTGGCGGACTTCCTGAATGACATCCTTCATTCCATCCGATGCCACCATTTTCGTCAGACGGTCGATCCTGAACTCCTTGCCGCCTGGAATGAAATACTGCGAGAGCGCCTCACCGCTCGATCCCTCGGCTCTGAGCTTCAGTAGTGCCTTCAAGTTTGTTATGTCGACCTCGCTCCTGATGAACTCGAGGAAACGCTTCTCGGACAGCGTCTTCTCTTTGATGCTCGAGAGCAGCGAATGGTAGTACATGCGGTCGAGATGGTCTTCGAATGCCGCCAGCTTTCCTGTACTGATTGCGTTTCTCAGTATCTCCTCGTCGATCTTGACCACCTTCTGCTGCCGGAGTAGGTCCATTAGCTCCTCGTTTGATGACGAGGTGATCAATCGGTTAATGTACTCCTGCTTGAGAGCCCCGGCAGAAACGATGATCTCGCGGATCTCGTCCGCGGGCGCGGCCGTCAATTTGCCGCGTATGACGGTCTTGATGTTGTAGATGTCCCAGAACTCGAGGTATCGCGCTATAAGCTCCTTCAGGTGACCCCCGGAGAAATCGATTATGTCCCTGTAAGTCTTCGCCAGGTTCTGGGACAGACCGAGCTCGACCAATGTCGCCCCGGCATACCGGGCGCCGAGGGCGGTGATCTCGTTTCTATACTGTGTTTCCCCGAGATACCTGCCGATCTCGGCGATGTCCATCGAAAGCAATCGGCGGAACGTCTCCTTCTTGAGCAGGAAGCTCTTCTTCGCCTTCACCCGCGCACATACGTATGCGTAGTTGCTCGCCCCGCCGAAAATAGGCACCGCTCATGCACCTCCGAAAAGGATCTCGTATATCTGCCGGACATTGCGGTTCCAGACATCCTCGATCAGGGCTTCGAACGTCAGGTCCATTCTGTACGACCCGTCCTCAGACTCCGCGATCAGCCCTCCGGAGGCCTTGAGGTCCGGCTGCTTCCTGAACTTCGGGGGCGTCGCTATCGCCGCCTCATCCTGTTTTCTGCAATGGATCACCCCTCCGGACAGCCCATTCGTCGCCATCTTCGCGAGCTTTTCAAGCATCGGCTTCAGCTCCGCGCTGCTGCGGGACGAGATATCGCGCAGAACCTCCTCGCGCACCGAGGAGAGCTTCTCGTTCTGCTCGCGCAGTATACGCTTCTTCGCCTCGAGCTCGGCGCTCGAAAGCGCCTGCTGCCTCATTAGCGAGATTTTTCTTTCCGTGTCCGTCTCGATCGTCCTGGCTCCGGACTCGGCCTCCTTCCTCGAGGCGGCCACTATCCTCTGCCGCTCCTTCTCGCCCTCGGAGATTATTGTCCGGCGTTTCTCTTCGCCGGACGAGACGATCTCGTCAATCACTCGCTCCAGACCCATGGAGATCTCTCCTCTCCGGCTACGGAGTAAATAGGTCCATCTTTCCCATGAGCAGGAACGCTATGACGAAGCCGAACAGGACAATCGTCTCTGGCAGCACCATGAAAAGGATGCCCTTTCCGAACATCTTAGGGTCCTCAGCCGTCGCTCCGACGGCTGCAGCACCGGTCCCCTGCTGCGCGATTCCTGTGCCCAATCCAGCAATGCCTATCGCAAGGCCTGCTCCTATTGCTATCAGTCCTGCGTCCATTCTATTCACACCTCCGTTTTGCTAATGCTAAACTTGCGCCTGTAGCCCAACGGCTCGAACTCGACGCCTCCTCCCTTGAAGAACTTGAGGAAAAATTCGACGTAGTTCAACCTCAGAGCCTGTATCCCAGAAGAGATAGAGCCCAGCGCAAACACGAGTAGCTGCAGCAGCACTAGCACGACCACACCTACTATGATGAGAATGATTCCGCCGCCCAGGAAATTGTCGATCACGATCGAGTTGAACGCGAGCGCCATCGCCCCTTTCGCGACCCCGATCCCCGCGAGTCGAGTGTAGGAGATCACGTTCGTGACCATCGAGAGTATCTCCATGAACTCCATCGCGCCGGCCTTGCCCAGCACGACGAAGAAGCCGATCGCGGGGGCGCCTATCAACCCGACCGCGACGAATGAGAGCGTCATACCGGCGAACGGCATGCCGTAGTCGGCGATCGGGGCGCCCATGAACTCGAAGAAGAAGCCGCCGATCTCCGTCCACCTGGCCACGAACAGCATCTGGATGAATATGCCCTGAAGGAGAATCAGCCAGAGTATCTTCACGGTCGCGTGCTTTCTGTCGTGCGAGAGCTCGTTGAAGAATCCGAGGACGAGGCCGATGCTCATGTGGATCCACGCGGCAACGACGGACAGTACGAGGTACTCCTTGACGTCGATCAGCTTCTCCATGACGGGATGGAGAGGGAAATTGAACAGAAAGACCCAGCTCGGCTCGTCCGGATGCTCCGGGGGCGCATGGAACGGCAGCCCGAACGCCTCCCCGAACAGTAACAGGCCGAATATGCACGCGAATATGCCTCCCGCCATGACTATCTGGGACAGCTTCCTTACGGCATCGCTCTCCCTGCCCCACTTGCTGTACATGAGCCAACCGACGAACAGCAGGCCGAGGCCGTACCCGAAGTCGCCGATCATGAGCCCGAAAAAGAGCGGGAACACCGCGAAGACGAAGATCGTCGGATCCACCTCGTTGTAAAGCGGAGTCGACATGAGCTCGACGAAAAGCTCGAACGGCTTCGCGAGCCGCGAGTTCTTCAGCCGGACGGGTGCCTCCTCCGTCTCCTCCCGGTGAGTTATCGAAAGGTCCTCGACCGAGACCCTGTCCCCCATTTTATCGGCCATTTCCGCCTTCGTCTGCTCGTATGCAGACCTTGGCACCCAGCCGTCGATAATGAACGAGTTCTGTGTGGTCGCGATCCTCAGCGGGGTCTCGGCCTTCTGTATCTCGATCGAGTAGTGCTCCTCCGCCGCGAGGACGAGCGGCGCATACTTCTCCCTCAAAGCGGTGATCTCCTCCTCCGCCCGCTCGAGGGATCGTTCCAGCTTCGCGATCTCCTCCTCGTTCGAGCGCCTGTGCTCCTGCGCCGTTCCGGTCCCGAAAGGGGGGTGAATCTCCTGATACCCGGCAGCGGCTAGTATCTCGGATACCGCCTGGGAATTATCCTTTCTGCAGAAGAGCGCGATTGCGGTCCCTTCGTTGACATCGGTTTCAACCAGCTCGTGGGGTATGCCGAGGGCCTCCACCATGTCTGAGATCGGTGACTGCGCCGTTCCGGAGAATACGGCGATCGTATCGTATTCCGAATACACCTCGAACGGGAGGCCGATGGTTCCGAACATGTCCAGAACCTCGTTCTGCGCATCCAGCTCGTGAATCCGGCTGCTGAGGTTCTGGCGGTTCTCGACCTTCTGGTTGACCTCCAGCTCCAATGTCACGATTGCCTGGTCGGAGGTCCGCTCGATCTCCGAAACAGATATTTTTCGCTCGGGCCTGATCTCATCGAGCTTCAACGCCCGTATTATGCTCCTGAGCCGAATGAGCCTCTGTGAAAGCGAGGAGGCTTCGGGGAGAGGATCACCGAGCTTGAACTCCACATCCTCCTCGTTGAAATCGACGACGTGGAAAAGATTCATCTCGTAAATGACCCTGATCGTCTTGTCCAGCAGCTTTGCGGGACCGACTATCGCGATGCGAGACATCCGTTCAGGCTTTATCATCTAGTGCCCTCATCAGTTCATCCAAAAGGTGCTTCTTGGCCCTGTCGATCTTGGAGGCTGAAACGGAGCCGATCCGGGCAGCGTCTGCCTCGGCGCGATTCAATATCCCCTCCCTCTCGCGATCGAGCTGGGCCTGGGCCTGTTGCACGGCCGCGTCCGAGGATTTCCTGGCCTTTTCGAGTATGCTCTCCTTGACCTCGATGGCTTCGCGCTTCGCCTCGGCAATCGCCTTCTCCCTGTTAGCCTCTGCAGCCTTCAGCGTTTGCCGGACCTGCTCCTCCGCATCCCTGATCTTGCCCATTATCTCTGACTTGGGATACCTGCTACCTTCGTCCCCTCGAGTCGCATCGGCCATATTAACCCCCCGCTCGGCGTGGCCACCAGACAAAATTTGGTATTTGTATTTAACTATGTCGCCCTCCGGCATTTGTCGATGCGGGCGCCAAGAGCGCTGTTGAGGCGACCGTATCGCCGGGGCGGCTTTTCCGGTTCATCCCTCGTCGAGGTCGAGCTGGGCGATCTCAATTCCCACCTGTTTCAGAAGTTCCAGGCCCCGCTTGTCCGAGTAGTCGCCGAGGTATACCACCCGTCTGATCTGCGCATTGATGATCATCCTCGCACAGATGGGGCAGGGAACGATCGTCACATACATCGTCCCGTTCCGGGCGTTGGTTCCTGCCTGTATGAGCGCGTTCTGCTCCGCATGCACGGCGGTGCAGGTCTCCATCATCGTGCCCGATGGGATGCCGAGCGAGTCGCGGATGCACTCGGTCTCGCTGCAGTGCGGCATGCCGCGCGGGTTCCCGTTGTATCCGGTGCTCTTGATCTCTCCGACCTCCGACACGATTATCGCGCCGATCTGTCTCCGAGTACAAGTGCTGCGCCTGGCGACCTCTCGGGCTATGTTCATGAAGTACTCGTCCTTCGAGATCCGCCTGTTCTCGCCCATGGCGTTGCTGTCCCCCGAGGTCCGCCCGAGAATCATCAAGCGGATATATTAAATTCGTTCGCGGGCGAGCCCCCCGGTACGGATTTATAGAGAGATACCAATCTCCGGGTCGTGCCCGACGAACAACCTGGCGCAAAGCGGAAGATACCTCCGACGGTCATCGATATCGTCGTTGCGGTCGCGATAGTGGCGAGCATACTGATCGGGATGTTCATATATACCGGTATTTGGCCACCGCTCGTTGTCGTGGAGTCCAAGAGCATGCAGCACTCGGCCGACGAGAGCAGCATCGGAACGATCGATACCGGGGATCTCGTTCTCATTAAGAAGGTCAGCGACAAGTCCGACATAACGACCTACCTGGAAGGAAAGGCCAAAAGCTATCGGAGCTACGGGGACTTCGGGGACGTGATCGTCTACAAACGGGGCGGTTCGGACGAGAGGACGCCCATCATCCACAGGGCGGTCATATACCTGACCGCGAACGAGGACGGGGCGAGCTTCCGGGCC
>DSAX01000059.1 GCA_011046235.1 Methanobacteriota archaeon | reverse complement strand
TTGCCAGCAATCTCAAGATTCGGATGTTCGCGGACCTCTTCCCGGAAATCGCCGACAACCTCATGTTCAAGCTGACTTTGCTTCTGACCGTTGCGATTGCGTCTAGTTTTCTTTTCTCCCGGCTGGGTCAGCCTAAGATCGTGGGACAGATAATCCTCGGCATCGTCATAGGGCCGAGCTTTCTGGCTATCATCACCGTTTCTCAGGACCAGGGGACATGGTTCACAACTTCGCTCAGCTCGGTGCCGTCGTGATGCTTTTTGTGATCGGGATGGAGTGCGACATCAAGGAGATCTACACCAGGAAGAACATCATCATCGCCTTAGGGGGCGTGAGCGTCCCCTGGATAGGTGGCTTTCTTCTTGCTGAGCTGATGCTTCCGGACGAGGGACTCGAGTTCGGAAAGTTCACTCAGTCGATATTCATCGGTACGGTCCTGGTAGCGACTAGCGTAACCATAACAGCCGGGGTGCTCAGGGAGATGGAAATCATCGGCTCGAAGGTCGCGAAGACGATCCTAGGAGCGGCGGTCGTCGACGATATCCTCGGCATGATAATACTCGCAATAACAGCCGGGATATCCGGCGGCGATTTCAATCCCGTTAAGCTGGGCATCATAACAGTCGCCGCGATTTTCTTCGTGACCTTCGGATACTACCTGGGCTCACATTTCGTGATCAAGGTCATCACGAGAGTGGAAAAGAGAGGTCTAGCGCACGGTATGGAAGAGAGCGGTTTCCTTCTCGCACTATCTTTCGGGCTGCTTTACGCATTCATTTCGGAGATTATCGGTATCTCGCTCATAGTTGGCGCTTTCATCGCTGGGACGAGCTTCTCCCAGTGCGAATACAGACTCAGGTTCAGACACTGGGCGAAGATATTGGAATGGGTCTTCGCTCCGATATTCTTCCTATCGCTGGGAATCATAGTAAACCTGACATTGCTCGATTCCGTTAGATGGGTGTTCTTTGCCCTAGCCCTTGCAGCGGTAGCTATATCGGCAAAGACAATCGGATGCGCCATTCCTGCGAGATTGCTCGGAATGAGCAGGAACGAATCCCTTGCGGTCGGGATCGGCATGTCCCCGCTCATGGAAGTCGTAATGATCATCGCCCTTTACGCTCTTACGGCCAATTTCATCACCAACCAGGTGTACTCGATGATCATAATCATGGGGATCATCACCATACTGATATCGCCGATGATACTCAAGAAGATGCTCAAACACATCGAGAAGACTTCGGATCAGAGCTGCGCCATAGAATAGACATACGAAAAGAATTCGATATAAGCTTGTTAAGAGACATGGGGATGACGGAATGGAAAAACGGATGGACGGTAGACATTTGCTCCTGAGGCTGGATCACGGTGAGGATGTCATCGGATCGATCGAAGGTGCGGTCAGTGGCATGGGCGGGACTTTTATGATAGCTGTCGCCCTCGGCATGATGCACGAATTCGAGATCGGGTATTTCGACCGGGGGAAATACATCAAGAAGAAGATCGAAGAGCCAGTTGAGCTGCTTGCCATGAGCGGGAGCGTTTCATCGACAGGGGAGAATCGAGTTCACATCCATGCATCGCTCGCCATGAAAGACCACGGATCGATCGGAGGGCATCTTATTTCGGGCAAGGTATGGATGAGCGAGGAGATCCTCCTGGTTCATTTGCCGGAAATCGAGTCGAGGAGAGAGATAGATCCCGAGAAGAAGGTCGGAATACTTCGACTCGATGCATGATTTCTTTCGCAAACTATTTGACGCCCGCGACAGGTTTCGCCCTCATGATGAAGATCAATCACAGGGATGTAGAGGGAACGCATCCAGAGGACACCGAGGGAGTGGATTTCAAGCCCTTGATCGCGCAGAACATGAACCCGCCAACCTTCCACATGAGGCTGTTCGAAATAAGCCCAGGAGGTCACACGCCCAGGCACACCCACGAGTGGGAGCACGAGGTTTTCGTCTTGGAGGGTGAGGGGGAGATCGTCCTCGGGGACCGGGAGATCAGGTTGGTTGACGGAGACGCTGTCTACGTGGAGCCGAATGAACAACACCAGTTCGTGAACGACGGCCGAGGGATCATGCGAATGATTTGCGTAATTCCGAAACCTTAGCTCGACGATTTTACCTGCAATCCCCGAAGACCACATACAGGTGCAAAGATTTATCAGAGTCGAACGAAGTTCCCGCGAAGGGGGGTTGAACATGCCGAAGGTCCTCATTTGTTACTACTCCAGAAGCGGAAACACAAAGGCAATGGCATATATGATAGCGGACGGAATCAGATCGGCCGACGTTGATGTGGATGTGAAGAAGGTGGCGGATGTGAAGCCCGCCGACCTGCTGAGATACGACGGCCTCGTATTCGGATCGCCGACATATTATGGCGTATGCGCCGCCGAGCTCAAATCGCTCATTGATAAGAGCGTTAAGTATCATGGCAAGCTATGCTGCAAGGTCGGTGGGGCGTTCGCATCGAGTGCAAATGTTGGCGGAGGAAACGAGACGACCGTGCTCCAGCTGCTTCAGGCGCACCTCATTCACGGCATGGTGATAATAGGCGACTCCGAGGGAGACCACTACGGACCGGTCTCGATAGAGAAGCCGAACAAGCGGGTAGAGAAAGACTGCAAGGAATACGGAAAAAAGATCGCCTGGCTGGTCAAAAAGCTTTCGGAATAGAAAAACGGGTGAATTGCACGCGCAGTGCGTGCAATTCGCGGTGTTTTTCAGGCGTTTTCGGAAAACGACGACTCGAGTATGTCCATCGCCTGCTCCATCGTCTCCTCCGGCATGAGAAGCGACGGGTGCATACGGACAACGTTTCCGTACGTGCCGCACGTGAGTATCACGAGCCCCTTCTTGAAGGCGCTTTCCTTGACCGCCTTGGCGATATCCGCGGCGGGCTCCTTGGTCCCGCGGTCCTTGACAAGCTCGAGCGCCCACATGGCACCCATTCCCCGGACGTCTCCGATCGGGTCGAACTTGTTCTGCATCTCCCCGAGGCGCTTGGTCATGTAGTCGGATATTTTCTTGACGCGGGACAGGTTCTTTTCGACGACCGCGATCTGCGCAAGCGCCGCTGCGCACGACACCGGATGGCCGCCGAATGTGCCACCGATACCTCCGATCTGAGGCTTGTCCATGATTTCCTCACGTCCGGTGACTCCGGAAATCGGCATGCTGCCTCCGGCGCCCTTGGCGCTTATCAAGAGGTCGTAATCGGCTTCAGGCCAATGCTCCATGCACCACATCTTTCCCGTCCTACCAGCGCCGGTCTGGATCTCGTCCGCTGCGAAGAGCGCGTTGTGCTTCTTGCAGATCTTCGAGACCTTCGGGTAGAACTCCTTTGGCGGTACAATGAACCCGCCCTCTCCGGCGATCGGCTCTCCGACGAGAAGCGCCACTTTGCCCCGGAACTGGGGCTGCGAAAATACCTCGTCGATCTTATCGGCGCAGGCCACTCCACAAGACGGATAGTCGAGCTTGAACGGACATCTGTAGCAATAGGCGAACTCCACCTTGTAGCTCTCCGGGAGCGGACCGAAGCCCGTCTTGTAAGGTGCGTCCTTGGCTGTCAGAGCCAAGGTCATCTGCGTCCTGCCGTGAAAGGAGTGCTGGAAAGAGAATGTCGCGGTCTTACCGGTGTAGTGCCGTGCGAACTTGACGGTGTTCTCGACGGCCTCGGCACCGGAGTTGAAGAACGCGGACTTCTTGAGATACGGCTTTGGCATGATACTGGCCATTTTCTCGCCAAGCCTGACATACCCCTCATATGGGGTGACCATGAAGCAGAGGTGCAGGAACTTCTCCGCCTGGCTCTTGATCGCCTTCACTACCTCCTTTGGCGCGTTACCGACGTTGTTGACGCCGATCCCGCTCGCCATGTCGATCAGTCTGTTTCCGTCAACGTCCTCGAATATTGAGCCGGAGGCCTCGTTCATGAATATGGGTGCCGCGACGCCCACGGACTTCGATATGTACTGCTCCTTGAGCTTCATGAGCTCAATGGATTTCGGTCCGGGCACATCTGTTTTCAACTTAACCTTGTTTCCGAGATTTCCTTTTGACATCCGATTCCTCCCCGTGAAGTCATTCTTACTGACTTGGGTTTCCGAAAGCACAAGGAATATTCCCTTGATATTCCTTTTGGAGAGGTTTCGATTTTTTTCGAATATTTTGCAAAATATTGCCTCAAGTCGTAACCTACGAAAGAGTCAGTAGCCCTGATACCAATTGAAAATTGAAGCGCAAAGAGGGGGATTTTATTTTTATTCGAGGAGCATAATGCATCAGAGAAGCGAAAGGCTTATCATGTCATCCCCGATGTTTTCGTCCGCAATGAACGAAGTCGAATCTGCTGCCAGGAGGAGCCGTGAGGCCTCATTCAGGCTGCAGGGCATCGAACTGGAGAAGAAGAATGCCGCCCTGGACGCGATAATCGACGCTCTGACCGATGACAGGGACAGGATCGTCGATGCGAACCTAAAGGACCTGGAACGAGCTGCCAAGAATGGGCTAGCGAAGCCGCTGCTGAAACGGCTCAGATATGACGACCAAAAGCTCGAAGAGTCGATCGAATCGATCAGATCGCTCATAGACCAGCCGGATCCCATCGGAGTAGTTCTCAAGAGGACCGAGCTGGACGAGGGGCTGACACTGGAGAAGGTCAGCTGTCCAATTGGTGTAATCGGAATAATCTTCGAGTCCCGGCCGGATGCACTGTTGCAGATATCGACTCTTTGCATCAAGTCCGGAAACGCAGTGTTATTGAAAGGGGGCTCGGAGGCCGAACTGACGAACAGGGTGCTAGCCGATTCAATCAACGACGCAATTGTCGGGGTGGACAGAAGGTTCGAGGACGCCGTTCAGCTGCTCTCGACACGGGAGGAGGTCATTAAACTCCTGGAGCTCGACTCGCTCGTCGATCTCGTCATTCCGAGAGGGTCCAATGAGTTGGTGAAATCGATAAAGGAGGCGACCAGGATCCCGGTGCTCGGGCATGCCGACGGCATCTGCCATGTATATGTGCACGAGGATGCCGATCCGGAGATGGCAGCCAGGGTATGCTTCGACTCGAAATGCCAGTACCCAGCGGTATGCAACGCGATGGAGACGATGCTGGTGCACCAGGCTATCGCCACCCGTTTCCTGCCGAAGATGGCAGAGGAGTTTTCGAAAGCGGGAGTGGAGCTCAAGGGCGACGAGGACACCATGAAAATCATCGGTGCCAAACCGGCTACAGAAGAGGACTGGACAGCAGAGTATAACGACCTCATGCTCGCGATCAGGATCGTATCCTCGTTGGACCAGGCCATCGAACACATAAACAGTTACGGCTCCCATCACACCGACGCGATCGTGACGCAGGACGAAAAGAGCGCGACGAAGTTCATGGACGAGGTGGACTCCTCCTCCGTGCTGTGGAACTGCTCCACCAGGTTCGCGGACGGGTACAGGTACGGCCTGGGAGCAGAGGTGGGGATCAGCACAAACAAGACGCACGCCCGAGGGCCAGTAGGCCTCGAGGGGCTGGTCATATACAAGTACAGGTTATCCGGCAGAGGACAGATCGTCGCGGCCTACTCCGGGGAGAACGCGAGGAAATTCACGCACAGGCAGCTATCATGAGAAAGATCGAAGTGAACAGGGTCGTCGTAAAGATCGGCACCAATACGATGTGCACCGGTGACGGTACACTGGATTACTCATATATCGAGGATGTCGTCCGGCAGATTTACGAGCTGGATAAGAAGGGCATCGAGATCATTCTCGTCACTTCCGGAGCGATAGGGTCCGGCTCCTCGGAGCTGCGTTTGGGAGCGCATCAGAAGGACATACCCGAGAAGCAGGCCTGCGCCGCGGTCGGCCAGACGACGGTCATGCTTGCCTACAGGGAGGCCTTTAGGAGGTACGGCAAGAGCGTCGGGCAGATACTGCTAACATACGGCGCATTCTCCTCCAGGAAGAGATACCTCAACCTGAGGAAGACGATGGACAAGCTGTTCGAGATCGGCGTCATCCCGGTGGTGAACGAGAACGATGTCATATCGACAGATGAGATTGAAGAGGTATTCGGCGACAACGACAAGCTGTCCGCGCTCGTTGCCAGCAAGATCGATGCCGACCTGCTGATCATGCTCACGGATGTGGACGGACTATATGACCGCAACCCGCGGACGGACGAGGATGCCAGGCTTATCTCGACAGTGGACGAGATCACGAAGGACATCGAGCGGATCGCGGGGAGCAAAAGGAACTCCCGCTCTGTGGGCGGCATGAAGACGAAAATCGCCGCTGCCAAGATCGCGATGGAGTCCGGATGCCACATGATAATCGCGAACGGCAGGGTTGAGGACGCGATCCTGAGGATCGTCGACGGCGAGGAGGTCGGAACCCACTTCACTTCAAAGAAGAAGTACACGAACAGGGAGAGGTGGATCATTTTCGCGAGCCCTATGGGGAAGATCCTGATCGACGAGGGAGCCGAAAAGGCGCTCAGGAACGGCAAGAGCCTCCTGCCCTGGGGGA
Organism: Methanobacteriota archaeon; assembly: GCA_011046235.1. Lineage (GTDB taxonomy): Archaea > Thermoplasmatota > Thermoplasmata > UBA10834 > DTMW01 > DSAX01. Next base: position 3,137 of record DSAX01000059.1, on the reverse strand, counting down.
TTCAGGGAGTGGAAGGCAAGTTCAAGGAGGGAGAGATCGTCCGCATCGGGAACTTCGCCAAGGGAATAACCGGTTACTCGTCAAACGAGATCATGGAGCTGAAGACCGCCTGCATAAACGAGAGAAAGCTGGGTTTCCAGAAATCCTCCAATGAGAAGGTGGTCGTCAGCAACGAGGACATCGTCATACTCGATGGGGTCTAGTGATAGCCAGCGGGCTCTTCTGGCGTCTGGTTCTTGGCCTTTTTCTCTGTCTGTTCCTTTAGTTTAAAGAGCTGCGCCTCCATCTTCTCCGCTTCGATACATAAGGGCTCGATATCGAGGTTCATCTTGAGGACCATCTGATCTATGGTCGCCATGAGAAGCGCGGCCGCCTTCGCATCCGCGATCTCCTGCCTCGCCTCCGTCAGAAGGACGACGACATCGAATCCTCTCTTCTTCCCCTCGTGGAGCAGTATGCCGGAAGTTCCGGTAATGATCCCCTCAACGAACGGCTCTACATCCGCCTCTTCGAGCATCTTACTGGCCTTCGGAGTGCTGGCTATACCGTATACGGCGACCTGCTCCAGCTCGGCGTCCGATGCGTCGCTGTCGAAGTCCCTCTCGATGACGAGCCCGCCGACCGATAGGATCATCCTGCACTTGTGCTCCATCGCCCAGTCGATCATTTTGACGCCGAGCGGCCTCACGATGTTCTGGGCGGGCTGCAGCTCCGAGGTGAAGAGCGCCAGCTGCTTGTCCCCGGGCAGGGCGTCGCCTATCGCGTAGAGCCTCGCGGGCGCCATCGGCATCGATTCCCGTATGAGCGTGACCGTTGGAAAGTAGGGCGAATCGACATAGCCAATGTATTCCAGACGAAGCAATGTAACCAGATAGTTGGAAACGATCGAGCTGACGAGGCCGACGCTCGAGAACCCGTCTATCAAAATCGAATCCTTGAAATCAATCCGCCTTAGCTCCCTTATCTCAAAAGGCCTCACGAGAGGATGAATCATCGATTTTCATACTTAATCGTTGGCTGCATCATATCATTCGATGATTATCAAAGGCAAAATCGTGTCTGCATTCAGCCTCGTTCTCGCGAACAGCCGATTTCCAAGTCAGCCCTAAAAAGTTAAATTGAAGTGCCCATATCCAACCCGGTCTCGACGGGCCGGTGGCTTAGTCTGGATATAGCACTGGCCTTCTAACACCCACCAGGGTCTGGAAGAGAGCCAGTGGTCTCGGGTTCGAAAGCGCCCAGAGGGCGCCGAATATCCCGACCGGCCCGCTTGGACTACGGTCGAAATCGATCTGTCCCGAGAAAAGAGTATAAGAAGGGGAAGCTCTTTCGGCGGTTTATCCGTAAAGGCCATCAATGAGGAAATCAAATGAAGAGAGGCTCCAGAGTCTGGAAGAAGCGCGGGAACATGCGCTGGAAGTGGCGCAAGAAGAGGATGAAGAGAAGGAAGCGCGCCCAGAAGATGCGCAAGAAGTGAGCCTCACAACGACCGATCCAACTGCAGCATATGGGGGTATGGGGTAACCTGGTATCCTAACGGGCTCCAGTTATGGGGATGATTGACGTTGGGTTTGCTGACAGGTGATGATTAACTGGAGCAATGACCCAAAATTCAAAACATGTGGAGTCGCTCTCCACGTGGTGGAAACCCGTCGATGGGGGTTCAAATCCCTCTGCCCCCACTCCTAAGAGTAGCCAGTAAGCGGATTTTTTTCGGAAATCAGGGGGTTTTTTTGCACTCGGACAGGCCAGCAACTGCCGGTCGAAGACGCGGATAACTTCGGCCCGAACAGTGTCGGCGTCTTTCCTGCAATAGTATGTCTCAGTGGTTTTTGTGCTATGATGTCCCATCGCGATAGAAGTACTCTCGATAGACAGCCCTTTATCGAGCAACATCTGACCATAGGTCCTGCGCAATGCTCGCAATTCGAAGCGGATTCCGGCTATATCCTCGACCCTACGTTTTATCACCTGGAGCCGGTTGGCACTATACGATTTTCCAGGATCATCCTTTCTGCAGAGGAGCGGTTTGGCGCATGGCAGCTCTCCTTCAGCAAGCATCTTCTCCCGTGCTTTCATATACACACTGCAGACCTGAGAGGGTCGGGGATCAGTATTAGCCTCTGATCTCCGTAGCTTCCTAGGCGTCTTCGGTCTCTTCTTGCACCTGCTTCGACTCCTTCTTCCCCTCACTCAACAGCATCTGTATTTTTCACTGGCATCTAAATCGAAATCAGCATAATCCCTATTATCACGAAGAGCAGGAACATCCAATCCGTGCCTGAGACCCTCTCTTTGAGAAGCAAATTTGCGCCAATGATCGTCACGATCGGATATGCCGAAATGATCGGAAAGACAATAGAAGCATAACCCTGTGATATTGCGGCGGTCTCGCCGAAGTAACCGAGCTGCCAAAGCTCTGCCACCATGATCGCGCATATCACCGGCACGGTCCACTTCAAACGGAACGCCTTCCATGCCACTTTTTTACGTTTTAGATAGGTGAATGTGAGGGGGGGCAGTATGAACGGATAGAGTCCGAGATAGGCGATCAGCGGTATACCGTTCAGAGAGAGTTTTATGAAAATTCCGCCGATACCCCAGGTGAGCAGTACAGCTATGCTGAGAAAAAGCGCGCTTCGAGGCAGAACGGATCCCTCAGAAATGTATCTATGGCTAAACGACAGCCCGACCATGCTAGCGATTATCGTCGTTACTCCGACAATGTCAATGATTGATATCGTCTCTCCCAGCAGGATAATCGCAAGTGTGGCCGTGATAGCAGGGTAGGCAGCTGTGATACTGCTGACCATGGTCACAGACCCTTTCTCAAGCGCGTCCAAGTAGAGGTAATATCCCCCTCTCGCAGTGCAGACCCCAACCAATCCGTACAGAATGTACTCGAGACGAATGCTCCCGAGATCCACGAAAAGCAAGGTACCAACGAGGAAAACGGAGTAGATCGGCAGGGTCACCATGAAGTTAATGATCACCATCGAAACCGCAGTTACCGACCCAATCACGGACTTTGATAGCACCTGGGTGAGCCCGTATATCAGTAGTGCGGTCAGCGCCAGAACAATTGAGATATCGATCATCAGGATCTTGCCGTAGGCCTGGAGCATTCATTCATAAAG
>DSAX01000009.1 GCA_011046235.1 Methanobacteriota archaeon | reverse complement strand
TCATCATTGTTATCTTATTCCTACGGGAATACCTCAAGAACGGAAACCGAAAAGATGAGTCGAAGGCACAGAATGGCGATCAAGAAGAGGAGTAGTAGTATTCCCCGGAGGACTTCTGTTCTCTGTCGAGCTTCGAATCGCGCTTGTTGATGCGCGGCCGACCTGTGTCGCTGTCCCTGCGGAAAGTAATGGCCATGTCCTTCAGAAACCTATTCATTCCGTCCCTCATCATCATCGGGCCGTTGGCGTTTCCTTTGACAGCTGGGTCGCCCTGGAACACCAGCAGGCTGTCCGAAATCAGGTCGAGCATGTACACGTCGTGGTCGACGACCACGGCCGATCTCGCCGTCTTCTCGACGACCCTTCGAATGACCTTGGCGGAGGACATTCTCTGAGTAGAGTCGAGGTATGCGGAAGGTTCGTCCAGCAGGTATATGTCCGCCTCTCGTCCGAGACAGAGCGATATCGCGACCCGCTGCAGCTCACCACCGGACAGGGTCTTGATCTCCCGGTCCATCAGGAATTTGAGACTCATCGGATGCTCGATCTCCGACCGGAAGAAGCCGCTTTGAAACCCGGTTCCAAGCTGTTCGAGGAACAGCTCCCGGACGCTGCCGTCGAAGGTGGGCTTGATGTACTGCGGCTTGTAGCTGATCTTGGCACTGGAGTCTATGTCCCCGGAATCCGGCTCGATCTCTCCCGCCAGTATTCTCATGAAGGTGGTCTTGCCCGTGGCATTCGGGCCGACCGCTCCCACCACCTCCGCCATGTGGATTCCGCCCCCTTCCACGGATAGGCTGAACCCGTCCAGCCTCTTTTGGACCGATTCGAACCGGATCAGCGGCTCCCTCTGCCACTCATCCCTGGGAGGCTTGGGTTCGAATTTGATCTTGGTCTCGCGGAACCTTATGTTCTCCTCCCGGAGGTATCCATCCAAGTATACATTGATGGCGACCCTTACCACCCTCGGATGCGAGATGACCCCGTAGGCGCCTTCAGAACCGTATATGAGGTAAGCCAAATCCGAGAGGTAATCCAGAATGGCGAGGTCGTGCTCAATCACTATCAGGAATCGCTCCGCAGCGAGTTCCTGGATCAGCCTGGCGACCCGCAGCCTCTGGTATATGTCGAGATATGAGGACGGCTCGTCGAAGAAGTAGACATCCGCGTCCTTCAGGAGCGTCGCCGCGATGGCCACCCTCTGCAGCTCACCTCCGGATATCTCGGAAATATCCCTCTCCAATATGTTCGATATTGAGAGCCGTTCGGACACCTTCTCGATATTACCGGATCCTTCCACCTGTTCCAGTAGCTCACGAACCCTCCCGGAGTGCACCTCGGGCAGCTTGTCGACATACTGCGGCTTCATGGCGGTTCTCAGCCCCTCGTTTACAAGCAAGTCGAAGTAGTCGTGTATCTCCGTCCCGGAGTAGTGCTCGAGCACATCGTCCCAGGACGGGGGTGATTGATACCTGCCCAGGTTGGGAGCGATGTTGCCGGATAGGATATTTATGGCGGTGGTCTTCCCGATCCCGTTCGGTCCCAATATCCCGGTCACCTGGCCTCTCTTGGGAATCGGTAGCCCGTAGAGCCTGAAGGCGTTCTCCCCGAAGCGGTGGACGATCCTCTCCTCGACCTCCGCGGGCAGCCCGATTATCTTGATGGCCTCAAAGGGGCATTTGTGGACGCATATGCCGCATCCCACGCAGAGCGGCTCTGATATTACCGGCCTGCCGCTCTTCTCGTCAAGGACGATGGCTTCCACTCCTGTCCTGACTGGAGGGCAGTATTTCATGCACTCGAGGTTGCATTTCTTCGGTTGACACCGGTCCCTGAGCAGAACTGCGATTCGCATCTGGTTGTGGAAAGCCTACTTGATAATAAAATCCTGCGATTCCCCGGAACCTGATTGGAGAAACGGAAAACCGTCCATAAGTTACTTTTAAGTCGGCTAGAGCAATTTCCTGGCAGATGCAAAAGAGGAAGATACTCGTATGCGTCGCATGGCCATACGCCAACGGCTCCCTCCATCTGGGCCATATGGCCGGGTCGATAATGCCCGCAGACATATTCGCCAGATACAATAGGATGGTCGGAAACGACGTGCTCATGATATCTGGGTCGGACATGCACGGCGCTCCGATCGCTGTCCGCGCGGACAGGGAGAATACCACACCGGAAGAGGTCGCTTTCCGGTTCCACCGTATCAACACAAAGGCGCTCGAGGACATTGGCGCCTCATTTGACCTGTTCACCAGCACCCATACGGACAACCACACCCAGACCGTCCAGGATATTTTTCTGAAGCTGCTCGGCAACGGTTATCTGGAGAAGAGGAAGAGCCTGCAGTTCTACTGTCCCAGCTGCCAGAGGTTCCTGCCAGACAGGTACGTAGAAGGGGCGTGCCCGCACTGCGGCTACGAGAAGGCCCGGGGCGACCAGTGCGACCAGTGCGGGAAGGCGCTCAATGCGGAGGAGCTCGGGGAGGCAAGGTGCCAGCTATGCTCCGCGGCCCCTTCGCTCAGGGAGACGGAGCACTTCTTCCTGGCGCTCAGCAAGTTCACGGGCAGGTTGAAGGAGTACATATCCGACAAGGATCACTGGCGAGGCAGGGTCCGCAGCTTCACATCGAACCTGCTCGAGGAGGGGCTCGAGGACAGGGCCATTACCCGGGACCTGACCTGGGGGGTCCCAGTCCCGGTCGAGGGGTTCGAGTCGAAGAGGATATATGTCTGGTTCGAAGCGGTCATCGGCTATCTGTCAGCCTCGAAAGAATGGGCCTCCGCGGGAAAAGACAGAAGCTCGTGGGAAACCTACTGGAAGGATACGGAGACCAGGTCCTACTACTTCATCGGAAAGGACAACATCATATTCCATACCATCATCTGGCCGGCCATATTGATCGGATACGACGATACGGTGCTCCCGTACGACGTCCCGGCCAACGAGTTCATGAATTTGGAGGGGGAGAAGTTCTCTAAGAGCTCCGGGGTCAGCATCGACCTGCCGGACATGCTCAGGCGGTTTCAGCCGGATGCGATAAGGTACTACCTCTCGGTCAACATGCCGGAGGGTCGGGACACCGACTTCAGCTGGGAGGATTTCGTGGCGAAGGTGAACAACGAGCTGGTCGCCGCCTACGGGAACTTCATCCACAGGGTGCTATCGTTCACTCAGAAGAACTTCGGGTGCATCCCGCCCGCGGATTCGGCCAGGCAGGAATGGATATCCGAGGTGGAGAGTCAGCTGAAAAATGCCGCCGAAGACTATTCCAGGGCGGTCGGTGGGTGCAACTTCAAGCTGGGTCTCAAGACCGTGATGGAGCTGGCCAGGTTCGGCAACCAGTTCTTCGACTCGGTGGAGCCCTGGGCACTGCTCCGGAAGGACAGGGAGATGTGCGGGAGCGCGCTCAATCTCTCGATGAAGATCGCCAGGGAGCTCGCCGTGCTCGCCTACCCGTATCTGCCGTTCTCGTCGGAGGAGATCTGGCGCCAGATAGGCTATGCGGACCCAATAGAAGAAATCGGATGGGCAGCCCTTGGCGAGGATTTGCTGACCGGCAAGAAGCTCGAAAAACCGGTGCCGCTTTTCAAAAAGATCGAGATACCCGAAGAAGAGCCCGAGGAGGATTGCCCGAGCTTCGCCAGACTGAACCTGAAGGTCGGAAGGATCGAGGAGGTCTCAGACCATCCCGATGCGGACAAGCTGTACAAGCTCACCGTCGATATCGGCAGGAAAATCGGCCTCGTGGCCGGGCTGAAAGAGCACTATACCCGAGAGGAGCTGAGGGGGAAGCGGATCGTGGTACTTACGAACCTCGAGCCCGCGACCATCAGAGGGGTGAAATCCGAGGGGATGCTCCTCGCCGCCGAGGCGAAGAAGTCGCTCGCGCTGCTGGCGCCGCCAGATGAAGCCCCCCCGGGGATGGCCGTCAACTCCGGAAGGAAGCCTTCCGAGAAGCTGTTGCCGTTTTCGGAATTCCAAAAGCTCGAGATAAGGACCGGCACCGTAGGGGATGGAGAGGTGGATATCGGAAGGAGGATGCCATGCTCGAACTGCAAGTCGATACCCAGAGGCGGAAAGGTCGCCTGCTTCGTCGAGAACGAACGGGCTCTGGTGCTGATCTGCGATAACGGCTCGCAAATCGGATTCGACAGGGACATATCAGCCGGGGCGAAGATCAGATGAAGGCGGATCTGCACGTCCATTCATGCCATTCATACGACGGAAGCCTCAGGCCCATAGATATCCTAAGAGTTCTGCGGAGCAGGGGATTCTGCGCCGTCGCAATTCTCGACCATGACGGGATCGACGCCTCCCTCGACGCCTACCGCATCGGAAAGGAGAACGGCATGATCGTGATCAGAGGATCGGAGATAAGCTCGAAGGAGGGGCATATAGGGGCGCTCGGGATTACGGAGCTGGTCCCGCCGGACCTGACCCCGGAGGAGACGATCGACAAGGTACACGATCTCGGGGGCGTTGCAGTCGCCCTACATCCGTTCAGGTGGCATACCGGAGTCGGTGAGAAGGTCGTCAAACGCTGCAAGTTCGACGCCGTCGAGGTAATCAACGGAAAGACCGGCCCGAAAGGCAACCGCAGGGCGGAGAAACTCGGAAAAGCGATGAACCTCCCGCCGACTGCCGGGAGCGACTCGCACTTCGAGTTCGACCTCGGAAAATCGTATGTCATGTTCCGTGTGAATTGCGAGAATGAGGAGCAGATGATCGAGGCGATCCTGAGAGGGGAGGGGCTGCCCGAGGGTGAAGGACGGTCGCTCTCAGACTCCCTGACATACGGGAAAAAGACCCTCAGACGCTGGCTCAGGGGTCGCAGCCACTGAGTTCATTCCGTCAACGGGACTGAACGAGCTCGAGGCTGCTTCCCAACCCCCGTTCCTTGGCCTTATTGAAAGCGAGCCTCGCGGTCACGGCGTCCTGAACTGCCAGACCGGTCGAGCAGAAGATCGTGATCTCCTTGTCCGACTCCCTGCCGGGTCGGTGGCCGACAACGACATCGCCGATGTTGCCGTAGATGCTCCTCTGGGTTATGACCCCTTCAGATAACGGCATGTTGATCTCGCCGCTATGGGACGCCTGGTCCCAGTCGTCTATTACTATCTTCGCCCGCGTCATGATCTTGCTTTGCAGCTCCTGTTTTCCAGGGGCGTCCGCTCCGATACAGTTGAAATGCTGTCCCTCTGTGACCCATTCGTCCATCACAATAGGATTCTTGGAGGGGGTGCAGGTCACCACGATATCCATATCCTCCACCGCCTCGCGCGGGCTGTCAACGGCATCGACAGCGCCTATCCTATCGGGGTATTTCTCTGATGCTGAGGCGGCAAATCTAGCCGATTTTTGTGGGATCAGATCGTAGATATTGACCTGGTCTAACCGGCCAAAGCTCTCGAGATTGGCCTGAAGCTGCCTCCTTGCCTGGTTTCCAGCACCAATTATCCCCAACCTCTTGATCCCTCTTCTGGCGAGATATTTCGAGGCGATTCCGGATGCGGCGCCCGTGCGCATGTCAGTGATGTAGGTGCCGTCCATGATAGATATCGGAGCGCCTGTCCGCGGGTCGATGAGCAGTATTGTGCCCATAATAGACCTGATGCCGTGCTCCTTCGGGTTCTTTGGATGGACGTTGACTATCTTCACGGCGGACAGTTCCAGCTCCTCAATATAAGAGGGCATGCAACGGAGATCGCCTTGGAATTTATCGTAGAAAATGTACATCTTTGGCGGCATTTGGACCTTGTTCAGGCCTACCATGCGGAACGCCTCTTCGACGGCGGAAATGACCTCCTTCATGTCAAGCAGTTCGTCTAGATCCGCAGCCGAAAGAAGCAATGTCTTGACCGATGAGTTGTCGATGGTCATGACGCCTCACACCGAGGCAAGGCTTATGACTGTATGGATAAATATGTTTCTGAGCTAGCGTGTGCAATAGTCGAAAAAGCCCGAGAAACGAAAATCGGGTGTGGGCAAAGACCGAGCCTAATGCGATCAGAGGGCCTTCTCGATCCTCTCCGAGAAGTTGCCGGTGAGCTCGGCCAGCTCGTCCGGGTTCGCCTCGTCGGAGGAGCGCATGACCAGAAGCGCCTTGTTTCCTGCGGGGGCGAGGACGAACTTGCTCCCGTCGAGTTGGACGACTATGAACTTCAGGCGGTCGTGAAGCTCGGATGTGGCGCTCTCAGCGGCCCCCAGGAGTATGGCAGACATGGCGACATAGGTTTCCATGTGAGCGCCCTTGGGTATGTCCCCCGCTATGTGCATTCCGCTTCTGGAAACGATTGTCGCGTCCTGCACATGAGGGTGCTCCTCAATCTCCCTTACGATTCTCTGCAGCTGTGCAAAATCTGCCATAGTAATCCTCCTGGCTCCTTTATTTGCTTCCGTTTGTAATTCGATTGAATGCTATTAAAGGCTTTTGTGACCGACATCGTGGATTAAGGATTCGCCGGAGAAAAGGTTTATCAATACCCGATTTCCGCCAATGCGCTGCCAAGACCGATAATTTCGATATATGGATATATGCGCGGTCAGATTCCAATACGAGCGTAATGAAGGTTTTGCACCAGGACACCAGGACGGGTGAGATCAAGATCCTGCTGGAGAGCATGGACGATCTCTGGCACCTGAGGAACATCGTCATTCCCACCGACCTAGTCTGGGCGGACACGCACAGAAGAAAGGAGGAGAAGTCCGACAAGATACGGACAGAGAGAGCGGAGAAGAGGCGCATGCGACTTGGAATTCGGGTCGAAAAAGTCGAGTTCCAGGACTATCAGGACAAGGTCCGGATACTCGGTGTCATCGAGGAGGGGCCTCAGGACATCGGACAGCACCATACGCTCCTCCTCGGGCCCGGCGACAAGCTCTCGATATTCAAGTCGGAGTGGAGGAAGCACGAGCTAGACCGGATCATGTCCGCCGTGAAGGAGGCGAGACGCCCGTCGATATTTTTCGTGCCATTGGACGATACCGAAGCAGCCGTGCTCGTAATGTCGCAGTTCTCGCTCCGGGAGCTCGGCAATATCGCACTGACTGGAACCGGGAAGATGTACGAATCGAAGACCGATGCCAAATCCTACTTCGAGGAAATAGCCAATATCCTTGTGGCCTCGGTCGACAAGGAGCCGGTGGTCGTCCTGGGCCCGGGGTTTGCCAAGGAACGGTTCATCGCGTTCCTCAGGGAAAAGCATCCGGAGATGGCCAAGAGAGCAACTGTCCTGTCCTCCGGCCAAACAGGCGCTGCCGGAGTTTATGAGGTCGTAAAGAAAGGACTCGGGGGAAAGGTGGTGGAGGACACCAGGCTGGTGGTCGAGACAAACCTGATAGAGGACCTGCTATCTAGGATATCAAGGGGGGATCCCGTGACCTACGGACCTAAACAGGTAGAGGAGGCCGCGAAAGCGGGAGCAGTCGAGGTTCTGCTGATTACCGAGGAGAGGGTCAGGATTCCGCTCGGAGAGGAGCTGATGAAGACCACGGAGAAACTCGGCGGCAGGGTGGAGATACTCAGCAATAACCATGACGCCGGGAAGCGCTTGGAGTCACTCGGGGGATACGCTGCGATCCTGAGGTACCCGATCTGACCCGCGGTTGTTTTTTCGCGCTCAGGGGAGCGACGAAGGAATTCCGAATTACACCGCTTGTCACCTCGATCCTCTGCTTTGTGAGGTCCTTGAGTATCTCAGCGACGAAGGAATTCCGAATTACACCGCTTGTCACGGTGTAATATATCCCTCAATGCGATTTCCGTTTCAAGGTGATTATATGTCGCTGAAAGTGGAGATAATCGAAAAAATGGCCGCGCTATTGACCGTCGCCTTCGGCTTGGTCGCCGCTCTGGCATGGAACGGGGCAATTCGGGCGGTATTTGCCGAGGTGTTTGGAGACCCGGATGAACTATTGCCGATGATCGTTTACGCGGTAACGGTGACGATCGTTGCTGTGATAGTGATAATTTGGATCGCAAAGGTCGCGGAAAAGGGGAAGGAGACGGAGGAAAAGACTGAATCATAACCGCATCTTGTTCGGTCCGGATATTTCGCCGAAAGAATCTCAGAGGGCTACGGTATCAAGTGAATATCCCAGCGTACAGTCTGGGGTATCGCTGTCCCCGGACCCACTGGAGAGCAATGTGCCGCTATATGGTAGCTCGACCTCGTGCACGGCAGCCTTGGATCCGCCCTCCGGGAGGTAGTCGAATACCTCGTAGTCCGTGACACGGTTTTCGCTCGTCTCCCAAACATCGTATGCCAGAACGGTGAACCTCAGCAGGGACAGGGAGTCATCCAGGTCCAATGTTATGTTAAAGAAGTCCTCGAGCGATCGACATGCGTTGAAAATATCGCTCTGCCTGGTCAGATCGAAAATGCCGTCCCCGTCCGTGTCCACCTTGATTTCGAACCAGGCATCTGGATCGTTTTTCCAGCGGTTGTAGCCGCCCGCGTAACCCTCGAACTCGAAGACATCAATTGTGATGGTTATCCCGCCATTTCCACTATCGCAGAAATCGGCGTTGTCGCCGACTCCGTACCCGTCGGAGTCCATGATCTCATAAGGATCATTTGGGAACGCATCGGAATTGTCCCCTATGCCATCCTCATCACTGTCTGTCCACTCATTCGGATTCTGCGGAAAAAGATCGATTTTGTTGTTATAACCGTCCCCGTCCCAGTCCGCCTGAGAGGCGATTGGAGAGATTGACGGGGTGAACATCGTGACCATGATCAGCGCAGTCGCAATAATGAGGCTTGACAGAGATGCCACTGTCACACTGCGCATTCTCGTCTCTCTATTTTTCGTAATCGCACACTCCGCGGCCCGAGGGCCAGAAACTATACTGGTTATTTTATAAATATTTTACTGAACAGGTCCGACATCTGCGCTTCATCAACTTCAGTATGGGGGTTTGCTCAATAAAAATGATATATAATAGCCATCATTGCCATTATTCGTGCAGAAGAGAAGAGTAGCGGTGACTCTGTCCCTGGCTGCCTGTGCAATATGCATCGCGACGATAATATTGCTCGTGATCGTCATAATCCAGGGAAGCACCGGCGTCAATGAGGGGAGCTTGCCTTCCGAATATGTCGATGAGGGCATAGACATACTCAGTCCCGAGGTTCTTATGCTGATTTTGACAACCGGTGTGTTGGGCGCTTCCGTTTTTCTGCTCCTTTATTCAGTATCTATCTCAGGTGAAATACCCGATTCTGCGGAGAGCGCTGCCGCAGATTCGAATGTCGTTGCCGGTGAGGGGATATCGGCAACGATTGCTGATGTAATTTCCGAGGAGGAACCAATTCCTGAGAAACCCGATTTGGAGCTGGAATCCAGGCTTCCAAAGGATCAGCTGGAGATCTACCTCCTGATCAAGGAGGAGGGAGGGGAGATGCTCCAGAAGAACATCGTGGCCAAGAGGATTTTCTCACAGGCCAAGGTCACGAGGCTGCTTGACAAGCTCGAGAACCGGGGGCTGATCGTCAGGGAAAGGCACGGTATGACGAATAAAATACGGTTAATATATTAAATTATTCAGGCATATCGGATTGACGGCAAGCCTGGAAACGTCGTCGGCTGCATGAAGAGCTTGGAATGAAGGGCTCTGCAATATTCAATCGCACAATTGAAAGCAGATATACTTTTCTAAAAGCCCCCATATAGATTGATGACTAATACTGCTGGACAGGATGATAAGAAAAGGTGAGCTGAATGGCGGTTTCTCGCTTGAGGTTTCTTGAAAAGGATGAAGAGGACCTAATACATGATTTGAGCCTTGAAGTACTGAACGACATCGGAGTGAGAATCCCCAGCAAGCAGACACTGGAGATGCTTGTAGATGCGGGAGCCGTTGTGGATTTTAATTCGGAAATAGCGAAGTTGCCGGAATCGATGGTGAATGATGCGCTGAGCAGGGCACCGAAGAGCTTCACGGTCGGCGCCCGCGACAACAAATACGATGTCAAGCTGCCGACGAGGACCTATCCCTATGT
>DSAX01000018.1 GCA_011046235.1 Methanobacteriota archaeon | reverse complement strand
TTGCCCGCGTCTCCGTTTTCGACATTTACTATTCTAACGTGAAGGGCGGAGCCGGGATAGTAGGCTGCTCCCAGCTTGCCGTTCGGAATGTCCGTCAGCGCCAGGTGCGCTCCGAACCTAACCTTTGCGGCGGTGACGCCGGGAGCGAAATTAAGAGTGAAGTTCCAGACCTGGACGACCTGCTTGCCGCCCTCGTCGTAAATGTTGGCTGATCTGTGCTGGTTCGTGACGGTGCCATGGCCTGGATCGGCCTGGAACGGCGCGCTCGAGTTCGGATATGTGTTGAACGGCGATGCGGGCGGGTTCAGCCAATACTGGGTCAGGAAATCGATGCCGTAGGTCGGCATTATCGGGGAGTTGTAATCAATGAAATCAACTCCGATGGATACGTTGATTGTACTCGCCCCACCGAGCTGGTTCTTGTTGAAAACAGCCATGAACGGGACGCTGTCGCCCTCGATGTAGCCCTTGATGTCGCCGGAAGTGAACCGCAATTGCGGCTTCAGAGTGTAACCTTCCAGGTAGACGCCGGGATCCATGAACTCCGTGTAGGCGACGAGGACTTGGTCCTTGTAAACCTGAGTGGCTGTCACATTGACCGGTGTTGTCACATTTTCAATCAACCACTCGGCAACATAATCGTCACAAACGAATTTGCCCTTAGAATCGGGCATCTCAGTATAATTTTTATATCCAAAACCTTCACTGGGGTGGAATATACTGATCTCAACAGGAACTTCTTTCAAAGCAGAATCTTTCAAAGTAAAATTAATTCCCGTAATATAGACCGTTTCTCCTGCGGAATATTCATCCTGCGATGTCCATATTTCAGGTGGTCCAGTTTCCTCGGCTATAGCGACCATCGTGAAAAAGCTTGTTGCGATCATTGCAAAGACTACCGCAACAGCCAGAAGTCTCCTGACTCGGAGACTCAAACTCTTGTTCGAAACGCTATTTTGCTTATAGCTTACGCTATGATACATGTTGGTTTCTCCCCCCTCGAATAAGAAAGGATGTTTTCCCCCTCGAAAGCGTTTTTTTGCGCTTGTTTTTAGAGGCGTTTCAATGCGGCCCGCTAGGGGTCGATCGAATGCCTCGCCTCAGTTGATGCGCCAGAGGCAAATCCGTTCAAGTTTAAATCACTTTGCTTTGTTTCGGCACGTTTTTTCGAAAATCGAGACTAAATGGTGTTGATATTTTCCGAACCATCGAACCCGCAGAACATGGGCAAGATCCGATCATTGCCATGGATAAAAACCCATTATATTATGTCGAAAATATATCAACACGGTAAATAACCGGTTGTATGCACTCAAAATTGATAACGGGTCTGCATTGCAAGAAGAGGAACCAAGAGCTCCGACAGACGGTTCTTGCTCCGGGCAATATTTAAACGGAAATCGCGCTTTTCTCTTCCTAAACTTCATGGAGAAGGATGATATCGGAAAATGACTAAAGACTATAATTATTGAAAATAGTATAAATCTTAGATATAAAGTTATGATTTCACCGTGAAAGGGGAAAAACGGCCATGAAGATGAAAATCTTCGGATTCGAGTTCGAGATCGAGGTCGTAAGGGCGATCGGAATCGTCATTCTGATAACTGGCATTATTTTACTAATGCTAGCTTTCAACGCTCAAAGCAAGATAAACGACATCGGGTCGACGAACGATCCAGTATTGGAAGATCGAATCCTAGCATTGGAGAATTCCCGGAATTTCTTCACGATCTCAGGGATCGGCATATTGTTTGCCGGGCTGTTCGCGATATTCGTCCTCGTGGAGAAAAGCACACCGTCGGTCATATCCGAATCCGAGATGATATCGGCTGCGAAGATATCCAGTCAGATAATATCGGGCCTTTCCCTGTCCGGCAACGCCGTGTATCTTCCCGCAAATCACGGCCTGACGAAGGAGAGGATATTCATACCCGCGCCGCCGAGCTCGAGCCTCCCGCCCCTGGCGCTATCAGACGACCTGACGATGTCACCCGGCAAGGACGGCACGACGCCTGGAATGCTGGTCGAACCGCTGGGCTCGGACATTCTGGGCAGGATAGAGAGGGAGCTCAGTATAGACCTGAGGATGACCGATATCGGAACCGTCGAGGCATCCCTTCAGATGCTGAAGCAGGGCTTATCCGCCGTGAAGGACTTCCACATCAGAGAGGCGGAGGACGAGTTCGTCCTGCGCATCGAGTACGCGGCCTTGGCCGATGCCTGCAGGGCCATCCGGTCGGAGTTGCCGGACACCTGCCGCCAGATGAGCTGCATCATGTGCTCCTGCATACTGACCGCAGTTGCCAGGGCGGCCGGGAAGGCGGTCAGGGTGAAATCTGTGGACAACTCGCAGGACAGGGTCGTCTTCCATCTGGAGTTGCGCGACTGGTAGAGATCGTGCTGCCAGGATGCGCCCCGTGATATATTTATAAATTAAATGCTCAGTTATGCGTCAATGAATACGCCCTCCCTGGGAGCGAGGCCCATGCGCCTGAGAACGGCCATCTCCGTTGCTTTCTGCCTGCTCATTCTGGGTGCCCCATTCGCTGCGGAGGCGGAGATACCTCACGAGAACTTCGACCTGGTAGGCTCGGATCTGGACATGCTGATCGACCTACTGAGATCGTCGATCGACTACTCCGAATATACGCTGGAATCGCTCATCGGCGAATATATCGCCGGCGCGAACGACAACATGTCCATCGTCAACGGGCTGCTGGATCCTGCCGCGCAGCTCCTGCAGATCATGATGGATGTCGTGGAAAGCTACGAGAACCTGAGCCGGCTGATGCCACCTTTCCTCGAATTCGCCCAGCTCGAGGAGCAGTTCATCGATATGGAGGCATCGCTGATTTCCGAGCGGAACTTCATACATTCCCTATCGGGCTATGTGAATCTCACCGACGAGCAGACGCTCGCCGCCATGGGCTCGATTGGAAGAGCGAACTCACTGCTGGTACGCATGGACGGCTCCATAGATGCCATGGTCGAATCCGCAAACGAGATCTCCGCGCTGGAGGTCGATGACGCCACGCCATTTGCCGATAACGACCTCCTGGAGCTGATCGAACAGCTCAGGGGGCTTCTCTACATGATCGAGCTTGAGCTCCTGGACTTCCTGAGGTCGGATGATGATCCTTCCGGAACCGGAGAGAACCCCTGGAAGGATGTGTCGCCGTTCCTTGTCCTTTGGCTGGAGGAGGAGACGGTCTACCTGGGGGAATCGATCAGAGGTGGGGTATACCTGTTCTTCAACGGCAGCTTCCAGGAGGGGCGTTTCGTGCAGATCGACCTGGACGGCCTGCCCCTGTCGACGGGCATCACCGATTCCGACGGTGAGCTGAGGTTCGAGTTCGAGGTGCCCGTGAACGAAAGCTGGCTCGGATCGCATGTGCTTACCGCGAATTCGTCGTCCGGATGGGAGGAACTCTATTCAGACCCGGTAACCGTCACTGTATCGCTCATCCCGACGGAGGTAAGGATTGAAATCGAGGCGACGCTTCTGACATTGGACGATCAACTGAACATCAGTGCCATCGTTACGGACATATTCGGCAGACCGGTCGAAAACGGCAATTGCGTTTACCACCTAAATGCCGATGAAATCGCCTTCGTCACAGACGAATTTGGCGAGAACGCCTACTCCAGGGACGCTTCCGAAATCGGCCTTGGAAAGCACACCGTTTGGGCCGAGTTCATGGGGCATTTGCCGTACGCCCCGAGCAGCTCCGTCGTCGCGGAGCTCACGATTAGCATCCCGACGAAGCTCGATCTCAACCTGTTCTCAGACCGCTTCGCCCTTGGATATAAGATCGTGGGCAACGGTACGATATTCGCAAACCAGTCCGCGCCCATTGACGGAGCGATCATCACTATATTCGTCGACGGGGAGTTTGAGACAAATGTCTCCTCTGACGATAGGGGTATATTCTCCTATTCAATCGAGAGCATCGAGCTGTCGACCGGGACTCACACTATCACTGCGATATACCTGTTCAGAGAAGGCCACTGGAGGTATTCGGAGGATTCGCAGAGCTTCACCATTTACGTTCCCAAGGCTTCGCTGAAATATCCGTTCTGGCCCTATCTGCCAAGATGGGGGGGGATCTCCCCGCCCCAGGACTTCGTGAACCTGTTCTTCGGAGACTACGCATACTATACCTGGCTCCTAATTCTTCTGGCCGCGGGCACCGTGGTCAAGACCCTGCAGATCAGGAAGAGCAGGAGAGAAAGCTCCTCGGAAGAACAGGGCGAGGGAGAGCCGATCGTTGAGCCGACGATCGTGCCTGCCGGAGCGGAAGCGCTGCAGGACGAACTCGGAGCGGTCGTAAAAAGGACTCTCGAGGCTCCCAGCAACCCGAACGACCGCATCGTATGGTACTACAACCGCCTCATCTCGATCCTGAAGGGCGAGAGGAGCATCGGCATCAGGGACAGCATGACGCATTGGGAGATCGCCCGGATGCTCGGGAGCCTGGGATATTCGTACCGGGAGGTCGAGAGGGCGACCCTGCTCTTCGAGATAGCGCTGTATTCCGGCTCCGAGCTCTCGGGCACGGAATCGGAGGAGATGACGAGGACAGTGGAGGAGATAATAGGCACCGGAGGAGGCGAGCCGAATGCGGCGTAAGCTGAAGCGCGGGTATGTCGCGGTCACGATCCTCACGGTCGCCATCGCGCTTCTCGGCCTCTGTATGGTGGCTCCGGTCATATCGACCACCACCGACTTCTCGATCTTCAACAGCGGCTGGAACGGGACCAGCCGGCTTGCGGTGTCGACCTATACCGCGGGCAAGTTCGCACCCAGTTTCGTGGTCCAGTCGACCGGGACCGACCTCGAGGTGGTACAGATGGAGCTGACGGAGATCGAGCTGGACCCGAGCACGGCAGCGCTCGTTATCATCGGTCCCACGGAGGAGTACACCCTGGCGGAGGGCGAATATGTCGGAGACTTCGTAAGGGCGGGGGGAATATTGCTGCTGGCGGACGATTTCGGGACCGGCAACACACTTCTCGAGCACATGGGCGCGGCCTGCCGCTTCTCCAACCGGCTCGCGATCGACCTCGCGTTCCAGAAGAGCGCCGAGTTCTCGGTGTGCTTCGATC
Organism: Methanobacteriota archaeon; assembly: GCA_011046235.1. Classification (GTDB taxonomy): domain Archaea; phylum Thermoplasmatota; class Thermoplasmata; order UBA10834; family DTMW01; genus DSAX01. The sequence goes on along the minus strand of DSAX01000018.1, from coordinate 5,302 downwards.
TCGAAGAGGATCCGATGACGAGCAATGTCACCTCGCTTCTCCTCAACTACCCGTCTACGGTATCGCTCAATCCCTCCGTTGCGGACGGGATCGCCTGGACGAGCGTTGCCAGCTGGATGGACGAGGACGGCGACCGGATGCAGGACTGGGGCGAGCCGCGCGGACCGTTCTGCATCCTGGCGAGGGAGAGCATGGGCGACGGAACCCTGATACTGCTGTCCGACCCGAGCGTGCTGATCAACGGGATGCGGGAATACATGTCCAACGAGATATTCGCGGAGAACGTCGTCGAGATAGTCTCCTCCGAAAGGGAGACGGTCCTTTTCGACGAGAGCCACCGCGCTTACTTCGATCCGGTGGAGATCACCACGAAGTTCACGGGGTCGATCTCCACGAACGGCAAGGTCGCGATCGTGCTGCTCTCCTTCTTCTTCATGCTGTGGGTAGCGACGGATTTGATCGATAGCGCATTCGCATTCTCGTACCGGAAGGTGAGAAACGTCCTCGCGAGGTTCATCTCGATCTTCCGGAGGGAAAAGAAAGCGGAGGAGGAAGAGAAGGGGATGAGCATAGACGAGCTCGTGGAGGCGGTCTCGGAGAGACATCCGGAATGGAGGAAAGGGCTCATCAGATACGTCCTCGAGGAGAGGGAGAGACACCGAAAATACGTAGAGAGGGACAGGAGATGAGGATTCCGCTGGCGCTCGAACGGAGACCCGATGACCTCATCATCGCCAACGCGATTTCCGCAGCGGTCATAGTGGCCGTATTCACGCTCGAGGATTCCCCGGTGAGATGGATCCTCGGGCTCGTATTCGTCCTGATCCTGCCGGGATATGTGACCACGGCGGCGCTCTTTCCGTCCAGGGAGAGGATAGACTGGATCGAGAGGGGCGCGCTAAGCCTCGGTCTGAGCGTCGCGATTGTCCCCTTGGTCGGCCTCATGCTCAATTACTCGTCCGCCGGGATCAAGCTGTCATCGATAGCCTTCAGCATGGGCGCGTACATCGCCCTACTCTCGGTGATCGCTTACTACAGGAGGATGCAGCTCCCGGAGGAGGAGCGGATGCGGCTCGAGATCTACATCGACCTCGACCTGAGAAAATATCCCATAATCGACAGGGTGCTCATAGTCACGATAGTAGTGGTGCTCATTGCGACAGTGTCCCTGCTGGTCTACGCGATCTCCTCGCCCGGGGGCGGCGAGAGGTTCACGCAGCTCGCTTTGTTGAACGGAGATATGACGGCGAGCGACTACCCGACCGGAAACAACGGCACGGTAATCGTCTGCATCGGCTGCAACGAGGGGGAGGATACCGATTACACGCTGGTGATCGCGCTCGTCGCCGAGGAGAGCCAGAACTACACCTCTTTACGTTACTCCGAAAGCCTCGAGGGATATAACGCGATGGAAATCGGCGAGGGCTTGGCGGTCAATGTCACCGTCGTTGATGGTGACTGGGTAAACAGCTCGTTCTCATACGAGTTTGACGACGCCGGAGTTTTCAAGCTGCGGTTCCTGCTCTACAAGCAGGTAGAGATCGACGGGGCGGAACCATACAGAGAAGTATACCTCTGGCTGACCAACTGACCCCGAGAATTTTCGATAATCGAAATCATGCGATGGCGAGCCAGACCCGACGCAGTATCACGACGAGAAACAGGAACAGCCCCGCGTAGATGAAGAAGTCGAGCCGGTCGCGCACATCGTTCGTGAGAAGGCCGTCGCAGAGCTCTCTGGCAACCAGCAGGCCGATGATCTCGAGCGTGATGAGGACTTCGATTCCCGCGGATGCCGCCATCAGGACGGAAAGCACCGTCCATGCGAGGATTCCGAGGAACAATTTGTGGGTGAGCAACATTCGAATTACCAACCTGGCACTTGCGTGGTGCATCACAGCGACCGTCGATCACCTGCGGCCTGTATTCCGATTTGTCGATACCTGAGATATACATATAGATGATGTGTTTATCGGTTTAGTTCTTTGGAGAATATCCCACCAATGAGGAAGTGATCGATTTGATCAAAGCCAGAAGATCAAATTGTATGAGATTGATATTGACCGTGGCTCTGCTGATTACTCTAATTGCGCCGCTTCTTCCAGCAACGGACGCGGCCGACTCGGATTCCGTGCAGATCCTGTACATCGACGACTACTCGAAATCCGTGAGGGCGGGAGAGAACGCGACCTACAACTGGACAATACGAAGCCTCAACCCGGCCCTCCAGCTTACGGTAAACGTTTCGACGGACGCTTCAGCCGAGCAGTGGTCGTACACGCTGGCTACTCCATCCATAATACTCGAGCCGAGCGGTCTGGCATCCGTCCAGGCGACCGTGACAGCCCCGTTTGAGAGGGGGGACAGATACGACAACCTCACGGTATACCTGTACGTCTACGAGGACTCGCACCTGGTGCAGGTCTCGGCCGTGAACGCCGACACCGCTATACTAGGGGCTTTGGCATCGGCCGAAAAGGTGCTCGGATACTTCGAGAACCCGCTGCCGTCCCCGCTCGACAACGAGTGGGGCGTGTTCTTACTCGACATCGTTATTTGGTTGGTGATCGCCGCCGGCATAGCCTTCCTTCTGGACGGGATCGGCAGGGTGCTGGCAAGGGCGACCGCGTCGATGCTCGAGAAGATAATCATGGGCATACTGAGGACTCCGGTCCTGATCCTGGTATTCATATACGGCATCGTGCACTCCTTGGACGCCCTGCACATGCACATATCCGAGAGCATCAGGGACTCCGTGTACTCGATATACAGCGTAATCGTCGTGATCATCATATTCTATCTGGCGTACAAGATATTCAAGAACGTCCTCGTGTACTACGGGAAGGTCATCGCGAAGAGGACGGCGAGCAAGGTCGATGACATACTCATCCCCGTGGTAGAGAAGGTCGGCATCGTGGTGATCGGGTTCGCGGCCCTCATTTACGCCCTTGCCGCCCTCAAGGTAGACCTGACGGCGTTCGTGCTCGGCGGGACATTCATCTCGCTGGTGATCGCGTTCGCGGCGCAGGAGACGATCTCCAACTTCTTCAGCGGGATATTCATACTTCTGGACAGGCCGTTCAAGGAGGGGGACATCATCATACTCTCGGACGGCGACTGGTGCGAGGTGAGGAAGATCGGCCTCAGGACCACGAAGCTGTTCAGGTACTCCGAGGCGTCGATCATCGCGATCCCGAACAACAAGCTGGTGAACGAGAAGATCGCGAACTTCAGCAGCGCCCCGGACAAGGGGAGGATCATGATGACCTTCGGCGTATCGTACGATTCGGACATCCAGAAGGTCAAGGAGATCATCCGGGAGGTCATAAACAGCTGCCCGTACATAATCAAGGACAACCCGGACCTCACGCCGATCGTGAGGTTCGAGGAGATGGCCAACTCCAGCCTCAACTTCTTCATACTGGCCTGGCTGAACGACAGGGCGGACAGGTTCAACACCAAGGACTTCCTGAACTCCAACATCTTCAGGCGGTTCAACGAGGAGAACATCGAGATACCCTTCCCGCAGAGCGTGGTGCATCTGAGAAAGGAGGACAGCTGAAGTCAGAGCATTATAGAGGATGGTTGAGATGACTGAAAAATCGTATAAGGACGTGACCGTCGGGGACATACTGTCCTCGGCGAGGAGGGTCGCCCCCGCAACTGTAAGGGAGGATGCGGTTTTTAAGGAAGCCGTGGAGGCGATGATAAAGGACTCCGAGACGAGGAAGGTGTATGTGCTCAACGCGGGCTCTAAGCTGATCGGCACGATAACGCTCGAGACGCTCATGAGGCATGCGGGATACAGCCTCGGGGTGAGAAAGACCGGCATCACCTCGTTCCTGAAGATGCTGGGCGAGATCTCGAACGATAAGGTCACGGAGTTCATGTCCAAGCCTATCCGGGTCTACGAGGACGAGCTGGTCGTCAACGTGGCGAAGCTCATGGTGGAGCACCACCTCAACGACCTGCCGATCGTCAACCAGGAAAACGGGATCGTCGGAGAGCTGAACGGGCTCGACATCCTGAGGGAAAGCAAGAAGTACTGGTGATCGTCGCAATCGAACCTGACAGCCATATCAAGTTCGCCAGAAACCATCGCTTCCACTGGAAAGAATGATGATAGGAAGAAAACGCTTAAGAACGAATTATTCGATTCTTTCCGGGCTGATAGATTGTCGTTCGCGCGGAGAGATCGAGTCGTGCTATGTCCCAGCTGCTGGGGCGAGGTGGACCTGGACATCCTTCTGTGCCCCCACTGTGGGGCCGAATTCGAGGTTTTCAGCGATGCTAGCATCTCGTCCAGGCGCGAAAATGGATCCGGAAACGAGGGGTTGCTCAGGATTGTTGCGATTATCGCAATTTCCGTTTCGGTGGCCTTCCTGGCGGTCACATCGTTAATCGAACTCCTGCACAACATTGTCCCGCCACTATCTAGCAATCTGTCGATTCTGATAGCCCTTGCGCTGTGCGGGATATTGATATCGGCTCTGCTGTACGGGATCAACCTTAGGGCAGGAGTCAGGAGCGACGGGATTTCCATCAACAGGCGGCTCGCGCCCTATGTCATACTCTCCCTTTCGGTCTTCTGCTCCACATTATTCGTTATGGCCGAAACGGTCGACTCAATCCTGACGAGATCCGCGGTGATAGCGAACATTGTCTTCATGGTCTTCCTGCTGGTCGGGATCGGCCTATATCTGAGACCTTCAAGCGGTTCGGAAAGACGCGGAGAGGCCAGCTTTTGACCGGGTGTCAGTCTCAAATGCATCATCTTTAATTCTGCCGGCTCACGATTTTAACTGGCATAGAATATATATCCCTGAGGTAATCCCAACCCCGTAATGGGCAAGAAGAAGAAACCTATGATCTTGGTCAAATCTCTGACTAAGAAATACAACAGTTCCAGGAAGCCAGTAATCGACAACCTCAACATGAGCGTCAAGAAGGGGGAGATACTGATCCTCCTGGGTAAGTCCGGGTGCGGCAAGACCACGCTTCTGAATATCATTGCGGGGCTGGATCGCCCGACCTCCGGTGAAGTCTATATCGAGGGGACCCGGATTGACGAGATGACGGAGGACCAGCTCGCGAGGTTCAGGCTGCTCAATGTCGGTTTCGTGTTCCAGGATTATAATCTGATAAATGAGCTGACGGTGCTCGACAACGTCACCCTACCTCTGAAGCTAGCCAAGAATAAGAACCTTGACCGAGCAAAGAAGCTGCTTGATATCTTCGATATTGCGGAACTCGCGGATGAAAAGGCGAACACGGTAAGCGGTGGGGAGGCACAGCGCACGGC
>DSAX01000017.1 GCA_011046235.1 Methanobacteriota archaeon | reverse complement strand
CCATCGAATACTACGGTAGATATTTTTTCCTGAGATTCCTTGAGCTTGTCCGCGAGCTCTTTGACAGGTACTTCGTCGATCGTATTTCCGTTGTCCGCAAGGAACCGAGCCTTTGAGCTCGATATGAGATCTTTGAGAATCTGTATTATGTTCTCCTGCTCGGGCGTCAACTTCTTCTGCTGAGGCTCCCTCTGCGGCTCGCGCTGGGGCTTCCTGTCCTCGTATTTTCTGTTGCTCCTGTAGTCCTTGCCGTTCCTGCCCTGAGATGCCTGAGCCGTCGCTCCGGTCTGGCGTGATTCCTCCTTGGCGGCCGAGAACGCGCCCTCATCATCCAGGGTCCTCTGAGGGACCTTGATATTGAACATCTCCACGAACTGCTCTGCTGGGATCTTGTTCCGGAGGCACTTCATGATCTGCTTCTGCGCGAGCTCCTCGACCTCCTGAGATTTCGGAGCTCTGGCTACGAAATCCACCTCTGCCACTTGCAGCAGCTCCCTGAGGATCAGCTCGCCACCCCTGTCACCGTCCACGAAGGCGGTCACGACCTTGTCCCGGGATAGGTCCGCGATCGACCTCGGAATGCTGGTGCCCTCGACGGCTATCGCGTTCTTGATACCGTGTTTGAGGAGGTTGAGCACATCCGATCTGCCTTCTACGACGATTATGGCGTCCGAGTTCTCGATGTTCGGGCCTGCGGGAAGTCTTTCACCACCGAACTGGACGATCTCCTCCACCTGGACGGATTGCCTGACCGATTCGGTCAGATCGACCCCGCTGACCCTGGACTCTTTGATCATTTCGTTCAGAAGCGCCTTCGCCCTGTCGATTATCTTGTTCCTCTTCGAGACCCTGACATCCTCGATCTGGTCGACTGATATGCGAGCCTTGCAGGGACCAACACGGTCAATTGTCTCTAGTGCCGATGCGAGTATTGCAGTTTCGACCTGATCCAGGCTCGACGGTATGAAGACTTTTCCTTCCGATCTGCCGCGGTTCGAATTAACCTCGACCTCTATGCGGCCTATTCTTCCACTTTTCTGAAGATCTCTCAGATCCAGCTCGTCTCCCAGCAACCCTTCTGTCTGGCCAAAAATCGCGCCAACGACATCGGGCTTCTCTACAATACCATCAGCTGAGATACGAGCGTGAATCAGATACTTCGTTGTACTTGGATCTATTTCCATTTGAATTCACCTATCTATTCTTCGAAAAACAGTGCATGGCAAGACCGTTGCCATTCCCCGCCAAATGGGTTTTTGGACACTCATTACGATTGGCCTAACTACCGCCAAATCTGGACGCTGCGACCTTTGGCCGTTCTATCAATCATTGATATGGCCTGTACAGCCGACCAATTTTGACGACTTAGATGATCGTGATATGTGAATCGGGAAATTATAGGCTTGCCGTAAGCCACCGTTTCTCCATCCCCTACTTACAATTCCTGCTTAATAAGGTTTTCCATGAGAAAATAATAGATTGATATCGGGGCAATTGCCGGCAGACCGTCATCCGCCTGAGACGACCGATATCAGCATGAGCGTGTCTCCCTCATTAATCTGTTCGTCGTCTGGTATGACATTTTCTCCCCTCGATATGATCCAATGGTTCGGATTCAGTCCGAGGCTTCTCAGCAGATCCAGACCGTTAGATCCCTCGGGAAGGTCCAGTGTTCGATCGATCCCGCCCCTCGGGGCTGACTTGACCTTGACACGAATCATATAAGATTCCCCGGATGCGGGAGAATTGGTTATTTTATTTGTAATTTTTTCCCGGATCGGCAGAATTCACCTCGCAAAGAATTAATCCCTCTCTGCTCAATCACCAAATCCTGCCGAGGTAGCTAAGCCCGGTTTATGCATCCCTCATACGGGAGCGGCCAAAGGCGGTAGCCTCGAGATGTCCTTGGGGCACTAGACAGCTACTGGTGCTTCGCACCACGGGAGTTCAAATCTCCCCCTCGGCGCCATTTCGCTCGATTCTTGACGCTCATAGCTCCCCGATGTCCTCGCTCCATAGCTCGGGATGTCTTTCAATGAACCACCCCATCATCTCTTTACAAGCTGCAATATCCAGGTCGATCACCTCGATCCCGTTCTTCTCCATGAACTCCCTGGCACCCGCGAAAGTCTCAGATTCGCCCGCTACCACCGCACCTATTCCAAATTGAACGGCCGCGCCCGCGCAGAGGTAGCAGGGCATGAGCGTTGAGTAAAGGGTGGTATCTCTGTAGCTGCCGATCCTGCCAGCGTTCCTGAGGCAATCTATCTCAGCATGCAAGATTGGGTCGTTCTTCTGCACCCGTCGGTTATGACCCCTGCCCACAATTTCTCCGCCCCTCACGAGTACTGACCCGATCGGTATTCCCCCTTCTTCCGAGCCTCTCCTCGCCTCGGCAATCGCCTCCTGCATGAAGACCATGTGTAGCTGCCTTTTCTGTAGGTCGTCCACTGGTTTTCCTCCCCGACTGGATATTCTAATCTACTGCTTACGGCTTCTGGATATGTCCTGGAATGCAGACAATGCCGCCACAGCCCCTGTGCCGGTCGCCGTTACGATCTGCCGTATACCGGACGTGACATCGCCCGCCGCGTACACCCTCGGGATATTGGTCCTCTGGGTCTGATCGACCTGTATGAACCCCGCCTCGTTCGTGACGACCCCTATGCTTGACGCTATCTCGGATAGAGGTGTTTCGCCGATTCCTACGAAGACGGCATCGGTTTTCAGCTTCTTCGTCTTCCCGCCTTTAGATCCTTTTATTGAGACTGAATCGACTCGTTCTTTTCCATTGATCTCCACCACCTCCGAATCCCATAAAACCTCGATTTTTCTTTCCTTTACACTTTCGACTAGATGGTTCTCCGCCCTGAATTCACCTCTTCTGTGTACTATAGTCACCTTTGCCCCAAGCGAGTCCAGATACAGGGCATCGGTAAGAGCGGTATTGCCTCCTCCGACAACGATTACCTGGCGGTCCTTGTAGAAATAGCCGTCGCAGGTCGCACAGTATGAGACCCCTTTTCCGTAAAGTCGGTCCTCTCCCGGGGCTTCCAGCTTTCGGTGAGTCGCACCGGTCGCGATCAATAGGGCGTTCCCGAGATACCTTCCGCTTCTCGTTATCGCCTCTATCTTCCTCCCGACCTTGACCTCGAGCACCTCCTCGTTCTCGTGTATGTGCGTGTAGCTCCTCGCGTGCTGAACCATCAGGTCCATCAGATGCTTCCCGGGGACATTGGTCATGCCTGGCCAGTTCTCGACGACCGGGGTGACGGCGACCTGTCCTCCGGGGATCGATTTCTCCAGTATCACATTGCTCAGTCCGCTACGAGAGGCGTATATGCCCGCCGTTAAACCCGCGGGTCCAGCACCCACTATTATCAGGTCGTATTCCCCGATAATGTCCTCCCCGGGCTGGGCGGTTTCCGGGGCTTTCTGCTCTTCGAGCGATATGAGCCCTGAGATGAACAGGTCCTCCGGCTGCAGCCCGATATTGATCGTCTTCCCGTTGATCACGGTCTGCGGGACGGAGCCGACATTGAACTTCTTGGCGAGATCCACATTCTCGGAGGATTCGACACACTCGGAGCTGACGAGGTCGGGCCGCTCCACCGCTGCGCGGTTCGCATTGATCACCTCTCCAGGACAGTAGGGGCACGCGGCGGTCACGAAGACCTGCACATGCCGCCTCTCCTTCAGCTTGGCCAGCCTCTTCCTCGAGTCCTCGGATAGGCCGCTGTCGTCCGCGGAAACCATCAGGAGCGTCTCGATGAAGGAGCGCCCCTCCTCACCTGCGGGCGCCCCCGTGTACCGGATATTGTACTTGTCGGGATCGATCAGGATCGTCGGGGACTTCTCCACCTTCTTTTCCTTAGCCCTGGCATCCCCGATCTTCAAAAAACTGCCCTCGATCTTGTCCGTGATCTCCGCAAGCTCCCGGACGAAGTTTATGGAGAGATTGTTGAACGGTTCGTTCGATCCCTCCTTGGTGAAAACCTCGATTTTTACCCTTCTTTTCAGCCCCTTGAATGTATTCTGGAGTATCTTCCTGGAATCGTCATTCAAAACCTTCTTTGTCCCCGTATCTTTCTCCATCTTATCCCCCCGAGTAGGATGTTGCGCGAATAACGCGGATATCAGGTTAGTACTTACCCCCATTTATGTTTTATTTTGCCGCAAACCGTCCGCTCACATCCGCATTAGTTCAAGAAATAGCTGTTGGATTTATCAATGAAGAACGGCTTTTCTGCCAATATCCATGAGGCGGATATTCAAGTATATCGTGGTTTACTTCTGCGCGTTCACCGGTCCTCTGGCCGGCAACGCGATCCTGTCTATGCTCAAGGAGTTGCAGCTCTCATACAACGTGCAGCTGGACGATGTGCTGCTGTCAATCCCGACTTTCATGTTCCCATTCGCCATATTCCAGCTCTTTTCCGGCACCATCTCCGAGAGATGGTCGCGTAGAACCCTGATCTTCGTCGGCCTGCTGATATACGGTTTGTCGTCAATAGGGATCGCACTCGCGGACGACTTCTTTCTGTTCCTGTTGATGAGGATAGGACAGGGTGTGGGCTACGCATTCGTCGGGCCGGTCACGGTCGCGGTCTTGGGCGATATCGCCGACAGGAGCAAATACGGCATCCTGATGGGCTTCTACGGCTCGGCCGTGACCGCGGGCCTTTCAATTGGCCCTCTGATCGGCGGATATACGGCGATGTACGACTGGCGGATCGCCTTCTGGATATTCGGTCTGATATCGTTTCTGGCGGCAATACTGGTCCTAGCAGTTATCCCCAGGATCGACCAGGTGGAGAAAAGGAGCAACGAGAGGATGGTCGAGAACATCAGAGAGGTCGTGAGGAACAGGAACCTCTCGCTCATTTCGCTGATAGGCGCGCTCGCCTTTTTCGCAATGATCGGCAACCTCTCATTCCTCTCCGACAGCCTCCGGTACGCGCCTTTCGACTACAGCTCATCCGAAGTCGGGCTCCTGCTGACCGTGGCCGGGTTGGTTGGGATATTCGTATCTCCCATTGCAGGCGCGTTCATCGACCGGTTCTCGACGAGGCTTTCGACGATGATCGGTTTATCTATTGCGGCTCCCATGATTGCCCTCCTGGCCCTGTCTGACGATTATTTCGTCTTCATGGCGCTCCTGGCGGCGATCGGGGCTGCAGGCACATTCATATGGGCTGGTTTGCTGACGATTTCTATCGAGGAATTACCGGCGTTGAGGGGCACATCGTCCTCGGTGTTCAACAGCTCCAGATTTTCAGGATATGCGATTGCGCCGACGCTATTGGCGCCGGTATACGCGGCGTTCAATTTCGACGGGATAGCCATTTCCTGCATGGTCATAGCCATTGCGGCATTGATATTGTCCAGATGCCTCTCCGGAAAGGCGTGTTTCCATCGGAGAGCGATCATCTCGAAAGATTGAACGATCCAGTCGCGTTTTTCGGCAATGACGATGATCGTACAATTTATGATATTCGCCCTGTAGTCATTTTATACTGGCAATGTGATTCGATCGTGGTAATGATGAAGGCGGAAAAGCTGCTTATGCTGATTCTAGACGGTATGCCCGACCGACCCGTACCCGAGATAGGGATGAAGACTCCACTCCAAGCCGCAAGAAAACCTGGATTTGACAGGATCGTGACCGAGGGAGCCGGCGGGATCATGGACGTTATCGGAACCGGGATCGTGCCCGGGAGCGATACCGCCCACCTCGCGCTTTTCGGTTACGATCCATTCAGATGCTACTCCGGGAGAGGGCCGTTCGAGGCCGCGGGAGTAGGCATCGAGTGCGCCCCGGGTGATGTGGCCTTCAGGTGCAACTTCGCGACCGTCGACGATAAGATGAAGGTCATCGACAGGCGCGCTGGACGGATCAAAGAGGGCACATCGGAGCTGGCCAAGAGCATCTCCGGGATGAAGATCGACGGGATCGAGGTCATTTTCAGGGAGGCGACCGAGCACAGGGCGGTGCTCGTGCTAAGGGGAAAAGGGCTCGATCCGAGGGTGTCCGATGTCGACCCGCACGAGGAGAACAGCAGGATATTGACCAGCAAACCGCTCTCGCCGGAGGCGGTCGTTACAGCTGACGTGGTGAACAAGTTCGTCCAGGAGGCCTACAGGACGCTCATGAAGAATCCGGTCAATCTGGAACGGGCGTCCAAAGGGCTCCCCGTCGCGAACATGGTTCTGCCGAGGGGCGCGGGAACGCTAAGGGAGTTGCAAGGGTTCAGGGAGCGGTTTGGTCTGAAGCCCGCAGGAATCGCAGGTGTATCACTAATCAAGGGAGTCTTCAGAATCCTCGGGTTCGATACGATTGATGTTAAGGGGGCGACCGGAGGTCTCGACACAGATATCGATGCCAAGATGCATGCCGCACTGAAGAACCTGACCACGCACGACTTGGTGGCTGTGAACATCAAGGCTCCAGATATTGCCGGACATGACGGTAACTGCGCTCAGAAGATTGAGATCATTGAGAGGATCGATGCTTCGCTGCAAACAGTTCTAAAGGAGCTTCCTGAGGAGGCGTTGATCGCGGTCTTGAGCGATCACTCGACCCCCGTATCCCTTCGTAACCACTCAGCGGACCCTGTGTGCATTGCGATTCGAGGAAAAGGCGTCAGGATAGACGGTGTAAACTCGTTCGATGAGGTCTCCTGCTCTCAGGGCGTGCTGAGGGGGATGCGGGGCAAGGACCTGATCGGATATATTCTTGGGATAATGGGCCGGGCAGAAAAATTCGGCGCTTGAACTTCCTTCGCAGACCACTTTCGGACAGCTCACAGTAATCTTATTTATTATCAATGGCTCATATGCCGTCAGGGCAATCAGGGGGTAATTTTTGAACGCCTTTCCCGAGCAGATAATGGAAAGCTCGAATCTGAAGGGGCTATGCGCCGCGTGCAAAGGATCCAAGTTGCTGTGTGGGAAGAGCAGCTGCCCCATCCTTGTCCGTTTCTATTCGAGGATGAAGACCCATGAGCTGATCGATAAGGAAGATATCGACGGATCCTCACCCCCTTCCGTCTTCATCGGCCGATTCGGATATCCGAAGGTATTGGTCGGTCCTATGGTTCCACCGGTCTACGGGGACACGCAGATCATGGACACCCCCGAGATGTGGGTGGGGCGTGACATGGAGGAGATCATCGACTTCCGGTACAGCCTCGTCAGAGGCACATTCAAGACCGATATTCACAACGTGATCTCAGGCGGAAAGCTGATTGACATCACGCAGGAGCTCGCGATGGCGGACGCCCCCGCGGATCTCGAGGCAAAATTCCTGAAGAGACCGAGGGGAGGCATCTCGTTCAGCGAGGAGAGCCAGCCGTTCGGTCCTTCGGCACCGCTGAGAAAATTATCGGCCTCGTCGATCAAGCTCGACCACCGGATCGAGAAAGCCCATTACGATACCGACCTGTTCGCAAAGGAGGCCGTTCTGGGTCTGTACAAGTCTGGAGCATATGTTTCAAGGATCCAGAAGGCGCTGAGCGCGGGAGCCTTCGGCATCAGGAGAAGGAGAAAATTCGTCCCCACGAGGTGGTCGATTACCGCTGTAGATAGCACCATCTCTTTGGATTTAATCGATAAGACGAAACAGTATCCATTGATGGACGATTTCCGGATATACTTCGGGGATTTTCTCGATAACCGGTGGGCGGTGATACTTCTTCCGACCTCATGGCGCTATGAACTTATCGAGGCATGGTATCCGAAGACCGTATGGAATCCCTTCGGATCCGAAGTCTCGATCATCAACTCCTGGGAATTCTACGACGGAAGGAGAAAATACGCGGAGATCGGCGGATGCTACTACGCCGCCAGATTGGCCGTGAACGAGCTGCTTCAGAAGGAGAGACGTCAGGCGGGGGCTGTCATTCTCAGGGAGGCTCACCCGGGCTATATCATGCCGATAGGGGTCTGGAACGTGAGGGAGCATGTGAGGGAGACGCTTCGCGAGCAACCGAAGAAATACATCACACTGAAGGATGCGATGCTGGACATCTCGAATTTCATGGATATCCCGGTTTCGAGATGGATACAGGTGAGCGCGGTTCTAAAAGACCATATTCAGCAGAGGAGAATCGATGATTTCATACCCAATAGATGAGAACGTTAGGATGGTGAAATGCTCATCCGCGCTCTCGCAGAGCGGGCTTCCTGAGTTCGACTACGCCCTGAACCCGTACATTGGCTGCGGACACGGATGCCTCTACTGCTACGCGCCGGATATTATAAGGCATCAGCGAGGCGCCGACTGGGGAACCTGGGTGGAAGCGAAGAGCAATATTTCGAGGATACTCAGAAAGGAGGTTCGGAGGCTTGAAAGAGGCACGATAGGGCTCTCCTCGGTGACCGACCCATATCAGCCTCTGGAGGAAAGACTATGTCTGACCAGGTCGTGCCTCGAGGTCCTGAGGGGGGCGGATTTCCCCCTGATCGTAATGACCAAATCCGCGCTTGTTGAACGAGACTTCGATATCCTCAAGGAGTTCGAAGAGGTGAAGATATGGGTGACGATTTCTACCTCGAACGAAAAGTTGGCAGGCTTAATCGAACCACATGCGGCTAATCCTGCTCAGAGGTTACAGCTGTTAAAGGATGCGGAGAGAGAAGGTTTTGAGACGACGGCGATGATCTCCCCCGCGATGGTATGCTCAGAAAAACCCGATTCTGAACTCATGGATCTTGTCGACAAGATCTCGGATACTGGATGCAGTAACGTATTCATAGACTCCCTGAGGCTGAGATCCACGGCGGAAACGAGGATCCGTAAGTTCAACGATTTGAAAAGGGGAGAAGATGATTTCGACATAGCCGCTCTGTTCGAGAAAAGCTCCATTTTCAGGCCGGGCGGTCTTGGGGCACTGCTTTCACGAAGATATCCGGACATCAGAATCGAGCTTTTCGGTAGATAGGCTCATTTTAATGACGCCTGGACCGTCTGCTTCATAGCATGCAGAATGTTGAGTAAACATTATATAGAAGGACTAACATAGGGCGGCTGATATCAGTCTCTTGGAGGTAATAATTGTGTTAGCAGGACAACCTGTATTGGTATTGAGAGAAGGAACGGAGACATCTAGAGGCAAGGAGGCGTATTACAACAATATTGCCGCCGCCCGGGCGGTCGCCGATGCGGTCCGGAGCACCCTTGGACCAAAGGGAATGGACAAGATGCTCGTGGACGGGATGGGCGACATCGTGATCACGAATGACGGTGTTACGATCTTGAAGGAGCTCGACATCGAGCATCCGGCCGCTAAGATGGTTGTGGAGATAGCGAAAACCCAGGACGACGAGTGCGGGGACGGAACAACTTCCGCGGTTGTCATCGCGGGCGAGCTTCTGAAGAAGGCGGAAAAGCTGCTCGAGCAGAAGATACACCCGACCATTCTCGCGAACGGCTTCAGAATGGCTTCGGTAAAGGCCATAGAGATCTTGAAGAATGTTGGCTTCGAGGTAAACATGAAAGATTCCGCGACCCTGAAGAAGATAGCGCTCACGGCGATGACCGGGAAGAGCGTGGGAACTTTGGAGAGGGAAACGCTAGCGGATATCGTGGTAAGCGCAATTAAGCAGATATCGGAGAAGACCGATGGTTCGTGGACCGCCGATGTCGATAACATCAAGGTAGAGAAGAAACAGGGCGGTTCTGTGTCTGAGACTGAGCTAATCCTCGGGATAATCCTCGACAAGGAAAGGGTTCACAAGGGCATGCCCAAATCGGTCAAGGATGCGAAGATCGCGCTGATCAACCGTGCACTCGAGATCAAGAAGACCGAGGTCGACGCGAAGATTCAGATAAGGGATCCGAGCCAGCTGCAGAAGTTCCTTGATGAGGAGGAGAAGACTCTGAAGGAGCTCGCCGACAAGATCAAGGCATCCGGGGCAAATGTGATCCTCTGCGAGAAGGGAATCGACGATCTGGTCCAGCACTATCTAGCAAATGACGGTATCTACGCGGTCCGCCGCGTAAAGAAGGAGGACATGGAGAAGATCGTCAAGGCCACTGGTGCAACTACAATTGGAAATCTGGACGATCTGAGCGCCAAGCACCTCGGAAAGGCGGAGGTAGTCGAGGAGAGGAAGATCGCTGACTCAGAGATGACTTTCATCACCGGATGCAAGAATCCGAAGGCCGTGTCCGTCCTGATAAGGGGCGGAACCGAACATGTCATAGCAGAGGTCGAAAGGGCTCTGCACGACGCTCTGAAGGTCGTGGCAGTCGTCGTCGAGGACGGAAAGGCTGTTGTAGGCGGCGGAGCACCCGAGATCGAAACGGCAATGAAGCTCAGGGATTACGCAGCCAGTGTAGGCGGAAGAGAGCAGCTCGCAATCGAGATATTCGCCGATGCTCTGGAGATCATACCGTGGACACTTGCCGAGAATGCCGGAATG
>DSAX01000116.1 GCA_011046235.1 Methanobacteriota archaeon | reverse complement strand
ATATAAGAAGGTATAAATTCGCAAAACAGTATAGATTTTAAAGATGCCTGCTACAAGAGAGATGCTCGAGGGGGAGGCATACTGGGGTCAGATACGGTCATTGAAATTCCGCCTCTTCCTGATCGAGGCGATACTGATTGTCGCGCTCGGCGCGCTTTTGGTTTTCCTCGTCGGCGATTTTCAGACCTCTCCTTTCTTCATAGCAGTGGACCGGCTGCTCTGGTTCGTGCTTATCATGCTGCTGGCGATCATGCTTGAAAGCATTATTTTCAGGGTCATGCAGCTCAGGCTGGCAAAGAGCGATTCCAAGAAGCACATGATGACCATCAACTCAATGAAGAGGGCTTTCATCATACTCTTGACGTCGTCCATTGTCGGAGTGCTTTTTGCCGCCCCGGCGACGGCGACGGTCATGGAGGACGGCCTGTCGTTCGATGGTCAGCTAGACGCCTCAAGCCCGCAGCAGTTCCTCACCGGAGACCCCATGGGTCTATCCAATATCGAGTCCGTTTCCCTCTTCTGCGAGAACGGGGCCACCGTTTACATACTGACGGAGCACATCTACCTTTCCCACCAGAACGAATGGGATTACCTGAAGGAGGTAGCCCTGAATGATATTAACAGCGTAAACGATTCACTGACCGTGGACATCTCCTCGTTGGCCTATATGTATCTTTACATAGTTATCGATCCGACTGAAACGCCCCCGAGCACGGTCGTGAGCTACACGCTCGACCGGTCCTTCGCGGAGACTCTGACCGCGTTCGTCCCGCTCATGATGATGCTTTTTGCACTGAGCAATGCGGCCTGGATCGCCTATCTGTGGCCGCTTAGAAAGAGGTACGCGGGCGGATCGATCTACAAGTAGAGGGCGCAACAGCCGTCTATCCTCTCGACTCTTATCTCATCTTCCAGCGCTCTCAAAGCCCCGGCCGCGGGGAGGACTATGCCGTCTATCGTATCCCTCATCAGGCGCGTCTCGGCCGATATATATCCTCTCGGCCGCATACACCCGAGGGCTATTGAGGCATCTGGCAGAAGCTTTCTCGCCCGCTCTGCGAACCATACTATCCTTTCCTCTCGGGCTGGGGCGCGCTCATTGAAGGGGGCCCCCTTCAAGGGGATGAACGCAATTATTACTAGCTTCTCGGTCCCATATTCTTCGAGAAGCCGCAGCCCGGTCTCCTCCTCTTCCTTTGTGGCTAGCCCGATAAGGAAATGCGGTATCACCCTCTCAGCTCCGAGGGCTGCGAGCTCTTCGGCCGTATCCCGATACCGCTCGATGGCGTTGTTGACCTGCAGTATTTTCTCCCCGAACTGGTTGCAAATGGGAAAATTGATGGAGAACGCGTCTATGCCGGATTCGACCAGCCTGGGCAAATCCCCGGGGTCCGGAAATCCAATATGTGCATTTATTAGAAGCCGGGTCGTCTCTTTGATCCGGGATATTTCGTCCAATAGGTGAAGCAACGGTACGGCGCCCCTAGAATCGCATCCGCCGCTCAGCAGAAAGCCTCTCCCCCCCTGCTGGGATAATCGGAGCGCGTGAGCTCTAAGCGCGTCTGGAGAGGAGATGTCCCCCATGTTCGAAAGCGGCGTGCCCATGCAATGCGGGCACTGGAGAGCGCATCTGGATCCAGTCGCCGAGAAGGTCGGGAACCCCTTCCCCGGGAAGAAGCACTTCAATGTCCTCATTATCTGCCCACGAGAGAATAGGCTCGCGACCGTCAAAATGTTTATCATAGAGTGGCTATTCACAGGGGAAGAGGCAGTAACATGAAGGCTTTCAGAGTAATCGGCGAGATCGAGGTAAGCAAGAGACGTTGGCAAAAGTTCTCGAAGGAGATCTCCGCCGATGACGAGAAATCGGCCAGAAGCAAGATATTGGCCGATCTGGGTAGCAGGCATAAGAGGAAGCAGAGGAGCGTCAGAATTGATTCGGTACAGGAACTGCAGACCGGCGATATTACGAATCCGGTCTTGCGCTATCAATTGGGGGTAGAGTGAATGTCCGAACAGCAGCTCAAGCAGACGGTATCGGCACTCGACCTGCGGCGTGCGCAGCTGGAGAACCTGTCACAGCAGCAGGAGTTAATACGTGGCTCGATAGACGAGCACCTGAGGGCGAAGGAGACTTTAGAGAACTATCTGAAGATAAACAAAGAGGATGAGTTGCTCGTACCCGTTGGCGCGGGCGTTTTCATAAAAACCAGGACCGGCGATCAGAAGGAGGCCATGAGCGGAATCGGCTCGGGCATAGTGGTAGAGCAGGATATCCAGGAGATTGTCAAGCACCTGGACGAACAGCTGGAGCAGCTGAGAAGGTCCGCCCAGGAGCTCGCCGCCCAGGCCGAGAAGATCTCCGGTGCCGTCGAGGAGCTTACCCGGTCAGCCCAGCAGCAATATGAGGCGTTGCAGAGAGGGGCGAGCGCGGATGGCTCATAGGCAGGTAATCCGCGATGTTTCGCGCTCTTAGGGATTTCATACGAGGTGCGGCGGACAAAGCCGCGCAGGAAGAACCGATCGATTTCTCAGAATCGGTAGGAGATCGGGGCAAGAGGATCAAGGAGGGCGCGCTCGACAGAATTCTCGACGAGCTCGAAATGGAGCTGATGAGCGCGGATGTTGCGCTCCCTGTTGCCGAGGAAATGGTGAAAGGCGTGAGAGAGCGGCTTGCTGGAAAGCGGTTCGAACGCGGTCTAAGGCTAGATGAGGTGATCGAATCCGCAATCAAGCGGTCCATAAAGGACATCCTTTCCAGACATCGATTTGCCTTCTGGTCATTTTTGGAAAAGGCGGAGCGGCCGGCGGTAATCATGTTCGTCGGGGTCAACGGCACCGGAAAGACGAGCGTAATAGCGAAGCTTGCCTGGCTGCTGTCCGAAAAGGGGTATTCGTCCGTGTTCGCGGCTGGCGACACATTCAGGGCAGGCGCAATCGAGCAGATTTCGATCCACGCGGACCGGCTCGGAACGAGAGTCATCAAGCATCAGGCAGGGTCTGACCCAGCTGCGGTCGCTTATGACGCGATAGAGCACGCGAGGGCGAGGCGCAAGGATGTCGTCCTCATAGACACCGCGGGAAGGATGCAGACGAACCGGAATTTGATGGACGAGATGAAGAAGATCAAGCGGGTTGCGAGCCCGGATCTCATCGTCTTCGTGGGCGACTCACTCACGGGCTCAGATTCGATCGTCCAGGCAAAGGAGTTCGATGCCGCCGTAGGGATCGGCGCCGCCATTCTGACAAAGATCGATGCGGATGCCAAGGGGGGCGCGGCAATATCGATCTCCTCTGAGATCGGCAAGCCGATCATATTCCTTACGCATGGTCAGGAATATCAGGACATCAGGGAGTTCGATCCTGACTGGTTAATCTCCCAGATATTCTCAGAAGATTAGGGATCACCGCCTCTCGACCAGCATCGCGACCGCCTCTCCGCCCCCGAGGCAGAGGGCGCCGATGCCCCTGGACCCGTTTTTCTCAACGAGCGAATGAAGGAGCGTGGTGAGCACCCTCGCACCGCTCGCACCGATCGGATGCCCGAGCGCGATCGCACCCCCATGGATGTTGAATTTCTCGTCCGGGATTCCGATCGCCCTCTGAACGGCGATGGAGGCGGTGGCGAACGCCTCATTATGCTCGAAGATATCGACATCATCCACCGATAGATCGTTCCTCTTGAGGAGCTTCTCGATGGCTGGGATCGGCGCCTCCATCAGCCACTCCGGTTTGGTGGCACATTCGATGCAATCAACTATGTTCGCAGAGGCAGCGCCTTCGTAGCTGGAGGCGCTTTCCATGTCTGTGACAACGACGGCTGCAGCGCCGTCATTTATGGAGGACGCGTTTCCGGCGGTCACGATGCCATCGTTCTTGAAAACCGGCTTGAGCTTCGAGAGCCGCTCGAGGGTGGTGTCCTTTCTGGGGCCATCGTCTCTATCGGCCGTTATCTTCTGCCCCTTCTCCTCGTGTTCGACAGGCAGTATCTCCTTTCCGAATCTGCCACTTTCGGAGGCTTCGCAGGCCAGCCGGTGCGATCTAAGCGAGAACCTGTCGGCCTCCTCCCTCGAGATGTCGTGCCTCTCTGCGCATATCTCTCCGGTGAGGCCCATATGAAAATCGTTGAACTTGTCCCAGAGTCCGTCCCGCACCATTGAATCGACGAGTGTGCCATCGAAGAGGCGGTAGCCGAAGCGGGCCCGTTCAAGGAGATAGGGCGCGTTGGTCATCGACTCCATTCCGCCCGCGATGATCAGTTTCGCCCTCCCAGATCGGATCATATCGCTTGCCAGCATAACGGCCATCATACCGGACCCGCATACCTTGTTGATAGTCAGGCATGGAACCGTCTCCGGCACTCCCGCGAGAATCGATGCCTGTCGTGCAGGGTTCTGCCCGATACCGGCGGCGATCACGTTGCCCATTATGCATTCGTCAATTTCCGATGCTGTGATTCCGTTCTTCCTGACCAGTTCGCCTATGACCTTCGCACCGAGAGCGGGTGCGGAAAAATCTTTCAGCGAACCCGCGAATTTACCTATCGGCGTCCTGATCGAATCGATAACAACTGCATTTGACATTTCGAGCCCCCGTAGCTGACTCATCGGTCCACGATGGACCCGGAATCCATCCTCTGGACACTATATATAATTTCCCGAAGGGGTCTTCGCTTAATGTCGAACCTCGAGGCGGGCTTGTAGAGATGTCTTCTGGAGCAGACCGGCGGCTCGTGCCACCCGGCCGGCGGAGATTCCAACTCGGCGAATACCGCGGACTCCGCAGGTGCTTTTTCGCCGCATCTCCGGCACCTGAAGCCCGTGCCAGAGCCTGCGGATTTCATATGCTTGCCGCAGATCGGGCATTTTGGGTTCTCCGTCTTGATTCTGAACATGGGGCAGTCCAAGATGTTCATCTTCTCCACGTTCACCTCGAACGGCTTCTCCCTCACGGAGCCGAATATCTCGACCCCGTCCCCCTCTCGGAGCGCCCTCGCCGCGTTCCTCATTTTACCTGACGGCTCGTAGACGGCGCAGATGACTTTCTCCGATCCGTCGGATAGCTCGAAAAACACATGTCCGCCCGGGATGTCGTGTGCGCGTCTGGATACTGTGCCCGTGATTCGCACCCCCTGCCTCGGTTGCAGCGTTGAGATCTGTCGCTTCAGCAAATGGTCGTCTGTGGCCTGGTTGGTCAGGAAGAGAAGCCATCGATCTGGGTCCTCGGATATTACTTTCTCTCTCGCGCGGATGAGATCCTCCGGCGAGTCGCCCCTGATGCCGAACAGGACGGGGCAGGGGGATGCTGGAGCGATTGCGAGATGTCTCGATTCGCGGTCGAGATTATGGAATGTGCTGGGATACTGGCTGTCGACTTCATCCACGGAAGCGAAATCGACCTCGCGTGGTTTGCCTATACGGTCCTGTGGGCGATATGCGATGACCTCGAATGTCCTGTCTCTGGGCATCCATGCCATGGATGCTGCCGAGCCGATCACGCCACGGCCGTTCTTGAATTTCCCGATAGTGCCACCGACTGCGTCGACCGCCCCCTCGGCCAATGAGAGGGGGATGATTTCGCGTACCGCCCTCCAATATATGCGCGGGGAAGGGCGCCTTTCGGAAACCACCACCCCGGGATTGGTATTTTCGCAGGAGAGATGGGCATGTTTTTGTACCATCGCTTTGGCCCGCAAAAATATCGCGTCCGAGTCCGTTCGCTTTCCATCGGGAAATGAGTATATCCGTTCCCCGTTAACCTCCCCGACCTGGAAGCGCCGTCCCCTCCCCCTGCCGAACGCCAGGCAGATCGCTGCGTTCCCCCGGGTCTTCCAGGGGACGTTCGGGTTCAGCCTCACGAGCCTCGGAAACCCGATTAGGTCCGCATCTAGAAACTCCTCGACCATGAGAGTCGCGAGGAAGGTTGTGCACATCCCATCAAGGGAATCGGTGTCGTCGAACGAGAGATATGTCGGAGCCACGGCACCCAATCTCCCGCTCTATTCTAAATAGATTGCTCAATCGATCACCTGCTTTAGCAGAGGCAGCCCGCCTTCTAAGAACTCGCACCGAATGAGGATCGCAGATCCCGGCTTCGGAAGCGTCGACAGCTGCTCGATTCTGACCGTCACCTCGTCCCCTCCGCAGAGGATGGTCATCTCGCCTGCGCCGGCCATCTCATCGTATAGAATCCGATCAACGACCCCGAATATCACCACCTGATCGACCTTCTGGTTGCTCTCTTCCTGAAGTTCAACTGTCAGACCGACAAGGAACGCCCAGCTCAGAAGGCATATGACAGACAAGCGGATAAATGTCCGGCGTTCAATCATGTGACCAGCTCTACGGAGCAGGATTTCAAACCTCTCCGTGCTGTGAAACTGCCTGTTGTTCGTAAAAAGATAATATCGGGGAGGCTTATTCCACCCCAGAAGAGCACGTGAGGTGTCAATTCCCATGGGCAATTCGATCTTGACGGAATACCGACTAGAGCTGGGGTTCTTCCTCGTGCTCATATTTTCGATCTCGACTGCGCTCGGCGTGCTTTGGCTGATCTCCGGGAGCGATGGCGAGCTGGAGGGCGTTCTCAGCTCTTTGCAGAGCCTGATAGACCCGCTGGGCAACTGGGCATATTGGCTGATTGCTATCGGGCCCATCGGACTGGCGATATCCCTCTGGTGGCTGTCCGATTACTTCTCCAAGAGCAGGAAGCTGAGCAAGCTGATCGATACGACAAGCAAGGCGAAGTTCATCAAGTCGATGGACGACATAGAATACATCGCATGGAGGCTCCCGAAGCGGTTCAAGCTGATGGTATCGAGGAAGAAGTCGGAGCTGAAGATCAGGAAGTGAGGCCCACCCCTTAATTTCCACTGGAGACCGAAATGTCTGGGGAAAGAGAAGAACCGGCGGTTTTGCTCAGCCTCTGCAGAATGCGCTCCTCATCCTCCTCGGTCAGTTTCAGATGAATGACGATCGAGTCGTTCCATTGTGCATTAGATATCGAATGCCGATTGGCTACCCAATTGAATATCTCTTTTCCGAATTCATCATTGGGCAATGTCAATATATACTGTTTTGCCTGACCGGCGATGAACAGAATACCTTCAGTGAGTTCGTTCAACCCCAAGTTCTTCTTCACGGAAATTAGATACCATGAGAAATCCCTGAGCTCTTCTTCCAACTGGTTCAATCTATACTGAATTCCCTCATCGCTGACCCCGTCGATTTTATTGAAGGCAATTATGATCTTATATATTGGAATCTTCGGAACCAGTATCTTCAATGATGCACTCAATTTCTCTTTTATTTTAAGAATATCGTCTGAAATGTCGAGCATTAAAATAACGCAGTCCGATTCAAATATCTCCTCCAGAGTCGCATCAAATGCATCGAGCAGATTCGGAGGGAGGTTCCGGATGAATCCGACCGTATCGGTTAATAAGATCTTCCGACTGATATCAGCGACCTTTCTCGTGGTTGTCGAAAGGGTCGAGAACATCTTATCTTCGACAAGTATCGAAGAACTAGATAGACAATTAAGGAGTGAGGATTTCCCGACATTGGTATAACCACATATCGAGACTAGGAAAAACCCCATATCTTTCCTTCGAATCCTTCGCTCTTTTCTCTCTGAAGAGATCTTTCTCAAATCCAGTTCGATCTTCTTCATCTGTTTCCTTGCGTTCTCGTAATACGCGTCAATTGCATATTCACCGCCCGCAAGAAACCCGGGTCTATCGTCCGAAAGGGCTTTGTTCACCCATTCCCTGACGATTGGCAGTTCATATCTTATCCTTGCCAAAGAGACCTGATATTTCGCTTCAGTTGAGCCCGCATTATTTTCAAAGATCTCGAGAACCATTATGATCCTATCAACACAGGGCTTCTTCAGAGCGGTTTCAAGACGGAAGTGTTGAGACGGTTCCAAATTCCCATCAAAAACAAACATGTCTATCTCGTCACGGTACTCCTTCAACTCCTCCAGCTTCCCAGCCCCAATGAATGTATGGGGGTCTGGCAAATCTCTTTTTTGGATAATTCGTCTTACGACATCGATTCCTAAGGTCCTGCACAGCTCTTGGATCTCCTGAGTATCCTCCTCAATCGCGACAAGACAACACCTGCGAGATCCGTTCGGCATTTATCGTAAGATACGGATACTTAGTGTATTACCGTTTTGCAGTAGAACTAGTTATATTGGATGTATCCCGATGAGAATGTTGTCAAAAATGAAGCCCGAAGTAAATTTAGAAAATTTTATATCAAGGAGAAATCGGCTCGGAAGCGTTATCAAAAATGATACCGATTGAAGCGTTTGCCAAACATGAGAAGTAATTTCCCTTTATGTATCACGAATATTTCGGCGGACTAAAAATCTCGAGTTCCAATAGAAATAAAGGGGGCCCCCTTATTCACGAAGAACAGAAAGGGAAGGCGATTCAAGACTTCAATTTCGATAATGCTGGTAATGTACATACCTGTTCCTAAAAATACTGTCCGCCGCTAGATAAAATGAACGCTTAAGTATGCATCCCTCTATTCCCTTCTCCCTCATTTCTCGATTTGCGGGAAAGTGAAGATAAAATTAAAGGATGCGGTGAGGGGGAGTCATCGGCACGGGATCGGGAGAGCACTATGGAACAACAGACGACTGTATTTCAGCCATATCTGCAGGTTAAGGGAATATTCAAGAAGGACCGGGAGATACTGAGGCCCTCATACATTCCCGATGAGCTACCGCATAGGGGAGAGCAGATAAACCATCTCGCATCCATTTTGGCGACGGCATTGAACGGCCAGCGACCATCCAACGTGCTGATATTCGGCAAGACCGGAACGGGGAAGACCGCGACGATCAAATACATCGGCAAGGAAATCCAACGTGCGGAAGCGAAGTACAAACGAGTCGATTTTCTATATATGAACTGCGAGGTAGTCGACACACAGTACGGAGTTCTGCACAATATCGGTAACCAGTTCATAGATGATTTCAACGAGAGAATCCCGTTCACTGGCTGGAGCACCGAGAGGGTCTATAACATCCTGAGAGAGAAGATCGACGTCAACGACAGGGTGATCGTGATCGCCCTGGACGAAATCGATAAACTCGTCTACAAGAGCGGCGACGACGTTCTGTACCATCTCACGAGGATAAACGACGACCTCGAGAACGCGAAAGTCTCCGTAATTGGGATATCAAATGATCTGAAGTTCACCGAGTTCCTAGATCCCCGGGTCAGGAGCGCGCTGGGTGAGGAGAAGATGGTCTTTCCGCCTTACAATGCCGAACAGCTGAAAGACATCCTCTACCAGAGGGCGAAGCTGGCGCTCGAGGACAACGTGCTCGACGAGGGCGTTATCCCACTGTGCGCCGCACTGGCCGCCCAGGAGCACGGCGACGCTCGCCGCGCACTGGACCTCCTCAGGGTCGCGGCAGAGATATCTGAGCGGAGCAAGGAGGAGAAGGTGCTGGAGTCACACGTCACGAGAGCGAAGAACAAGATCGAGCTCGACTGCGTATCCGAGGCGATGAAGACCCTGCCCACGCAGAGCAAGCTCGTTCTTATGGGCATATTGATGAACGAGGAGCAGGGAAACGCCCGGCTGACCACCGGGGAGGTGTACGAGACCTACAAGGACCTTTGCAGGCTTACCAACATCGCGGTTCTGACACAGCGCAGGATTACCGATCTCATATCGGAGCTGGACATGCTCGGACTGATACATGCGCGGGTCAAGTCGTTCGGCCGTGGAGGCAGGACCAAGGAGATCGAATCGAGCATACCCTACATCGAGGGCAAGAGGGTGCTGGGAGACGACCCGCTGCTCGAGCATATCAGGAACTACAAGCCGAGGATACAATCCACCCTTATGTAGGCGGCTCATCTTCGAGTGGCTCTGTAGATCCCTCATCTGAACCGACGTTTTCGGATTCCTCGGGCGAGGTGCCCATGGCCCGTTCCATATCCGTCGTTGCCTCATCCGGCGGGGGCGCGTTTTTCGGTCCCCCCCTCCTCTCCTTCTGCCAGAAAAATAGCTCGACCGCGACCGAAATTGCGATGATTACACCGATTAAGAGCGCGAGGTTTCGTATGCTGTTGTCCGGGGCGTCCGCCGGCAACGTCCCGGTGGCCCATAACTTCAGTATGCCGAACCACGGGATTTCCCCACGGGCTTTACCGATCACCCAGTCGATTTCAACCGGCTCGCGCGGAACCGATGTGCCGATCTCCTGGTCTACCTGCGAGTTAAAATCCCCCTTGGTGATGAAGCCGTCGTGTAGAGGGATGTCGCTGTGAAGCATGTAGGCGATTATGTCGCCGACCCTTATGTTGAGCACCATGTTCGTGTAGCCATATCCATACAGGCGGATCGTCCCGGTTATGCGCTTCCAGGTATCCTCATCGTTCAGGAAGTCGTAGTCGGCGTCCCCCCCGCCTCTGACCAGATACTGCAGTGACGGGGCCCGGAAGCTCGCCCCGTCCTCGTTCGCGGTCAGGTATATGACCGCCCTGTGGATGATGGGCGTCCTCTCGTCCGAACCGCCCCGTTTGTAGACGATCACGTCCCCGAAGTCCCCGTAGCT
>DSAX01000008.1 GCA_011046235.1 Methanobacteriota archaeon | reverse complement strand
ATATACGATCAGTCCCTTACCGATGCGGAAATACTTGAGATCGGGAAGAGGGAGGGACGGATAGTGCTCACCCGAGACAGGGCGATTGCCGAAAAAGGCGGGTTCCTGATCGATGACACATCGCTCGACGGACAGCTACGAGTCGTCTCAGACGGGTTCCATCTCGCCTTTCGACCGGACGAGATCCGTTGCTCTCTATGCAACGGAAAGCTATTGAGGATAGACCCCGAGGAGGCTGCCATGAGCATACCCGAGAAATCGCTCAGGAGCAGCACCGAGTTCTGGAGGTGCGCCAACTGCGAGAAGATATACTGGAACGGAACTCACTGGCAGTCTATCCGGGACCGCTTTCTTAGACTGCATTTGACGGAGGAGTGAAGGAGCAGATGAGAAGCCTGACCGCCATATCGGTGATCGCAATCGCCTCGGGCTTCGCGATGCTCGCGCTCTCGGTCGCCGCGGGCGATGCGGAGGTCGGTCTGTTCGTAATATTTCCGTATGTGGCGGCGCACGGGGCGGTATCCGCCCTGGGTGTCGGGCTCATCTTCCTGGGGACCTTGTTGTTTTTCATATCGATTGCCAGCTCGATTGCATCGTGCCGCGGGAAAGCAACCATTGAGAAGACTGAAGGAGCCGCCCCGGAAGCCAGGAAGGAGCGCAAGATCGGAGGCGTCGTTTTGATCGGGCCGGTACCGATCATATTCGGGTCCGACCGGGACATGGCAAGGAGCATGATCGTCTTTGCGGTGATCCTGGCAATATTGATGATCGCACTGTACTCGCTGATCCTGCTGTTCTGATCCTAGTTCTTGCACAGCTCGAGAAAATTCGTGAATATTGTATACCCGTGCTCGGTGTGCTCCACCTCTGGGTGGAATTGAACGCCGTAGATCGGCCTGCTCTTGTGATGCATAGCTTGTACCGCGCAGTTGTCGGAATGTGCCAATTTCACGAAGGCTTCCGGCAGCTCGAGTATCTCGTCGTTGTGAGACAACCAGGCATCGAAGCTGAGGGGCACTCCTTCGAATAGCACGTCGGGCTCATCGACATATATCCTCGCCTTTCCGAACTCCGGGACCGCGGAGGAGCCCGCGGAGCCGCCCATATGAATGGCCATGAACTGGTGTCCAGCGCAAATCCCGAGTATTGGTATGCTCAGCTCGTCCAAATAACGGCCGTTGAGACCCATGGCCTCCCGGTTCACACCCGCCCTCGGTGAACCGCCCGATAGCACGATTCCGTCCGCGTCGATCGCCTCGACCGGGATCGTGTTGGGGACGATCACCGCCTCTGCCCCGAGGTCTCTGACCACTCTCCATTCCCTGTGGGTCCATTGGCCGCCGTTGTCGACTATTAGCACTCGCATGGTACTGACGGGGATAGCGCGGACCCCGATAAAAACATTTCAGGAACAGTTTTTCAGGGCGATATCTTCGTACCTATCGAATTCTCGGAAAGCGCCCTTTTCAACGGGTGATCTGCGAATCCGTTCACGATCCTCGCGGCGGAGACGCCGCATTCAATGGCGTGAATGCAAGCCTCGATCTTCGGGAGCATGCCTCCGTGTATGACCCCTTTGTCTATCAGGTCCCTCGTCTCCGCGACGGTCAGAGTATGCGCCGGCCTCCCTTCCGCCCGCGACGCGACCACCCCATCCACATCGGTGAGGAGTATGAGCTCCTCAGAGGTGGCTCCGGCGATGCTTCCGGCCGCGGTGTCGGCATTGACATTGAGGGTCATTCCGTCGTCCCCCTGCCCATAGGGGGCAACGACTGGGACCTTTCCCTGCCTGAGAATTTCGGACAATATCTCGGATTTCACATGCCGTACCGTCCCGACCCTCATCAGGTCGACCGAGACCGTCTTCCCGCTTTCCTCAGCTTGGACCGGCCCCTTCCTGTCGCATATCAGTAGGCCTTCTGCTCCAATCACCTTCACGGCGGACAGCCCGATGCTTCGCATCACGCTGCAGATCTCGTCGTTCATTTTGTTCATGACCTGCTCGACGACCGCCATCGTGGCATCGTCAGTTACCCGCAATCCGGCGACCTTTCTCGGCCTTATGCCGCGCTCATCCATCACCCTCGATATCTCCTTACCGCCGCCGTGGACGATGATGAATGCATAGCCTGATTGCAGCAGTTGCGCGACGTCCTGCGAGAGCTGCTCGATCACCCTCCTCTCGTCGGTCGTGCTCCCTCCGAGCTTAACGGTGATCGAGTGCTGCTGGCCACCGTTCATCAGGCCGGCCGTATCAGGTAGTATATTCTGCATTGATCTTGACGTAATCATATGTCAGATCGCACCCCCATGCCGTCGCCTCGGCATTGCCGCCGGTTCCCAGGTCCACCTCTATCGTGATCTGGTTGCTTTTCAATAACTGCCTCGCACGCGCATATGTCCTGTTCCCCACGAGCGCCACCAGCTCTCCCTTCGACATCAGCTCCGCGATCCCGTACTCGGAAACGAGCCTGAGCTCGATCTTGGCCAGATTGAGCTCCGCTCCCGAGGCGCCGATTGCGGAAATGATCCTTCCGAAGTTCGGGTCCTCGCCGAAGACGGCTGCCTTCACGAGGTTCGACATGACGACCGCGCGCGCAGCGACCCTGGCCTCCTTGAGGTTCCCGGCGCCGATGATCTTCGCCTCTATCATCTTCTTGGCGCCCTCTCCGTCTCTGGCAAGCTGCTTGGTCAGGGATTGGAGCAGCGTTTTCAGAGCCTCAAGAAAGATCGGGTCGCAATCGGCGATCTTCGAGTTATTTGCCGCGCCGTTCGCGAATATGACGCACATGTCGTTCGTGCTGCGGTCACCATCGACATTCAACATGTTCAACGTCTCGTCGGCGGCGGAGGCGAGCATCAACTCGAGCGCCTTCGGGGAAGCGGCGGCATCGGTCGTTATGAAGCAGAGCATAGTCGCATGGGACTTCTTCAGCTCCGGTGAGATCATGCCGGAGCCCTTTGCCATGCCGCCCAAAGTGACCTTCGTGCCGTCGGCAAGAGCCACGGACGCCGCGGCCATCTTTGGTACCGTATCTGTCGTCATTATTGCCAGCGCGGAATCCCTGGCATGCTTCTTCGTCGTACCGAGCGCGCCCCCAGCCTTCTCTATGCCCCCCACGATCTTGTCCATAGGCAAATATTCGCCGATCACGCCCGTGGTCGCGACTACAATGCTCCTTGGATCGCAGCCGAGCACCTTGCCCGCGACCCGGGCCATCTCCTCCGCGTCCCTCAGGCCCCGCTCCCCCGTCAGGGCGTTCGCGTAGCCGCTGCTGATGACCGCGCCGTTCGCCCGTCCATCGGTAAGATGGCTCTGGGTCACCATCAGCGGGGCGGCCTTCGCCCTGTTTGTGGTATATAGAGCAGCGGCGCTGCACTCGCTCGAGGAGAAGAGCAGGGCGAGGTCCTTTCTCCTGTGCTTGACCCCGCAGTGTATGCCGCTTGACGAAAAACCGTTCGGTGCGGTTACCCCGCCGTCGATCAGGCTCACATTCGACATTTCAGACACCGAGCCCGGGGAAATCGAGCCCCGATTTCTCATCGAATCCGAACATGACGTTCATATTCTGGATCGCCTGGCCGGACCCGCCCTTGCATAGGTTGTCGATCACGGAGAACGCCGCGACGAGCCCGCCCTCCAGTTCGGATACCGTCAGGTGACACTTGTTCGATCCCGTGACAGATGAAATGCGGGGGACATCGTCCACATACTCCACGAAGAGGTTACGGGATGCGAACCGCCTGTACTCTTCTCGTAGAGCCTTGAAATCGAAGCCGTCGGCCAGACTGAAGTAGCAGCTGGTCTCGATCCCCCTGACGATAGGGACGAGATGCGGTGTGAAGCTCAGGCCATCCATTCCGCTAGCGCCAACCTTCCTGAGAACGATCTCGATCTCGGGCGTATGCCGATGCTTTCCCACCTTGTACGGCAACACCGAGGATGCGCAGAAGGGGTGATGCGTGAACTCCGTTGGGGAAATCCCAGCACCGCTTGTGCCGCTCTTGGAATCGACGACGAGGACTCCTCCGATCGCGTTCAGGTTAGCGGCCGAGCTGAGAGATAGTATCGCCCCGGTCGGGTAGCAACCTGGGTTGGCGACGAGTTTTGCCCCCGATATCTCCGAGCGGTTCAGCTCCGTGAGGCCATATACGGCTTCTGACAAATTCTCCGGGTCGGTATGCTTCTTTCCGTACCATTTCTCGTAGACTTCTGCGCTTCCCAGCCTGTAATCTCCGCTCAGGTCGATTACGCGAACGCCCGATTCCAGAAGCTTCGGCACGATCTCCATAGATGCCCCGTGCGGTGCGGCCACGAAGATAACGTCGTTTTGCGACGGATCGGACAGCTCCTCGGAATAGCGGATATCCAGGAACCCCTTCAGAGAGGGGTGGCTTTCTGCGATGGCCTTGCCGCTGTTCGTCCTCGACGTTACCTCTAGCAGCTCCGCTGCTGGATGGCGGCACAGCAACCTCAACAGCTCGAAGCCCATGTATCCCGTTCCACCGATGACCGAGGCCGTTATCATCTTCTCTCACACCGACCTATGAAATATCCTATTTAATCAATAGAAATTACGGATGGAGGGTGTAGATTTAGATGTGTTGGCCTTTTGACGACAACGATCCCTGGCGGTTGTCCGAAATCGGACAAACGCTACTCCCACTCGATGGTTGCGGGCGGCTTGTTCGTTACATCGTAGAGCACTCGGTTGACCTTGTCCTTGAGCGCGTTGCTGATCCTGTTAGATATGCGCTCCAGAACGTCATGGGGGATCTTGACGTAATTGGCGGTCATGCCGTCGACGGACTCCACGGCCCTTACGACGATCGTCCTCCCGTAGGCTCTGGCGTCCCCCTGGACGCCGACGCTCTTCACGGGCAGAAGTACCGCGAAGTACTGCCATGGAAGAGCCATCTCTCCGGCCTCTGCCGCTCGCACCAGCTCTTCCTCCACGATCGCGTTTGCTTCCCTGACGAGCGATACGGCTTCGGGCGTGACCTCGCCCAATACCCTTATGGCCAGTGCCGGACCGGGGAAGGGCTGCCTCTCGGAGAACCGGATCCCGAGGGTGCGGGAGACCTTTCGCACCTCGTCCTTGTACAGGTCCCTGAGCGGCTCTACCAGATCGAGGTCCATTGACGCCGGGAGACCTCCGACGTTGTGGTGCGATTTGATGACATCCCGGAGACCGCCGCCGCTCTCGATCCAGTCGGGTGCTATGGTCCCCTGGACGAGGTATCTCGCGCCGAACTGCCGCGCCTCGCGCTCGAACACCCTGATGAACTTCTCACCGATGATCTTCCGCTTCTGCTCCGGGTCAATGACGCCCTTGAGCGCCTCGAAAAACTCCTCGGATGCGTCGACTATCTTGTGGTTGACCTTCAGCTCCGAGAGCATCGCATCGACCTCCGAGTTCTCCCCCTTTCTCATGAGGCCGTTGTCCACATAGACCGTGAGTAGCTGTTCGCCTATGGCTCGGGACATCAGCACCGCCGCTACAGTGCTATCAACCCCGCCTGAGCAAGCGATGACAGCCCTTTCCTTAATGCGCTCTCTGATCTGATCGATCGCGCTGGTGATGAACTTCTCCGGGTCGAACATTACCAAATCACTCCAATTCCTCATTATCCCTGATGATTCTCTTGCGCATCTCCTCGCGGTAGGATTTGAGCGCCTCCCCGATCTTCGGATCGTTCAGCGCGAGTATCTCCGCCGCCAGGATTGCGGCGTTCTCGCCGGAGTCGAGCCCCACGGTGGCGACCGGCAGGCCCTTCGGCATCTGCACCATCGACAGCATCGAGTCGATGGATACCTTCCCCGAGACCGGCACGCCGATTACCGGTTTGGAAGTGTGTGCGGCAATGGCGCCGGGAAGCGCCGCAGCCAGCCCGGCGATCGCGATGAAAATCTGTATGTCCCCGGACTTTGCCAGCGTCTCGACGATGTCCGGTGTTCTGTGAGCGGACGCTATTGACATCCTGTGCTCGATCCCGAGGTCGCTCAGCACCTTTTTCGCCCTGTTGGCCACCTCGATATCGCTCCTGCTTCCGATTACAATCTGGACTGACATTCAGAAGTAGACAAAGAAAAAGGGTTTTAAAAAGGCTTTCTCCCTAAGCCTTCATTATCGCCAGGAGGAAAACCCCGATCGCGGCTAGGATGCCGATCAACCCGGCCAAGATGTTCAGGAACGCGTCCCAGATGACATCTCCAAGCTCGATCTCGATGATATCGGTGAACCCGGCAAGCACCGTCCACATCACCCCGATGACGAGGCCGATAAGGAGCAGGACTATGCCAATCAATCGGCTCCTTCCGCTGCCGAAATATGCCGTAAATACACCTGCGATTACCATCATCAGTGCGAACACCATCAACAATATCGACACGAACGCTTCCCATTCCATGTTTTCAGACCTCAGAGATGATTTTTAGAACTTGATTCCGGTCAGAGTCTTTGTATCGATGACGCCCGGGATAGACCTCACGTGATCAACAACGACCTGTCCGAGCTGGTTGAAATCCTCGGCCTCGATCTTTGCGATCAGGTCATACTCCCCGAACAGAGGATGAAGCTCCACGACTTCCTTGACCTTGAGGAGCTCGTTGTATACCTCGTGCTCCTTGGCCGGAGCAGTGCTTATGAGGATAAAGCCAACCGCCATTACGATCACCTTGTCCGGAAAGAGTGGTCAGCGTTCATAAACTTTTCGTATACTGGACAATATGGCAGAGACGATCTTCGGGAGTGCCACACCAGCCTTATCGAGCACGCAGAAATCCGCCATGGGGCTGAGCGGTGTGCGCTCCGGATTTATCTCGATCAGGAGCGCGCCTCTCTCTTTTGCGGCTACGGGTATTTCCGCCGCGGGATATACGATGGACGATGTTCCCACTACCATCATTATATCAGATGAAGAGGCGGCAGCGACGGCCCGCGCAATGGGTTCCGAATCGAGCGGCTCGCCGAACCAGACCACATCGGGTCTCAGTAGCGCGCCACATTTGCATCTCGGGGGGAACTCGTCAATGACCGGTAACGGCATCGTTCCGCATCCCCCCGTGCAGCGGCTTCGCCAGATGTTCCCGTGAAGCTCGATGACTTTCCTGCTGCCCGCCGATGAGTGAAGGCCGTCAACATTCTGGGTCACGAGGGTGAATTCGTCGAAAATATTCTCCAACTCGGCCAGTGCCAAATGCGCGTTATTGGGTCTCGCACGACCGATGAGATCGCGCCTATAAGCGTACCATTCCCATACTGTCTTTGGATCGCGCGAAAAGGCTTCGGGAGTGGCCAGCTCGGTCGCGGAATATGTGCGCCAAAGCCCATCCTTTCCCCTGAATGTCGGGATCCCGCTCTCCGCGGACACACCCGCCCCGGTCAGTACGGTGATTCCCGAGGTTTCTGAAAGCATGCCCACCAGAGATTCTACGAGCGGTTCACATTTCAATTCAATAACCGAAGGCGCGGCGGTAGACATCGTCCCAGGTTGCCCTGCTCGCCTGACCTCCAAACTCCTCGACTGCAAACGAGGAGGCCGCGGAACCCGCGAGTCCGCACTCCTCTAGCGTCATGCCCCTGCTCATGGCCGCGTAGAACCCTGCCCGGTAAGAATCTCCAGCGCCGGTCGTATCGACTACTTTCGCCGGCTTGAACGACGGGATTTCGAAAGGCCCGGACTCCTTCGATATTATCCGGCTGCCCCTGGCCCCGCGGGTCATGACGACCGTGTTGACCCGTGTGAGCAGCTCCTCGGGTTCTCCGAGGCCCGCGTATTGGAGCGCGGTTTGAAGCTCCTTCTCGTTGCAGAACAGTATATCGACGAAAGGCAGCATGTTGACGAACTCGCCCTGAGAGTAAACATAGCTCAGCTCCTGGGCGGGGTCGAAGGCCACGATCTTGTTCTCCTTTCTCGCCCTCTTGCATACCTGGAGGGCGTAGCTGGGTCTCCCGGTGCCCACATGCACGACCTCCGAATCGACTATGGTATGCTCCAGGAAGGGCAGCTTCTCCTGCTCCCTCATCACGCCCTGGTCCACGAACCCCGTCTGGTTGTGCGATCCGTCCGAAACCATGATTACGGTCGGAGTGCGCCCTCCCTCGACGGTGATCAGGTCCTTGAGGTCGATGTCCAGGGATGTCATGAACTCCCTGAATTCGATCGGCAGGTCGTCCCCCACGAACGAGGCGATCGAGGTCTTGATGCCGAGCCTTGAGGCCGCGACTACCAGGTTGCCTCCCGTGCCGCCGAACAGGGTCTTGCGGCTCTTCACCTCCTCGCAGGTGTTCGGCTCCGGGAACTTATCCACAGATATCAGGACGTCCACGGCGACATGGCCGAACACGCCCAGGTAATTCTTTCTGATCATCCGGATTTCTCCAAGGATAGGAATCGGGTTTCAGGTACCGTCCCGCCAGCCGCACAGGTAGCCGCGCTGATCATCGGATAGCGAATCGATCGACAGGCCCATGCCCTTGAGCGCGGTGCGGGCGACCCATTCATCGATATCCGTGGGAATAGGATGGACGTCGGGTGAGAGTTTTTCGTGATTATCGAGGAGGTAGCCGAGTGCCATCGCCTGAAGTGCAAAGCTCATGTCCATGATCTCCACCGGGTGCCCCTGCCCTGCCGCCAGGTTTACAAGCCGCCCCTCGGCGATCAGGAATATTTTCTTTCCTCCAGCCAGCGAATACTCGATCACATTGTCCCGGGCGTTCCGGACCGAGGAGGAGATCGATTCGAGATCCGTCTTGGATATCTCGTTGTCGAAGTGTCCTGAGTTGGCCATTACACAGCCGCTCTTCATCCTCTCGAAATGCTCCTTCCGGAGAATGTCCTTGCATCCAGTCGCCGTCACGATGAAATCCGCCTGCTCGACCGCCTCTGCCATCGGAGACACCTCGAAGCCGTCAAGGCTGGCCTCGATGGCTCGGACCGGATCCACCTCGGTCACCGTCACTCTCGCGCCGAGACCTTTCGCCCTCATCGCAATGCCGCGGCCGCACCAGCCGTAGCCGGCGACTACGAGCCGCCTGCCTGCTATGAGAAGATTGGTCGAGGACATGATGCCGTCGAAAGTGGACTGGCCGGTACCGTAACGGTTGTCGAACAGGTGCTTCATCATGGCGTCGTTGACCGACATCACCGGGAATCTCAGCACGCCCTCCTGGGCCATCGCCCGAAGCCGAATGATGCCCGTGGTCGTCTCCTCGTTGGCCCCCTTCACGCCCTCCAATTTGTCCTTCCTGTCGGTGTGAAGCAGGAATATGAGGTCGGCCCCGTCGTCGATCACGTAGTCCGGCTCAAAATCGACCACTCGGTTCAGGCTGTCGTAGTATTCCTCCTGCGACTGGCCCCTCTTCGCGTGCACCTCGATGCCGGAGCTCTGTCGCAGCGCGGCCGCGACGCAGTCATCCGTTGAAAGCGGGTTGCAGCTCGTGAGGCAGACCTCGGCCCCGGCCTCGTGAATGGTCTCGGCGAGGACCCCCGTCTTCGCCTCCGTGTGCAGAGCCATTCCGACGCGGACGCCTTTCAGGTTGCCCTTCTTCTTCAGGTGCTCCCGCACCTCCCCGAGGACTTTCATCCTGTCTCTGGCCCATTTTAGCCTGGCCTCGCCCTTTTGGACGAGTTCTTTCTCGTCAGATGCCATATCGATAGGGTGATGGTTTTTTTTCCGATAAAGGGTTGCATCACGCGGTCGTCGATTATCGCTGAGAGAGAGACTTAAGTCTCTCCAGTATCGCAGAAAAAACCCGTGAGAGCGTCTCTGAATTATCGTATGAGTCCATCGTCCTGCGGGCCGATTCGGAATCGCCAGACAGCTCCTCGACGAACTTCGTTATGTTGGGGATCGCCCTCGTGAGCTCGTCTACGATCGAGATGATCGCCGCCCTGGAAGTTCTTGAGAGCGGATTGAGGTCGATCGAAATGACGGTCTTGCCCATTTCGACGAGAGCGGATGCCCTGTCCCCGTCCTCCAGCGGGATCAGGACAACATCCGCGCCGAATATGCCTCGCGAATGACACCTGCCCCTGTCATGCGCGACCCCCTCAAGCCGCCTGTCAGGGTTCTCCGCGAGCACTTCTTTGGCGCCTTCGGCCTCAAGCGCCTCCCTGATCGCCCTCGCCCGGGATTCGCTCCAGTGGAACAGGTTGACCTCGACCGACGCTTCAGAGGTCCTGGAAAGGGCTACCACCTCGGATGCGGCGAGCGCCGCCACGTTGCCGTTCACGGAGATGGTCGCCCTTTTTGCGAGGAAAAGCGCCGCAGCAGCCGCCCTCTCCGCATACTCCGCCGCATCGATCGTCCTCTCGCCCAAAAGATAGTCGAACGCCTCGCCTCTCCCTTGTGCGATGAGCCCCTCTGGAACGACTAACCCGTTGCGGAAACCCTCGGCGAGCTTCTCCCTTCTGCGCAACGACTCGAATCGCGGATGGCTTCTGTCCATATACAACCACTTTTTCTCGAATTCGATTAATCGAATTGCCGCACCTAGTGAGTATTCGAACGGATAATGGGCTACGGAGCTAGCTAGAGTAAATATTTTTCCTGTGTTGACCGTAAATTAAGCCAGCTCTAACCTCCCATAGTTCCAAAGTATCAATCTGCACAGTATCTCGACATCCTGATTGTGTCTCTTTCTCGATGCTACTCTATGACCGAACAGGCT
>DSAX01000107.1 GCA_011046235.1 Methanobacteriota archaeon | reverse complement strand
CGACCTATCCTGCCCAGCAGGGTCTATCATTCAACGCATATACGGATAATCTTTTCATGGAGAACGCGGGGGTTTTCATCCAGAACAGCGTGCTCGTGGTGATATTGACGACGACAGTTCTCGCGACAATATTCACCTATATGAGCGAGAGGCATGTCAATAATAACTCGTGCAAAAGGCCACTGACCGGGGAGAGAAGAATAGGCTACGCTGAAGAGAGCTATACTGAGGTTATCGAATCTCAACGGAAACAGTAAATTACCTCTTTCTCATTTTTGAGAACAGCAACGATTCATATTTAAGAGGAATAAGAGGAATTATCCCTGGAGGAGAATGGGCTCTTGAACGAAAAGAGTGTCCAGCTTTCGAGTCGATTGGCCGAGATAATTGGTAAGCAGAGCGGCAGTTCGATCGTTGACACGATCTCCGCCTCGTCTATCAACATCGCGAGCATAAACATAATCGTGCTGAAGAGCATGTTGGACATTCTGAAGAAACAGGGCATTTTCGTCACTATTGATCGCCCCCATCAATATGTCCAGCACCTGCTCAAGATTCACAAGATAGACTATTCCAAGCTGACCTTCATCGATGTGATATCCAGCTACAGCGGCGACAGGAAAAAGGGCGTTCCTGGGCTGGCTATTTCCAGAGGACCCTTTTCACTTTCTGATCTGATAGACTTGATAAGACTGACGAAGGCAACGCCGCAGGCGGAATATCTCGACCTGGTCAAGCTGGATTTCCTGATCTTCGACAACATTTGCTCCCTGCTGATATATAACACCCCGGAATCCGTCATGAAGTTCCTGGACCGCCTGATCGGGCTGATTCGCGAAACGGAGGGGATATCTATCGTTTTCGTCGTGGACAGGGAAGAGCATCCAGCACTTTACGAGTTCCTGTCATTGCACAGCGATCTTCTGATGGACATCAGGAAGGATCTGAGCATGGAATTCTCAGGGGAGGTCCCCGGCGGTACCGAGACCGGGGAGCACATCGGGGTGGAAATGGCTGAGACGGATAGAACGCAGAGGAGGATGTGACGAAAATGAAGGCGCCCACATTCACGAGGATAAATAGCGGAATACCCGGCTTGGACGAGATGATCGAAGGAGGTTTTCCATTCCCGTCGGTCATTCTCGTTGCCGGAGGAGCGGGATCTGGAAAGACGACTTTCGCGCAGAAATTCCTTTTCGAGGGGGCGAACAAGGGCGAGCAGGGGCTGTTCTTCACCACCCTTAGCGAGCCGACCCAATGGATGCTCCGGTTCTCGAGCCAGTTCGACTTCGTCAACCCCGAGTACTACGGCACGAAGATAGTCTACCACGATCTCGGACCGTTCCTCAGGGATCATGACGAGGACGAGCTGCTCGAATATATCGACGAGCAGATCGCGCGGGTCATGCCGCAGAGGATAGTCATAGACCCGATAACGGTCGTCGGGGCGCTCCTCGATTCGGATTACAGGCTCTTCCTCTACGACCTCACGACCAGGCTGAAAAATTGGCAGGCGACATCCATATTGACGGGCGAGGTACCTCCGAACGAGATATATCCTTCCGAGGTGTCCTACGCCGTGGACGGCGTGCTGCTGCTGATCCTCACCGAAGAGGAGGAGGCCCGTAGGAAATATATCGAGATCCTGAAGCTGCGCGGCACGAGCCATACGACCGGGAAGCAGTCGATCGACATATCCCGGAAGGAAGGAGTGGTCGTACTGAAGGCCCGGTTCTAGAAGGAAAAGCTACGGTGATGGTTTGTGCATCCACTCCAGCATATCTCATAGTTCTCCCATCTTGGGTTGGGTAGCTCCATCGATTTCGACGTGGTGACTCTTATGGCATGCCATCACCGTGACCATATGCATTATTTGGCCATCGCCGTCATGTGTAGGCGAGCTTTTGCTGGTGACGGCATTCCAAAACCCGCGAGTGAGAAGGTTATTTTCGGGGCCGATGACTATACCCCAAATTGAAAAAGACATGAAAAGATATAATCGGAAAGGGATGGAGGAACTGCACAAGGGGATGCACAGCTTTGGGAGAAAATAAGGGATTCGTCGAGGAGCCTCCTCGTCGAATAAGTGCATTACGGCACAATCCGAAGATTGCCTATTTCTCAATGGAAATCGGGATCATACCAGAGATCCCTAGCTATGCCGGCGGCCTCGGGATTCTCGCTGGCGATACGATCAGGTCCTGCGCCGACCTTAAGGTTCCGATGGTGGCCATAACGCTGCTCTCGGATGGCGGATATTTCAACCAGAAGATCGACGAAGAGGGGAATCAGATCGAGACGTTGGTCGAATTCTCCCCCACGTCCTTTCTCAGGCTCATCGACGGGGAGATTAAAGTATCCATCCGGAATAAAGAGGTGAAGGTGAGGCCGTGGTGCTATGTAGTAAAGGGCGCCACCGGGTTCGAGGTGCCCATCATACTCCTGGATACGAATATCGACGGCAACGGGGATTGGGAAAGGAGTCTGACCAGATGCCTGTACGGGGGTGATGAGAGATATCGGTTCGCCCAGGAGATCCTCCTGGGAGTGGGCGGATACCGAATCCTGAGGGGACTGGGGTTCACCGGCATTTTCCGGTTTCATATGAACGAGGGTCACGCCGCCCTCCTCACACTTGAGCTTTTCAACAAGACCAGGAACAACGAGTTCGTCAGACAGCAGTGCGTGTTCACGACCCATACGCCCGTCTCGGCGGGCCACGACCAGTTCGACCTCGGGCTCGTCCGTTCCATGCTGGGAAACCTGCTGCCAGAGGAGATCGTCCCCCATGTCTCTTTCGAGAACAAGCTGAATATGACGAAGCTCGGGCTTTTCTTCAGCCGGTTCATAAACGGCGTTGCAAAGAGCCACAGCGAGATCTCCAGGGAGCTTTTTCCAGGTTATTCGATCGACTCCATTACGAACGGCGTGCATCACAGGACATGGAGCTCGGAGCCCTTCAAGAGGCTCTTCGATAGACATATTCCAGGCTGGAGGCTCGACGCCTCTCTCCTGCGCGCGGCGGTCGGCATTCCGGAGGAAGAGATATGGGAGGCGCACATGGCGGCCAAGCGCAGCCTGATCGATCTCGTGAACATGAATTCGAATTCGGATATGTGCGAGGAGGCTTTCGTGATAGGTTTCGCCAGGAGGCAGACGGGCTACAAGAGGCCCGATCTATTGATATCAGACCCGGAGAGGCTGATGAGCATCGCCAAAGGCCAGGGCCCCATACAGATCGTCTATGCCGGGAAGGCGCATCCCCGCGATATACAGGGAAAGGAGATCATCAGACATATCATCTCGGCGAAGAAGAGTCTGAGGGATGACGTCAAAATCGCCTTCCTTGAGAATTACGACATGGAACTCGCCCTGTCTCTTGTCGCGGGCACAGATCTTTGGCTCAACACCCCGCGATTCCCCCTGGAGGCTTCTGGAACCTCCGGGATGAAGGCTGCACTAAACGCCGTGCCGCAGTTGAGCACCCTTGATGGCTGGTGGGTTGAAGGGCACCTCGAGGACATCACCGGCTGGTCAATTGGTCCGAAGAGGATCGTGCATACCAACTCGTCGGACGACGGGGAGGACATGGAGGATATGTATCACAAGCTTGAGCACAAGATACTGCCCATGTTCTATGCAGATAGGCAGAAATGGATCCAGATCATGAGGAACTGCATCGCCATCAACGCCTCTTTTTTCCACACGCAACGGATGGTGGAGCAGTACGTCGTCCATGCCTACTTCCTGTGAAGCGGGATACAGAATGCTTCCCGTCTGAGGTCCCAGGCCAGAAAACAGCCGAAACCACGCCTCCCATCCGACCCTAAGGTTCGAAGTATGCTCCAACAGAATTTATATCAGAAATCCCATAGAGAAAGGATTGATACCGCACCCCCCAAAAGGTCGCGCGTATTGAGGAAAAGGTGGTCGATCATATGTCAGATTTGATGGAGAGATTTGGGCTCAGCGCGGGCAGAATCTGGGATGTTCTAAGGCAGGATGGTCCGAGCGGGGAGAATACCCTCAAGAGGAAGACAGGCCTGAAAAACGACGACCTCTACGGAGGCATAGGATGGCTCGCGAGGGAGAACAAGGTAAGGCGGGAGAATCAGGAATACGGGCTCGGAGACACGAACCTCACAGCCGAGATCGGCAGCACGGCAGGAAAGCTGTGGGAGTTATTCTCCCGGGAAGGCGAGGTAAACATCTCCGCTCTCTCGAAGCAAGGCGAGATGAAGAGAAAGGAGCTGTTCGCCGCAATCGGATGGCTGGCCCGAGAGGATAAGCTCGAATCGGATGAAGGAATGAACCGTCTTAGACTGCGCTGAAACGATTGAGCGCTCACGATAATATTCCTGTTGGGTGAGAAGGGAATATCTTGGGATGAAAATAGCTATGGTCGGTTGGGAGTACCCGCCCTTCAAGGTCGGCGGTCTGGGTACTCATTGTTATGGGATTACAAGAGCCTTTTCAGAGATGGGCATTCAGATTGACTTTTACATGCCGAAGCATTCCTCGGGCGGGGCGAAGGGCAGCGGCAGCCTGAGGATAATCGAAATCGGGGCTACGGCGATATCTCCGTACGACCGGCCGTACGAATCCCGGTTCGACGAGGATTTTTACCAGGCGGTGAACCGGTACAACCGCATATGCGCGAACAGCGTAAAAGGGTCATACGACGTCATTCATTTCCATGACTGGCTCACCGTCCAAGCCGGAATCGCCCTCAAGTACAAGCTCGGCAAGCCGATGATCCTGACCGTGCACTCGACCGAATACGATCGATCCGGGGGGATCTGCCCGAACAAGTGGTTCATAGACATCGAGAGAGAGGGCATGATGCACGCCGATCGGATCATAGCGGTGAGCCATTTCACGAAGAGGATATTGATCGAGAAATACGGCGTGCCCGAGAGCAAGATAAGGGTCATCCACAACGCGGTCACGCCCATCGGCGAAGGGGAGAAGCAGAGGATCGTTCTATTCCTCGGTAGACTGACCATTCAGAAGGGTCCGGAATTCTTCCTCAGAGCCGCTAAGAGAGTGCTGGAAAAGGAGAGCTGCCTGTTCGTGTTGGCGGGCTCCGGAGAGATGCTGCCGAGGCTGATAGAGCTCGCGCTCCATCTGGGTATCGGCAGGAACGTGATGTTCACCGGTCCGCTCAGCGAGGAGGAGGTAAGACACATCTACAGAATCGCGAGCGTGTATGTCCTCCCCTCCGTAAGCGAGCCGTTCGGAATAACGGCCCTCGAGGCCATAACGGCAGGCACTCCCGTCATAGTCTCCAAGACGGCCGGGGTGTCCGAGGTGCTCACTCATTGTCTGAATGTCGATTTCTGGGACGTCGATGAAATGGCAAACAAGATAATCGCGCTGCTGAGATACGGCCCGCTTCGGAAGACCATGATGGCGAACGCGAAGAGAGAGGTCGAGTTTTTCACCTGGGAGCGGACCGCCAGGAAGACCCTCGAAGTCTATCGCGAGGTAATTTGATTGTCCAAGGTCTGCTTCTATTTCGAGGTTCACCAGCCCTTCAGACTGAACAGGTTTTCGGTATTCTCCATAGGCGAGAAGCTCGACCCGATGGAGAACTACTTCGACTGGAAGCTCAACCGTGAGATTTTCGAGAAGGTGGCGAGGAAGTGTTATCTCCCGACGAACCACCTGCTTCTAAAGCTGATAGAGAAATTCGACGGCAGTTTCAGGATTTCGTTCGGCATTACGGGCGTTCTGATGGATTACTGTGATCAGTTCATGCCCGAGGTGATGGACAGCTTCGAAGAACTCTACGATACCGGCTGCGTGGATCTGATCTGCGAGACATACTACCATTCTCTGTCGAGCCTCTACGACGACCTCGACGAGTTCGAGGACCAGGTGAGGATGCATCGCGACCAGTTATACGGGAGGTTCAAGCACAGACCGACGGTGTTCCGGAACACCGAGGCGATTTACGACAACAGGATCGCGAGCAAGATCGAGGAGTTGGGGTTCGGGGGGATCATAACCGAAGGGGCGCAGAAGATACTCGGCTGGCGCTCCCCTAACTACATTTATCGCCCGGTCGGTTCCGACAACTTGAAGGTGCTGCTAAGGAACCATCTCCTGAGCGACGACATCGCCTTCCGGTTCTCTACCGGTGACTGGAAGGAGTTCCCCCTGACGGCTGACAAGTACGCTTCCTGGTTGAACAAGTGCGAAGGCGACCTCGTGAATGTCTTCATAGACTACGAGACCTTCGGGGAGCATCAGTGGCGCGAGACCGGCATATTCGAGTTCCTTGGACACCTTCCAGGCGAATTCCTCAAGCATCCCGGGGCGGAGTTTCTGACCGTGTCCGAGGCCGTCGAGAGATCTCAGCCCGTGGGCGAGATAGACGTCCCATGTGCCATCTCCTGGGCGGACATGGATAGGGATGTCTCCACATGGCTCGGGAACGAGATGCAGATGGAATGCTTCAATGAACTCAAGGAAATCGGTACCCTCCTGAGAAGAGGTGGAAACGGCGACTTCATGAGGATATGGAGGATGCTTCAGACTTCCGACCATCTCTATTACATGTCCACCAAGGGGCTTGCGGACGGTGATGTGCACCGATATTTCAACCCGTACTCGTATCCATACGAGGCTTTCATTAACTATATGAACATCCTTCAGGATTTAAGGAAAAGGATCTGAGGAAACATCTCATGGAGCAGTGGTCAAACGTGTACCCCCATCTCACGGCGGCCTATCGATGAAGATAGCTCATTTCTCATGGGAGTTCCCCCCCATGGTCCGCGGCGGGCTCGGCACATTCGCCATGGAGCTCACGTCAATGCAGGTCAAGAAGGGGAACGAGGTCACCGTATTCACGCTGAACGAGAACAACAGTCTCCTCACCCAGGACAACTACAAGGGGGTAGAAGTCCACAGGCCGAAGACCCCTGATTTCTCGTCCACCTTGAGGCTGTTCGCGGACCACGAGCTGAGAAGCTGGGGCGAGCACTTCAAGTTCTTCTCGGATGTCGTCTGCTACAACGCTCTCTCCGCCTCGAAACTCGTGCATTTTCTCGTCGGGAAGGTCGGAAGGATGTACGACATCATCGATGCGCACGATTGGCTGGGCATCATGGGCGGTATGAGCGCAAAGGGGGAGCTGAAAATCCCGCTGGTATTCCATGTGCACTCGACAGAGAAGGGCAGGACGAGGGGCAAGGGCTCTCGGACGATTGAGGACATAGAGTACGAGGGCGGGGAGATGGCGGATTGTATTATGACCGTATCGGAGGCTATGGGCGAGGAGCTGCACAGAATGGGCTTCCCAACTCATAAGACAAGAATTTGCTGGAATGGCGTAGATACCGAGAAGTACGACCCAATGCACGTGTCGGAGGAGGAGAGAGAGAAGGTTCGGGAAATTTACGGCGTGCGGGATAGCGAGAAGCTGCTTTTCCACATTGGAAGGCTGGTCGGCGTCAAGGGCTCAGATTACCTCCTCAGGAGCATGCCCATAATA
The DNA here is from genome assembly GCA_011046235.1 of Methanobacteriota archaeon. Lineage (GTDB taxonomy): Archaea > Thermoplasmatota > Thermoplasmata > UBA10834 > DTMW01 > DSAX01. The sequence continues at coordinate 3,523 of DSAX01000107.1, read as the reverse complement.
CTGGAGGAATTCCCGGATACGAAGCTCGTGATCCTCGGAGAGGGCGATATGGAAGGATACCTGCGTCAGCAGATTGCGGAGATGAAGCTGGAGAACAATGTTGTTCTTCGGTCGGAGTTCATACCGGAGGATCAGAGGATCAGACACTATGCCGCGGCCGATGTGGTGGTGCTCCCCTCACTGTACGAGCCGTTCGGAATCGTCTGCACCGAGGCCATGTCGATGGGTAAGCCCGTCGTCGTCGGAGCGAAGGGGACCAATGGCATGAAGGAGCAGGTCGTGCCGAAGGGCAACAAGCAGTGCGGGTTTCACATCAATCCATTCGATCCGAACGACATAGCGTGGGGAGTGAAGCAGATATTAAGTATGGAAGACTGCGGTCTATGGATGGGGACAAATGGCAGGGAAAGAGCTATCAGGTATTTCGATTGGAAGATCTCGGCCGCAAGGATACTCGATGTCTACAGAGAATACATCGGCTGACGGCGTCCGGCCATCGACTGACAGGGAGTGGCTCGTCACCAATGGTCTCGGAGGGTATGCGTCACTAACCCTTCTGAACACCAACTCCAGAAAGTTCCACGGACTACTTGTGGCAAGCCTTTCCCCTCCGCTGAGGCGTTGGGTATTCCTCTCCAACCTCGAGGAGAGTGTGGAGATCGACGGAGAAAATTTCCTTTTGAAGGATCATTTGAAGAGCTTCAGACCTTGGCCTCTTCCCGAGTTCTTCTACGAGCTGGATGAGGTTATCTTAAGGAAGAAGATCTGGATGGTTTACGGAAAGAATATCACAATACTGCGGTACGAGATCGGCTCGGATGCCGATATTCGATTCAGATTCGTACCATTGCTGAGCTCACGCCATTTCTACGATGTTGTCGCCGAGCGCTCGATCGAGTTCTTTGCGGAGGAGAACGACGGATGCCTGACCTTCGAGGCGAACAACCAGGAGATCCCCGTCAGAGTGATGCTCGACTATCAGCGCTACAATCCGATTAATGAATGGACCACACTCTTTTTCGATGTGGACAGAGAGCGGGGCGAGGAATGCCACGACGGATCTCTCAGGGTTGGAGAGATCATCTCCCAGAGGGAGGCAGGGAGACCGCTGCACGTTGTCCTGACCGCTGAGGAGGGCGACTGCGACCCGGTTGAAGAGTTCGAAAACGAGTTGCGCCGTCGGAAGCAGATCCTGAGAACGGCGAAGCTCTCAGAGGAGTTTGCCCCTCTCGTAATGGCGACCGATTCCTTCATCGCCAGAAGAAACGGGTTCAACACGATCCTGGCCGGATATCACTGGTTCGGTGACTGGGGTAGGGACGCTCTCATATCCCTCCCGGGCATAGCGCTCGTTACGAGGAGGTACGAGATCGCCAAGGATATACTCCTCATCTTATGCGGGCACAAGAAGGACGGCCTGATACCGAACGCCTTTCTAGATCGAACGGACGAGGCGATCTACAATTCCGTAGATGCGCCCCTTTGGATGATCGACCGCGTCTATCAGTACGTCAAATATTCGAGTGATTTGTCGTTCGTCGGATCCATCTGGAACGATTTGAAATCGGTTATTGACAGCTATATCAAGGGGACCAGATTCGACATAAAGATGGATGAGGACTATCTGATATCTCACTCCGGGGGACTGACATGGATGGACGTGAATATCAACGGAAGCTTCATTACGCCGAGGGAGAGAAAGGCGGTGGAAGTACAGGCTCTCTGGTACAACGCCCTAAGAATCATGCAGTCTCTCGCACACCACTGCCGAAAGGAGAACGGATACGGCAATATCGCCGATAAGGTGAGGAAGAGCTTTCAGGACCGATATGATGCGCAGTACGACGTCCTCGACACCGGGGATCTTTCGTGCAGACCGAACAAGATCTTCCTCGTCTCATTGGACTACTCACCCGTCAAGATGGAAATACAGAAGTCGATAGTCTCAGACATTCAGGATAGGTTGCTGACGCCATATGGCCTCCGCTCGCTGTCCAAGGATTCCCCGGGATATCTCGGACGGTTGATCGGCGATTATAACAAAGATTTGGCATATCATAACGGAACTATCTGGCCGTGGTTGCTGGGGCCTTTCGTCAGGGCATTTTTAAAGACGAAGCATCACGAGAAGGAATGGAGGGAACACGCTCTCGAGCATTTCATCGTGCCCATCCTGAGAAGTGTGAACGAGGAGGGCGGCATCGGCTATATCGGCGAGATATTTGACGGGGATGAACCCCATACCCCGAGGGGCTGCATCTCTCAGGCCTGGAGCCTCGCAGAAATCCTCAGGACGCTCGTAGAGGATATCTATTACATGAGACCGCCTCACGAAAAGCAATTCCTACTAGAGGACTACATTCACGACATCTATTAGGCTTCCGGCACTCTATCCGGCTGATCGAACATCGCCAGAGATTCCGATCCCATGAATCGATATCTCCATTCATATCTTCGATTCCGAGGCCTGGATATTGGTTGCCTCGGAGAATAAGGATAGAGACCACATCCGATCGGAGCTGTAAGAAAGCGCTCGACGCGCCATCTTCTCGTGCCACTCTGATGTCCTTGACAGCATATGCGAGCCCGTTGTCCGCTTCATAAAAGAGATCGTCAGTTTCAACTTCATCCTTTCATGGAGTCGCATATCGTCAAAGGTTCGGTCCCGCCTTCAACATGGAGGTCGAATCGTTCTCCATAGAGCGCGCCACATCCCAATAGCCGGAGATCATCCCGAAGCCTGTGATCCTGCGGAATATCATTTGATGGCTCCCGAGAAATCCGTATCTTGCCGAGGTTCCCGTCTTTCCGGATTGTGGCTCCTCATAGGGACTCTGCAGATTTGCATGGTGATACATTTAAAATAACATCAAAGAGTTTGGAAGAACGAGGAAATGACGATAAGTTGTCCGAAATGCGGAAGAAGTAACCGCGATAACGCAAAGTCGTGTTATTATTGCGACCAACCCCTGCAGGGGCATGGAGAAGGGGGAGGGCTAGATCCATCAACTGCTTCCAAGGACACCGAGGTCAAACTGCAGGCGCTCCAGGGAATGCTTTCGGGCGCCCTCAGGACGAAATACTCGAAGATACCGCAGGACGACGAGGAGCGGATAATGGACCGTATTCAGAAATTCTTCCTCAAGGACATCGGTTCGCGACAGCCGATCCAATCGATACTCAAAGAGGCGGGGATCCTCATAAGCAGGACTTTTGGCTTCACCGAGATATCGATCGGGCTCCGAGACCCGAAGGACGGCCTTTACAAATACGAGTCGTTCGTGGGTTTGAGATCTGAGACCGAACAAGCCTACAAGAAGCTGGCATACACTTATAACGACATGATGGACACCTCGAAGTTCCCCAGGATCAGCATAAGCGAGTACTGCGACTTCTTCCTGGGGGAGTTCAGGCCCTATCAGAACGGGGAGGAGCACACATACGGACGCCCCAGCCTTCTTGGCACCTGCGAGAGGAAATCCCCGGACAACATGATCGAGGGCGACTACATATGCACGTACAT
>DSAX01000020.1 GCA_011046235.1 Methanobacteriota archaeon | reverse complement strand
TTGGTTCAGGTGTCCCTCGATAAACGCACTCCTATTTAAGCATATATGGTTGATTTTTCGGTAGAAAACGGGCCAGAAAAAATAGCCCCTGCGGTCATCGAGAGATCATCAGGCCTTCCCCCTCGATTCCCCCCTGACGATCCCGCTCGCGATAATATGCGCCATTCGTATTGGCTCGGGTATGCTTCCCCTTAGAGTGGTAATGCGCAGTATGCTCCGGACCTCGTCTGGATCAGTGCCGGCGTAGCTGACGAATATCGGCTTTTTTTCCGCCTCGATCGTCATGATCGGCACGGATGATATCCTGCCGATCCTCTCCTCCCAGTCATCGAAGTACTTCGAGAGGGCGGACTCGATCCCGCGCATGTCCGGTTCGTCCCTCGTGACGGTGATCACCGGCAGGTCAAGGCTTTCGCTGAGCTTCTGGATATCAACGATATTGAATCCCCCGAGCGCGATCCCGTCTATCAGGACGGCGCGTATCTGCTCTCGGAATCTCGACGGCTGCAATGCCCCTTCGATATTATCGGTGGAATCGTCGCCGTCTACGGAGACCTCGAACCTCAGGACCCCCTCGAGATATGAGGGGGCTCTGACGATCGTGCCGATCACGACGGCCTTTGCGCTCCTGTCACCAAACGCGAAGGGAGCATCATCGATACCGCATACCCTGATCTGACCCTTCAATTCCACCAACTCAAGCGAGCTTCAGATGACCGGTGACCGGGTCCATCTCCTTCGACAGGCCGGGACCAATTCCCAAGCAGGTGACCGTACCTGGTGGTATTTCGGTGAGTCCCGCATCCGCTATCCTCTCGACGATAAAACCGGCCTTCCTCGCCCTGATCTCCATCTCCTGCAACTCTGCCAAATCCGCCACCTTCAGCACCACCTTGCGCTGCCCCTCCCGGAGCCAGCTTTTGAAGAGACGCTTGGCGCTCGTCCTCGCTGTGAGCGTGCAGCTCACGGCCGCGTGCGCGACCTGGACCGCCATCTTGCCCGGGGACAGGCGGATGTCCTCCCTTACCAGAATCACCATCTTGTACTCCCAGTTTTCCCGATCGGGCATCTTTTCTCAACCCCTTTGCCTATCAGTCCCTTCGACGGCGCCTACTGGAGATTCGGCTAGCATCGCATCGATCCTAACATTTATCTCCTCGATTTCTTGCAGGAGCTTTTCGCTCCTGACCGCTACCTCCTCCTTCAGCGCAGGCTCTTTGGAGTTCCGGTAGCTCTCGAGCTCGTAGAGCTTCGCCTGGAGCTCCCTCTTCCGAGTGGCCAAACTGAGCAGATCCCGCGGTTCCGCACCTCCCGACCTGATCGAACTTACCGCGTCAATATAATTTGATAAGCCCCCTCGGGCCCAAGCGATGACGGCGAACAACAATGTCAGGATCGAAAGTATTAGCAGAAGCTCATCGGAGTCCAGGATGGTCTTTCCGGTCACTATCTCCGAGAAGCTGAGTAAGACCGCTATGCCAATTGCGATCAACAGGCTCGAGATCATACCCAACAGCAACTTGAATACCGTGTCCAAATCCCCCTCCATGAGGCTCCTCTTCGGAAACACCGACAGTATCAGCATGAACCCTGGAAGCAGTACGACCATGAGCAACAGGGCGATTTCCCTAATCACGTCCGTCATTGAATTCTCCCCGAACATGGCGACAGTGACATTAAGATTTTTTGAGTGCCGCTCCGGGTGAGAGCGCAGGATAGTTTATTACTTCGACCTCGCTTGCATACGGTCAGGCAGAGAGGGTAGCCGCTTCATGTTCGAGATCGTGTCCAGGGACGGGCTCGCCAGGATCTGCAGGATGAAGGTCGGTGAGAGGCAGGTTGAGACTCCACTGCTACTCCCGGTCATAAACCCAAGCTCCGGCGCGATCTCCCCCAAAAGGATGAGCGAGGAGTTCGGGGCGTCCGCGGTAATCACGAACGCGTTCATCATATTCAGGGACGAAAACCTGAGAGAGAGGGCGCTTTCGGAAGGGGTGCACCGGTTGCTCGGCTTCGACGGGTTGGTCATGACTGATTCCGGCACCTTCCAGGAGCATGTCTACGGCAAGGTGGACATGAACCCGATGGAGATAGTGCGGTTCCAGAGGGACATAGGTTCGGACATCGGCACGATCCTCGACATCTTCTCGGAGCCCGATTTCAGCGAGCAGAAGGCATCTTCCGCCGTGGATACCACGGTCGAAAGGGCGAGGGCGGCTGCCGGGGAAAGGGGGAATATGTGGCTGGCGGGACCCGTTCAGGGATCCCTCTTCGAGGAGCTGCGTACTAGCTGTGCGGAAAGGCTGTCGGAGATAGATCTCCAGTTACACCCGATAGGAGGCGTCGTTCCACTGATGGAGGGATATCGGTTCAGGCAGCTCGTGGATGTTATCATCGCATCGAAGAAGGGGCTCGATCCATCGAGGCCCGTGCACCTTTTCGGCGCGGGACACCCGATGATGTTCCCGCTTGCCGTTCTGCTCGGCTGCGACATGTTCGACTCGGCATCGTATGCCAAGTTCGCGCGTGATGGCAGGATGATGTTCGCCGACGGCACGCGGGCTCTTAACGATATACACGAGTTCTGGTGCGAATGCCCCGTATGCTCTTCACATTCGCCCGAGGAGATCAGGGCTTCAGAGCCGAAGGAGAGGCAGGGGCTCATTTCGGAGCACAACCTGCACGTATGCATGGCCCAGATGAGGAGGATACGCTCCGCGATCAGGGAGGGTAGCCTCTGGGAGCTGGTGGAGCAGTCCTGCAGATCTCACCCCGCTCTTCTGGAGGCTCTTCGAAGGCTTCGGAGGCACAACGAATTTCTGGAGCGGTTCGAGCCGCTCAGCAGGCAGGGCGCTCTGATGTTCACCGGTAGCGAGAGCTACTTCCGCCCGTCGATCTGGCGGTACCAGCAAAGGCTGTTTACCAGATACAGGCATCCGGATACCGACCTGATGGTGGCTCTCCCGGAGAAGGGGAAGCCGTATAACAGGGTTTACTCGAGCATCATGCGCCGCATAGGCGAGAAGGCTTACTCGCACTTCGTCGTGCTTTCAGCAATTGGACCGGTCCCGATCGAACTGGACGAGATATATCCGATATCCCACTTCCTGGCACCCGAAGGCGACGCAGACGCCATGCTGCCCGAGGTCAAGAGAATGATGGAGCAGTACTCGCACGAGCACCGACATGGAATCGCGGTCATATGGGACGGCGATGACACCCTGCACGCCCTGGAGGGGATGTCCGGGGGCAGGACGGGCGATTTTGACATCGACAGGGCAAGAATCGAAGCCGTGCTGACAATGCAGTTTGGCCGCGGAGCGCTGAGCGCGGTTGCAGGGAAGAAACTGTCCTACAGGAAATCGAGGAGCACCGGGAGGATAAGGAACGTCCTGGTCGAGGGAGTTCACGCGTTCTCTATCCGAGCGAGGGACGGGTACATCTCGCTTACGAACGAAGGCGCCAAAATGCTGCACGCAGCGATTCCGAAACCGGAGTATAGGGTGGAGATAGAAGACGACGCGGTGCCGTTCGTCGGTGACGGATCCAATGTCTTCGCCAAATTCGCAAGAGATTGCGATCCTGGGATAAGGCCCGGAGATAGTGTCCTTATAGTCGATGGCAATGATCGGCTTGTCGCACACGGAAGAGCGATCATGAACAGGGAGGAGATGCTCGCTTTCGAAAGGGGCGTCGCCGTCCGGACCAGGGATCATCTGGAAAGATCGGCCTAGATAGACTCAGCGCTTGCGGCGCACAACCTTCTCGGCCAACACCACGCAAGAAAGGAAATCCTCGACCGTGTGAAGTACGCCTCCAATGCTCTCCGATCTCGCGCGGCAGATAATCCTGTTTTCATCACGCTCCGCGGAGATCCAGTCCTCGTTGTCTTGGCTGACCGATCTCAGAACCTTTTCCGCCTCCTCTGAATCCGAGAATTCGAGGACCAACTCGATTTCGCACTTCACGCGCCCGGAATCGGTGAGAGAGCATTTAACCGCATCTGTCAAGGCTCTTTCAGTCAACTTTTTGTCAGCGGAAGATTATCTGCCCGTCATGGACATCGAGAGCTGCATGCTTGGACGCAGGAGCATCAGAGCGTACCGGCATGGCGACGTACCTGACGCCGTCATAAGATTCGGGCTTGAGCTCGCGAACGCAGCCCCGTCGGCGGGGAACCTGCAGGCGAGGGAGTTCATAGTGGTCACAGAGGAATCGGTCAAGAAGGCTCTTTCCGAGGCCGCCCTCGGCCAGGAAGGGCCGATTGCCGCGCCCGTCTGCGTGGTATTCTGCGCCAACCTCGAGAGAATCGAAAGCTACGGACGAAGGGGGTCGGACTTGTACGTCCTCCAGGATGTCGCCGCTTCGATAGAGAACTTCCTTCTCTACATCCACAGCCAAGGATTCGGAGCTGTCTGGATCGGTGCGTTCAACGAGAGCGGCGTGAGCAGGGCGCTCAGGCTCCCGCACTACATAAGACCGCTGGCAATCGTTCCCGTGGGGATTCCGGGAGAGGTCCCGAGTCCGCCCAGCAAACGACCTCTCGATGAGATGGTCCACAGAGAGACGTGGTCGGATTGAGATTGAAGGTCAGCAAAAAGGGGGCGGTCATCGGCCTGATATTCGGGGCGGTGGCGACCCTGCTAGGCATCGTTGTCATCAGGTTCACTGAGATTTTCATACTTGTAATACTTATTTGGCCCGTGTTTGTCGTAATGGCTCTGAAGCTGGTCAGATGGATAAGGGGAAAGGTAGCTCCGAAAAAATGACGGCCCTATTTCCTCGTCTTTCCCGAGAGTACGCCGGCCTTTCTCTCGATATCGGCAATTTTCCTATGCAGTTCCCTTATTTTCCTCTCGTACTTGTCGACTCGGAGGCGGATCTTCGCGGCCCTTGCCCTCATCTTGGCCGCCTTGGCCTTCTTCTTCGCATCCGCACCAGCTGTCGCTGCGGTCTTCAGCTGGGTTTTCGCAATATCCCGGTTATCCATGTGCCCACCGACACAATATCGCAACGGGGTAATTTATTCTTTGTTAATTTCGGATAAAATCGTCCAGGATCAGAAATGTATTTGCATCGTGGTAATGAACCCAGTATCGAGAATCCACCTGATTTTTGCATACAACAGATAACCTTATTAACTATCGGGCATCGTCCCCGTGATTTGTGAAAGCGTACATCGAGTCTCATGGTTGTGCCTTGAACAGAGGAGAGGCTCTCGAATTCAAATCCATACTCAGATCCGCGGGATGGGATTTGGTCAGCGAGCCAGATTCCGCCGATCTCAATGTTATCGCGACCTGCGCCGTCATCGAAACGACAGAGAAGGAGATGATGAAAAGGGTCAGGCATCTGAGCTCGGTCGGCAAGCCGCTCATCGTTACTGGATGCATGGCATCCGTCCTCAGAAGCAAGATCGAACCGATCGCCCCGCAGGCACTTTTCGTGAACCCGGACAACATGGAGAAAATGTGCGAGATCGTGGGCGTGAGGCAGCAGGATAAGTGGGCCCCGGAGGCTATCCCGGAAACCTTCTGCCATATACTTCCGATCGCGAGCGGATGCCTCGGAGAATGCTCCTACTGCATAACCCGCAACGCCCGCGGTGAGCTGAAGAGCAGGCCCGTGGACGGCGTGACCGAGAACATATCGCGCATGGACTTCTCAAGGGGAGCAAGGGAGATACAGCTCACGGCCCAGGATACGGCCTCCTACGGAAGGGATACGGGCGTGTCCCTGCCAGACCTCCTGCGCGAGGTCACATCGTTAGATTACGATTTCAAGACAAGGATCGGGATGATGAACCCGAGGACGGTTATGCCGATCCTTGACGACCTCGTGGATACATTTGAGCACGAGAAGATATTCAAATTCCTACATCTTCCGATTCAGAGCGCGAGCGATAGGATCCTTGCGGAGATGAACAGGGGCTATACTGTCGAGGATTTCAGGGAGATCGTCCGGAGATTCAGGGGCAGGTATCCGGAAATCACGCTTTCCACCGATCTCATTGTGGGATATCCGGACGAGACGCGAAGCGACCACTTGGCCAATATCGATTTCCTTGAGAGCATGAAGCCGAACATAGTGAACATCACCCGGTTCAGCCCGAGACCGGGGACGAAGGCCGCGAATGGCAATAACAGGGTTCCAGGATGGGTGGTGAAGTCTCGTTCTCGGGAGCTCACCAGAACAAGGTTCAAGATATCGAACGAGGCGAACAGATCGAAGGTCGGCAAGGTCTACGATGTTATCGTCACGGAGAAGGGGACCAAGAACACCATGATCGCCCGGACGAACAACTATGACCAAGTGATCCTGCCGAGAAGCGTGGATCTGGGTCAGAGAGTGAGAGTGAAAATAAACGATTTCTCTCCGATCCATCTGATCGGATATCCGGCTTGATCGTCCGATCCCGATCAAGCAGGTCTATTAGGAAAAAATATTATTCCGAACTGTTTCTCGACATCCAACTGAACAGCCCCGTAGTGTAGCGGTCAATCATGCGGGCCTTTGGAGCCCGTGACGGCAGTTCGAATCTGCCCGGGGCTACTCAGATTAATAATGGCCGATGATAATGAGATCTATCACGCGGAATAATTCATTGTATTCATTCGAAAGCTTTTGGGAGGATCAGTAGAAATCTTACTCCTTCCTTGAGATCATCTGGACTCACATTTTCAATTCGCAGCTCTCCCCCAAAATGTCTTGCGATCAAAGACGAAAATGCCAATGAGGAAAATACTCCTCGTCGAAGTCGGTTAGAATAACTGAATGGATTCAAAAGGCTCTCTTTCAGTGTATCTTGCATGCCTGGACTCTCATAAGAAATCGATATCTCCCAAAATGAGTTATTGTCGCTATCATCTTTGGCAGAGATATTGATTTCAATTTTGACTTCGTCTTTATCAACAAATTGCGCAGAATTATCGAATATCGCGAGAATAATATCAGAGATATACTCTCCACCATAGACGTTAACTGGCTCATCGGGCATCGCATCATGTATGAATTCGAATTTCTTATTTGGATACCCTTTGATAATCGCTGTCTTATTTTCTGAGAGAAAATCTCGGACATCTTGGATGGCATCTTCCGAGGGTGCAATCCTTTCTGCCTCTGACAGTTTACGCAGATTGCTGATGAAGGTGGCCACATATTGCGTTTGATTCACGATATTAATGGCATACTTCTGCAACTCCTCTGAGATCTCTTGATTTGATGCGATAATCTCAGCATAGGACATGATCGGTGAAAACAAGTTTGCTATATCATGAACTAGAAAATCCAAGTAAATCTCTGCCTTTTTTCTGGCATTCTCTTCCTCAATCGTCTTGTTCTTCAATTCTTGCTCAACCTTTATACGTTCGTTGATTTCCTGTTTAAGCTGTATATTTGTGTTCTGAAGATCGTTGGTACGCGCCTGCACTAATTCCTCAAGATGATCTCGGTAATTATCCAATTCGATCTCGATTTTCTTGCGATCGGTAATATCGACCCAAAAACCAATGCACTCTCTGGGCTTTCCGTCCTTATCGCGCATCAATCTAAATTCGTCATGCATCCAAGCATAGGTTCCATCCTTTTTTTGGAACCTATATTCATGATCGGCTCTGACGCTAAACTACCATTTCCATTCGAAATCGGGCTTAACCAAAGAATAGCCAGCAAAGGATTATTTCATTTGGAGATTCTGGTTTAGCGTCAGAGCCATGATCATAGACATCGGTCTCAAAGATTTTCATAATATCTTTTTTGACTCTTTCTCTATCATCCGGATGTATGTGTGATATCCAAAATGTGCTATCCTCCAGGAAATCCTTTGGATTATAGCCGAGTTGTTTCTTGATATTCTTGCTTATGAATGTGGCGCTCCAGTCATCTTTGACTCTTGAAGTGTATATCACCGCGGGATTATTGATAAGAAGATACTCTAGTCTATTCTTGACTTGAGCGAGCTCCACATCCGCCAGTTTACGTTCCTTAATTTCCTTCTTGAGTTGTTCCTCTATCGGTTTCAAATAGAGACCACCGAACCCCGGGGGGAATTCTACTAGGTAGTATTTCCAAATGGGTTTATAATATCTCTTGAATTAATATGAGGATTGCCGCGATTAGACCAGCTTCGGCGAACTCTCGAATGCTAGATGATTGGAAGACTCCATTTTCTCTGTGTATTTCGGAATGGGATTCCGTTTGAATCTGCCCGGAGACCGTCCTTTAAAATATGAACATTAGAGGAAAGGAATCAATTATATAGCTTCATTCCAATTTGCACTATCCGACGCTCAGATATCGAGAGCGTTGGGGTTTAGGGGGTTAGTAAAGGTATGAAAGTAATAATTGTAGGAGGCGGCGGGGCCGTTGGCTCCGTCATGGCGGACTGGTTTTCCCGCTATGACGACTATGACGAAATCGTCCTCGCCGGCTATAGAAGAGCCTCGCTGAAGAACGCACTCGACAAGATGAAGAACAAGAAGAAGGGCAAGGTCGCCATCGTCAACGCGAACAGCATCGCGGACATGAAGAAGAACTTCAAGGGGGCTGACCTGGTCGTTAATTCCACCCTTCCGAGGTTCTTCTTGAAAATCATGAAGGCGTCTCTGCAAGCCGGTGCGAACTACATGGACATGGCAACGGACCTCGCGGTGATGAACGAGCCTCCGGGGAAAGTGGTGAAGAAGGTCCCGCTAGACCTGCAGCTAGAGCAGGACAAACAGTGGAAGGACCAGGGTTTAGCCGCGATGCTTTGCTGGGGTGTAGACCCAGGAGCAGTCAATGTCTTCGCACGGTATGCATCGGACGGCATGGACAAGGTGGATTCTATCAAGGTGCGCGACGGTGACAAGAGCATCATACAAGGCTACGACGGGTTCTGTTCGATGTGGTCTCCGGACACACTGATCGAGGAGGTAGCGTATATGAACTCGCTTATATGGACGAAGGGGCGTTGGGAGAGGAAAGAGCCTCTCACTATGAGCGAGGAGTGGGAGTTTCCTCCACCCGTTGGCAAGATGAAAGTATGGCTGGTTGACCACGAGGAAACGCAATGCCTACCTAGATTCATCAACAAGGGCTGCAAGGAGATGAACTTCATGATCCACCTCGACGATGAGTTTGTCGAAGTATTGAAATCTCTGAGAAAGGTGGGTCTTGTTGACTCGAAGCCAGTCAACGCCAGAGGAGTAAAGGTCGTCCCGAGGGACGTCGTCGTCGCATGCATGCCGATGCCTACCGACCCCGAGCTGGGGAGCAAGATGAAGGGCAACAGCTGCGTGGGAGCGGCCGTCTTCGGACAGAAGGGCAATAAGAAGTTCATGCACTATCTATGGAACATTATGAGCCACGAGCAGTGCTGGAAGGATTACAAGGCTTCGGCGACTCCGACTCAGGTCGCCATACCTACGGGCATTGCCGCAGCATTGTTGGCACAGGGGAAAATCACAAAGAAGGGAGTGTTCACACCGGAGCAGCTCGATGCGAAGATGATCGTCAAAGCGTTCAATAAGTACGGCTTCAAAGTGGACCAGATGAAGAAGACTATAACTGATTGAAAACACAAACGGCCATGAGAGATTGAAGATTTCTCATGGCAATTACATTCTTATTTTTCGCAGCGACAAGAAAAAATCTCTGATCTGAAACAACCTCTGTGCAGCTGTTACTACGATTGTTCCGCTTTTTTCTCTTTGCTCCACTGAGTAAAAAAGCCGAAGGCGGCGATGCCCAAGAATACAGCTGTGAGCAAAAAAAGCACAATGCCGATCGTATCGTCCGGCATCCGGTCCCGATACCTGATCAAGCCAATCCACTGTGAGAACGAGGCGGCCGTGAGTATGATCGCGGCTATTGACATACCTCTTGATTTCTTCATTTTCTGTCCTCGTACGATAAAATGTAAAGCAGGATAAATAAATATTGACGAATAATTAATTGATTGGCACTGATTTGAAAAAAGCACAATCTTGGTTACCAGTCCCATTCATCATGAATATTGGCGACCCAAAACCTATTTATCCCCTTTAGTGATTGGGCGAAGATAACCCCGGATGTGGTTGTATTGGCAGAATTCAAGGCTAACATTAGCGACCCAAAGGACGGCAATTCATATAGCGTGGCGATCGTGGGCCACCATGCTAACTCGCTGATAGGCAAGAAGATAGGCGACCAGATAGACGGCATATTCGTCGGCCTTCCAGGTTACAAGCTCAAGATCACCGGCGGGAGCGACAAGGACGGCTTCCCCATGAGAAAGGACATACCAGGACCCAAGAGGATGAGGGTGCTCATATCCAAGGGCCTGGGATTCAATCCCGAGATGGGCGGCGAGAGGCGGCGCAAGACCATGCGCGGCAACGCCGTCTCCCCGGACATTTTCCAGGTCAACCTCAGGGTGGTCAACTACGGCGCTAAGGCGATCAAGGACCTGGTCAAGAAAGAGGAGAAGAAAGAGTCATGAAGGTTCCAACTCAGCCCGAAGTGAACATCGGCCTCATCGGTCACGTGGACCATGGCAAGACCACGCTGGCGAAGGCGCTTACGGGCGAGTGGACCGACAGGCACTCAGAGGAGATCAAGCGCGGCATCTCGATCCGAGTAGGATACGCCGATACACCGATTTACCGCTGCCCTAAATGCGAGGGCGAGGAGGTCTACCGGACCTCCGAGATATGCCCCAAATGCGAGGCGCAGGGAGAGTATGTCAGATCCATATCCTTTGTAGACGCCCCCGGGCACGAGACGCTCATGGCGACCATGCTTTCCGGGGCAGCGCTCATGAACGGCGCTCTTTTGCTGATAGCAGCGAACGAGAGCTGCCCTCAGCCGCAGACCAGGGAGCATTTGATGGCGCTCGAGATAATCGGCGTCCAGAACATCATCATTGTCCAGAACAAGATCGACATCGTGACCAAGGAAGAGGCGGTCAATAACTACAACGAGATCAAGGAGTTCGTCAAGGGGACTATTGCGGAGGATGCCCCTATCATTCCGGTGTCGGCGCATCACGATGTTAACATCGACCGGCTCATTTTCACGATACAAGAGCATATTCCCTCGCCGGAGTACGACCTGACAAAACCGGCGAAGATGCATATTGCCAGGTCCTTCGACGTGAACAAGCCGGGAACATACCCAGAGGACCTCAAGGGCGGCGTGATCGGCGGCAGCCTTAACCAGGGCGAACTGAAGGTCGGCGACGAGATCGACATCCTCCCGAACGTTACTGGTGAAGGAAGGAGCGTTTCCGAGGACACGCCCATCAGGACGAAGATATCCTCGCTTCACGCCGGGGGAGAGGGTTTCGAGAGCGTGAGACCAGGTGGACTGATCGCGATCGGGACATTCCTGGATCCTTCGCTGACCAAGTCCGATTCGCTCGTCGGGAGACTTTCAGGCAAGCCCGGCAGCCTACCAGGGGTGATCAGGGAGTTCACGATGAAGACGCATCTCTTGAAGAGGGT
>DSAX01000057.1 GCA_011046235.1 Methanobacteriota archaeon | reverse complement strand
CCATATGGTGGTGAGGGAGAAGGTAGGGCGGAAGCGCTACATAGCCTTCGAGACAGTCGAGGGTGCCAACCTGACGAGGTCCCGCCTTTCCCGCGCCCTTGCCGACCGATTGTGCGATGAGCTCCCTGACTCCAGAATCGAGGTCATTTTCATAGTCGAGGGCAAGGGCATCGTACGCTCCGATCACAGAGGCGTGAAGAGGACGGTTGAGATTCTGAACGCATTCGAAGCGCATACGGACGGATTCAAACTGAAAACGCTCAAGACATCAGGTACGATCAAGAAGCTGAGAAAAAAATACTTCCCGGGCTACGAATCCTCCGCGAACCGTTAGAAAAGATAACGGACCTGCTGGAGAGAACGGTCGCGTGACGATATATATCGCTGTATTGATCCCGACCGAATTTAGGTCCAGGCCGCGCCTACCAAATACGACAATGAATGAGAATGTTTTTATTCAGCTATAACTTAGGGGAGATTCAGTTCGAGCTAAGAGAACATTCTGAGGTGAATATATGCAACCAGGACAGATGGCCTATGATCGCGCTATCACGGTCTTCTCACCGGATGGGAGACTGTTTCAGGTAGAGTACGCAAGAGAAGCGGTCAAGAGAGGAACCACGACCGTCGGACTCAAGTTCAAGGATGGCGTGGCGCTTATTGTCGACAAGAGGATAGCCAGCAGGCTGATAGATACCAAGTCGATCGAGAAGATATTCCAGATCGACGAGCAGATTGGATGCGCCACCTCCGGCCTGGTCTCCGATGCCAGGGTCCTGGTCGATTACGCCAGGGTTGTAGCCCAGGTGAACAAGGTCACATACGACGAGAAGATCAGCATCGAACACCTGGTCAAGAGGATCTGCGATTTCAAGCAGAACTACACCCAGTACGGCGGTGTAAGGCCGTTCGGAACAGCTCTTCTGGTTGCCGGCGTTGACGAGCAGGGATGTCACCTGTACGAGACGGACCCGAGCGGAGCGCTCGTATCATACAAGGCGGGCAGCATCGGTGCCGGGCGGAACACGGTAATGGACATGTTCGAGGAGGAGTACGAGGACGACATGGACATGGATTCCGCGATTCAGCTGAGCCTCAAAGCGCTGAAAAAGGCGACAGAGGAGGAGCTGAACGTTAAGGCAATCGAGATCGGCCTCGTGAAGGTGGGAGAGAAATTCAGACGACTGGGGGAGAAGGAAGTTGAGAGGCTGGTAGCGGAGATTAAATGAGCGGTCCGCCGACTCTTTCCAGACCGTTGTGACGGCTGTGTGAGTCTCTATGGTAGACGTTGAGGACGCGATTGTCGCACGTTATGAATCTCACGGCGAATCCTTCGAGGTACTAATAGACCCGAAGGCGGTTCAGAAGATGAGGGATGGAGAGGAGATAGACCTCTTCGACCACCTCGTGATAGACACTATTTTCAAGAACGCCCGGAAGGGCACCCGCGCGTCCGAGGAGAAGATGAAGGAGATATTCGAAACCGAGGATCCCGTCGAGATCGCTAGGAAGATCGTTCTCAAGGGCGAGGTCCAACTGACGACCGAGCAACGAAGGATGATGCTCGAGGGCAAGCGCAAGGCGATCATTGCCCACATCGCCCGGAACGCGATCAACCCGCAGACGGGCACACCTCATCCGCCAAATAGGATCGCGTCCGCGATGGAGGAGGCGAAGGTGCGCGTGGATCCATTCAAGTCCGTGGAGGCCCAGGTTAACGATGTTTTGACAGCCCTCAGACCGCTCATCCCCATCAGGTTCGACACAGTCAGGATAGCGACGAAGATCTCGGGGGAGGAGTACGGTAAGTGCTACGAGGATATCGTCTCGATAGGCAAGATCGTCAAGGAGGAATGGCAGAAGGACGGGAGTTGGATAGGGGTGGTCGAGATGCCGGCCGGTCTTCAGGGGGATTATTTGGACAGGCTGAACAGCCGTACGAAGGGGAATGTGGAAACCAAAATATTAAAATAGCCCCTCCCGATAACCAGTTGGAAGCTGAGGACGAAGTAAGGAGGGCGCAATAGCTTTATGCTGGTAAAGGGGAAGGACGCCGTGCAACGTATTGGGCCGGTAGTTTTCCCATGCGCCGATTGATTCGTGCTCTGAGAAAATAGAGATAAGCTACCGCACGAAAGACGAAAGATGATTTCATGAATGAAGAAACAGATAATGTCAGCGCCTCTGAGGTTTCTACTGGGCGCGAGCTTGTTCTGCCCGGCGACATGCTTTCGGATAGCAAGTACAAGGCGGGTTCTGGCACATATCTCGAGAACGGCAAGATATTCGCCTCGCAGCTGGGGATCGTCAGCGTAAGGTCCAATTTCATCAATGTAGTGCCTCTCGCTGGCAGGTTCATACCGAAGGTAGGGGATCAGGTAATCGGCATCATAATGGATGTCGGGCCATCAAATTGGCTCATCGACATAAACTCCCCGTATCCAGCCCCGATGCACATAAACGAGGCACCCTGGAAGGTGGAGTTCGGTGATACGGGAAGATACCTGACCGTCGGCGATCTCATACTGGGAAAGATTTTCATGGTCGACGAGGTCAAGCATGTCCAGGTTACCATGAGGAGTCACGGACTCAGGAAGCTGCAGGGAGGCCAGGTAGTGGAGATTTCGCACTCGAAGGTGCCCAGGGTGATCGGCAGGAACGGCTCCATGATCCAGATGATCAAGAACTCTACCGGCTGCAGGATCATAGTTGGACAGAACGGAAGAATTTGGCTCGACGGCGAAATGGAGGCCATCTCGACCGCCGTAACGGCAATACAGATGATCGAACGGGAAGCCCAGACAATCGGACTGACCGACAAGCTCAGGGAATTACTAGAGAGCGCAAATAAGAAGAAGGGATAGATATGGGTGGCGCAAAAACAGATATCAAGTTAATCGACGAGAACGGGCTCCGCTTTGATGGGCGGAAGCCGGATGAATTGCGTCCGATAAGGATTGAGGCAAACGTCCTGAAAAGGGCTGACGGATCGGCCTACCTCGAATGGGGGGGCAACAAGGTGATTGCGGCCGTATACGGGCCGCGGGAATGTCATCCCCGACACATGCAGGACCCGCTGAGGGCAGTCGTACAGGCAAAGTACAACATGGCCTCCTTTTCAGTATCGGACAGGAAGCGGCCCGGACCGGACAGAAGATCCCAGGAGATCTCGAAGATCATATCCGAGGCCTTTGAACATGTGATATTCACACACCTCTTTCCGAGGACATCGATTGATGTATACATGGAAGTGCTGCAGGCGGACGCTGGAACGAGATGCGCCGCGCTGACGGCTGCATCCGTTGCCCTCGCAGACGCGGGCATACCCATGAGGGATTTAGTCTCCTCATGCGCCGCGGGCAAGGTGCAGGACACGATAGTGCTCGACCTCAGGAAGGAGGAGGACAACTTCGGCGAGGCAGACATGCCATTGGGAATCGTCCCGCGCACCGGCGAGATAGTTCTGCTTCAGATGGACGGAGATTTGACCCTTGAGGAGTTCAACAAGACAATGTCCCTGGCGACGGAGGCATGTCACAAGATCTACGAGCTTCAGAAGGACGCTCTGAGGAGGAAATACGGCGTGACGGACGACGAGGACGTTCAGGAGTCCGTAGACGCTGTAGCCGAATCCGTTCCTGACAGGCAGGAGGAGGCCGAGGAGGCCTTCGAGGACGAGCAGGAGGAGTCATAGATGTCAAAGAACATACTTTCGGATATCTCCAGAGACTTCATCTACAAGCTCATCGAGAAAGGTCAGCGCCTGGACGGCAGGGCGAAGACCGAGTTCAGAAAGGTCGAGGTTGAGACAGGATATATTGGCACCGCCGAGGGCTCCGCCAGTGTGAGACTGGGAAATACCAGGGCCGTCGTCGGGATCAAGAGCATACTCGGGGAGCCGTATGCCGACACACCGGATACGGGCGTTCTAACGACCAATGTCGAGCTCATCCCGCTCGCGAGCGAGAACTTCGAGAGCGGTCCTCCAGGCCGGGACGCGATCGAGATCGCGAGGGTGGTCGACAGGGGCATCCGCGAGGGAAAGGCGATCGATCTGGAGAAGCTCTGCGTCACTCCCGGAGAGGAGGTATGGATCAACTTCATCGACATTCACGCACTCGACTACGACGGCAACCTGTTCGACTGCGCGAACATCGGAGTCAATGCCGCGCTGAAGAGCGCGATGGTTCCGGCATCGCAGCACGACAAGGGTGAGGACTACCCGTTCCCAGTTAAGCACTACCCGATTTCGGCGACCTTCGTCAAGATCAGCGGGCATATGGTAGCCGATCCGACCTACGACGAGGAGAGCGTGGCATCCTCGAGGCTGACGATCGCCACTGTCGAGAACGGCAACCTCTGCGCAATGCAGAAAGGGCTCGGCGGAAGCTTCACCAGACAGGAAGTGGATCAGGCCATGGAAATCGCAATCGAGTGGGGCAAGAAGGTAAGATCAGAGGTATTGAACATCGGGTGATTGAGCATGGTGAAAAGGAGCTCGAAGATCGGCCCGACCGGCAGGCTGGGAGTCAGGTACGGAGTCAAGGTAAGGAGAAGGATCAGGGATATCGAGAAGGATGTTCGAGCTTGGCACACCTGCCCGGAGTGCAAGTCCAAGTCGGTCCGCAGGAAGTCGACCGGCATCTGGCTATGCAGGCGGTGCGGTGCGAAGATCGCCAGCTCCGCATACACCCTCTCTCCTCCCAGGGCGGTCAGAAAGGAGGTGGCCCAGGTGCTCGAGGAGGAGCGCGTAACGTCCGAGGAGATAGATCACCTGGCATCGGGAGACATATCCGAGGAGGATTTCGAGGAGGATCTCGAGCAGAAGGAGACCTCCGGCGAGGAATGACGGTGGTTTGTGCATGTACAGATGTTGGAAGTGTCATGAGCCCATGAAGGCTAACCTCAACAGCGTCGGCCTGCAGTGCGAGAGGTGCGGGTCGAAGATATTCTACAAGGAAAGACCGAACATTACGAAGGTAGTGAGGTCGAAGTAGTCAGGCGGTGCTCTCATATGCAGAAGGCGTTCCTTGAATTTCACCATCCGAGGGCGGACGTGATCGAGAGGGCGCTGAAGCCCGAGAGCGCCGAGCCGATGCCTAAGACGTCGGTCAGAATATCGAAGGACGGCGACAGGATAACGCTAGACATCGAGAGCCAGGATATGAACGGCCTTCGTGCCGCAATCAATTCATATCTCAGATGGATAGATATGACCGTGAGAATCACGGACAGGATAGGTGAATGAGAAATGCAGAACATTTCCCCCAAGGTTCAGAATTTGATCGCTCAGTATCAGGAGATCGCTCAGAGGCTCCAGACATTCTCTTCTCAGCGGATGTCGCTCGAGATGCAGGTCAAGGAGCTCGAGCAGACGGTGAACCAGCTCGAGAAGAGCGGCACCGATGACAAGATATACCGAAGTGCGGGCTCGATACTCATCCAGACTAAGGACAAGGATGGACTGATGTCCGAGCTCAAGGAGCACAAGGAGACGCTCGAGGTGAGGGCGAAGAGCTTCGAGAGGCAGGAGAAGCAGCTCAAGGAGCGGTACGACTCTCTTCAGAAGCAGATATCGAAAGAGCTCGGCTCGCCAGTTGACGAGGAAGAGGAGTCTGAGGCGGGCTGACCGCGAGAATGGCGCCCGGTATTTCGCGAACCGCAGATGACGATGGCCGGGCGCAGCTAAATAATCCGAGGGAGAATCAGGGCCTTGATCTCTAAGCTGGCTGGCATCCTTTCAAAGAAGGGATTGAACGCTTTTATCATCCATGGGAACGCCGACCCCGATGCGTTGGCGAGCGCATATGCGATGTCCTCTGTTTTCGGCGGCTCGATAGTCGCTCCTCAGGGACTGGACCGCGGCAGCAAACAGATCGCGGAGAAGCTCTCGATCTCGGTTGACGCGGAGATTGAACACGAGGAACTGGATAGGGATCAGTACGATCGTCTGGTTGTTCTTGACACGTCTGGGCCCGAGCAGCTCGGAAAGCTCAGCTACCTGGGGAATAACGAGCAGGTCATAGTGATCGACCACCACATCCGAAATACGAACTGGGCATCCAAGACATACTATTGCGACGACAGCAAGAGCTCCTGCTGCGAGATAGTCTATGAGATCATTTCTGCTGCCGGGCGAAAGCCCGCCAAGAAGGTCGCGACAGCACTGTTGGCTGGGATGCTCACCGATTCCGGGCACTTCAAATACGGAAATCACGAGACTCTGATGACGTTTGCAGGTCTGATGAAGAGCATGGATATCACCATGCGCGATGTGCTCCAGCTCGTCGAGGGAGAGGTGGACCTCTCGGAGCGGATCTCGCAGCTCAAGGGCGCACAGCGGCTGAAATACAGCCGTGTGGAACGGTTCGTAATCGCCACCAGCTTCGGCTCGGCGTTCGAGGCTTCCGTGTGCAAGTCGCTCATCTCGCTCGGCGCCGATGTGGCATTTGTCGGTTCCCAGCGCGGGGATCAATTCAGGATCAGCTCGAGGGCGAGCTCGGAAGCGGTAGACCTGGGCCTTCATCTCGGGAAGCTATTGGACAAGATCGCCGCCGATACCTCGAACGGTGGAGGCGGTCATCCAGGCGCCGCGGGGCTCAGCGGCAGAGGGGATGTGCGTAAGATGCTGAACATGTGCGTCCAGCATTCGCGCAGAAAAATCAGGTCACTTCTCTCCGCCAAGAAGTAGCTCTTCAATTCTCCTCTTCGGATCCGGGTTTTTCTCGAAGTGATCTCTCACCGGTTCCAGCATTTCCGAAAGTTCCCTCGCCGTGTTCTCCTTGAGGTCCTTCGGGTGGATCTTGCCGGAGGCATAGGCGTTCTCCAGCTCGCTGTATTCAGAGAATAGGACATCGCCGCCGTACTTTCCAGGACGATTCAAACGGAAAGTCCCTCTCGACGGAAAGATGAGCAGCTCGGCAATTGCCAGTACGGGATTGTCCTGGACTTCGCTCTGCGGGCAGAAGGCCATCGACATCTTCTCTGCGATGGTCTCAGGCGGATCGTCTACCACAATGCTACTCCGAGGATCGCTCTTCGACATCTTCTTCTGCGCGGTGTCCATTCTGCCGCTTCCGGAGAGGC
This sequence comes from Methanobacteriota archaeon, assembly GCA_011046235.1. Lineage (GTDB taxonomy): Archaea > Thermoplasmatota > Thermoplasmata > UBA10834 > DTMW01 > DSAX01. Next base: position 4,493 of record DSAX01000057.1, on the reverse strand, counting down.
TCGGGATGAGCTTTGAATGCACTGCTACCGGTTTCTTCCATCCCAGCTTTTCCGCGGCATCACGTGCAAGCATGTGTGCGTGTCTCTGGTCGAGTCCACCGTATGCGATATCGACCTCGAGTTCGAAGATATCCGCGACCTGCATAGGCGGATAGATCAGCTTCGAGAAATCGAGCTCGGCATCGTCCTCCTCGCGTCCCATGATTGTCATCGCCCGCCTGATTCTGGAAAGCGAGCTGGCCTTCGATATCTGCAGCACCTTCTCCCAGTATTCGGATCGGTTAACGATGTCGCTCGCGTACAGGAACTCCGTCCTGTCGGGGTCGATTCCCAGGCCGAGGAAGCAGTGGCGCAGATAATCCCCGCATATCCAGATCTTCTCGATATCCCCGCCGAACTTGTCGTTTATCTTGGCATGCCAGTCGGCGAGAAATATGAGGAACTTGACACCGGCGCGGGTCATGTCGATGACCTTCAGGACGTTGATTACCTGTCCGATGTGCATCCGACCGCTCGGCTCGAACCCGATGTACCCGCGCAGCTCCCGGTCTTCAGATATCCGCGCGCGCAGCTCTTCGCTCGTGATGATCTCGGCCAGATCCTTCTCTATTAGCCGGAGCCTCTCGTCCGCATCCATCGACCATGCATTTCTGACAGATTAGAAAAAGTTTGGCTTTCCCCTGACAGGTTGAAAGATGATTTAATACGCGAACGGCTTAACCCATCAGGCGATTGAATGCACAGGGTGAGGCGGGACAGGCCAGCTTCGATCTGGACGGAGGAGGAGCTGCTTGACGGAAAGCGGGTCCTCGCCCTCGCAGTCGTTCTTAGAACATCCGGATGCAGCTGGTGGAAGAGAACCGGGGGCTGCGCGATGTGCGGGTACAACGCCTCATCTTCTTATCCAGAAATATCGGAAGAGGATATCGTAAAGCAGTTCGAGATCGCTTGGCAGTCGTTCGCATCACATTCGATCGTCAAGATATACACCTCCGGAAGCTTTTTGGACGATGCGGAGGTGCCCGCGAACGCCCGCGATTCGATTCTATCGAAGGCCGGAGAGGCCGGTGTCAGGCTCCTGTTCGAGAGCCGGCCTGAGTTTGTCGATAAGGGGGTAATTTCACGTTCTCTGGAGCTCTGTGGCGATATCGAACTGGCGATCGGCCTTGAGAGCGCGAATGACAGTGTTCGCGAAGAATCGATCCGCAAGGGCTTTTCCTTCGGCGACTATGTCCGCGCTTCCGAGACAGCCATCAGCCTGGGAGCGGGCATCAGGACCTACCTGTTGCTCAAGCCCCCCTACCTCACTGAGGAGGAGTCGATTTCGGATGCGGTCAGCAGCATTTCCGAGGCATCTGAATATTCCAGAGTGATCTCCATCAACCCCGTAAACGTCCAGAAGAGGACTGTGGTCGACCGTCTGTATCGCAAGGGCGCTTTTCGATCACCCTGGCTTTGGAGTATTATCCGCGTTTTAAAGAGCGCTGATGCGGGGGATGCGATGCTGATTTCCAGCCTCGTTGGCGCTGGAAGCAATCGGGGACCTCACAACTGCGGATCGTGCGACAGGGTCGCCGTCCAGGCAATTGAGGCATTCAACCTTACGCAGGACAAGGCCAAGCTGGACGTGCCGTTCTGCGAATGCATGGATAGATGGGAGAGAAATCTGTCGGTCGAGAAGTTCGCGATATCTGCGGGTGACCACGAAAATTATTTCAGCGGAATTCCATGATACTCCCACAGAGACAGGATGTGGGATTTAATGCAGGAATACGACATCAGACGGGGACACCACAAGAATATAGAGGGCGATAGATTGCCGGAGCTCGTCAGGGAGATCTTCGGCAAGGTCAACCAGATGGATGACGGTTTTCTTGAGACGAGCTTCGGGGCTCTGGATATGCTCAGAATCAAACCGCAGGATAAGAAGGTCATTCTCGTCGATACGAAAATGAATCCGGGGGTGGACGAGGCGACTGCGGGCGATACTATCCGGAAATACAACGAATTCCTGCAGCGCGCAACAGGCTTCTCGGCCAAAGAGCGCTCGAAAAGGATTCAGAAGAAGGCTAAGGAAGGAGCGCAATAGCGGACACGATTGCCATTTTTCATCGGAAATCGAATCGGAGCACCTCGGGAGTGCAGGTCGTGCCAAGTTGGTCGCATCCCTGGCATTTGGAGAGCAATTTTTCGACAAGATCCAGATCCAATTCGGGGACGAATCCCGATGACCTGAAAAAACGCGGTTTTCTCGCCACTACCCAGATAGATCGGTATCCCCGCTCCATCAGCCTCCGAAGCGATTCGGACACAATCTCTCTACCGACTCCGCCCCTTCTCAGATCTTCCCTTACTGCTACCATCTCCACGAACGGGCGCCCTTCGAAAATCTCGATGGAGGACGTGGCCGCTATACCTCCTTCATCTCTGAGCACCAGATATTCGATTACGACCCCATCTATTCCATCATCTACTGACAGCCCCTGTTTCTCGCAGAATTCGAATATCTCCTCGGAGTGGTCTATACCCAAGGTCTCGAATTCCGTCAAGCGATTCCTCCCAGCTCTTTAGGATCCCTGCTTCGCCGGGGATATCGACCAACTGCATATTGGAGTTATTCCCGGCATACCACCCGGTGAAATTTATGTATAATATATAACAAATTAGCAACAGGGTTCCGACGATCTTGCCCAAATCTATAAGTCCAGAAACGAACGATAGTCGCAGGCGCAATTATTCTGCTGTTCCAGACCTCTACGGAGCACCATTCAATTGTAGCATATCTTTAAATATTACCACCATATTCCAGAGCTTACCCAAATCAGAGGTTAGATTGACCAGACGTCATGGGCAATGCATGCTGGCACCCCAACCTCCACACGGTACAACCTGTTGTGCGTGTGAGTCTGAGCGTCACGGTCGATGTTGAGGACCCCTCTGTATAATATTTGCCTAACACGGCAGGGAGCTGAGACAGCATTCTCGCTCTGAATTCGAGGTGTGAAGAATGCCACAGAGACGAAGACCGAGGCTCGGTTCGATCGCGTATTCGCCAAGGAAGAGGGCGAAGAATCCGCTTGCCAGAATCTCATCCTGGCCTGCAATAGAAGGCTCTCCGAAAATCCTGGGATTCGCCGGATATAAGGCCGGGATGACGCATGCAATTATGATAGATTATCGTCCCAGCAGCACGACAGCAGGACAGGAGGTGCAGGTGCCGGTAACCGTTCTCGAGGTCCCGCCGTTGCGAGTCTGTGCCGTCAGGGTGTACAAGGAGGGACCCTACGGCATGAAGACGCTGACCGAGAAATGGGCCTCCAACCTTGAAAAGATACTCGCCAGGAAATTACCTGTTAACAGGAAGGGCGGAAGTTCGGAAGACAAGCTTTCGCAGATTAAAGAGGAAGATTTTGACGATGTGCGCATACTTGTATACACGCAGCCAAACCGCATAACCGGAACTCCCTCGAAGACTCCCGAAATCATGGAGCTGGGGCTCGGTGGGGGCACTTTGTCCGAGCGGCTCGAATATGCGAAGTCGCTGCTCGGGAAGGAGGTCAACATAACCGATTTCACCAGTGAGGGGGCCATGGTCGACGTGGTCGCCATCACAAAGGGGAAGGGCTTTCAGGGGGTCACAAAGAGATGGGGCACGAAGCTCCTAATGCACAAGAACAGCAAGCATAGAAGGATGATAGGCAACCTGGGCCCGAAGAGGCCCGGATATGTCCGTCCGACTGTCCCGCAGGCCGGGCAGACCGGTTTCCACCAGAGGACGGAGCACAACAAGAGGATTCTCAAGATCGGCGAGAACGGTGGCGAGATAACTCCCAAGGGCGGGTTTCTAAAGTACGGTGATGTAAGGAACAGCTATGTCCTGATCCACGGAACAGTCCCCGGGAGCGCGAAGCGGACCGTGAGGCTAAAAGAGCCCTCGCGATTGCAGGGCGTGGAGATTACGGAGGCTCCGCAGCTCGTCTACATATCCGTAGAATCTAAACAGGGGGCGTGATGGATATGGTCGAGGCAAAAGCCAGGAAGATCAAGCGTCCGGGATACGCACCCGGAAAGGCGAATGTGTACGCACTCGACGGCTCCATCAAGAAGGAGGTCGACCTGCCCGTAGTTTTCAAAACCGAGCTCAGGCCGGACATGATCTCGAGAGCGTCCGTATCGATACGCGCCAACAGAAGGCAGCCGTACGCTCCCAAGAGAACAGCCGGCATGCGGCATTCCGTCAAGACCTGGGGCAAGGGCCATGGCGTTGCAAGGGTGCAGCGCCTGAGGCAGGGATCGAAGGGCGCGCAGGCGCCGCTCACGGTCGGAGGGCGTAGGGCGCATCCCCCCAAGATCATAACGGATCATTCTAAGAGGATGAATAGGAAGGAGATGAGGCTTGCCAGGATGTCCGCCCTTGCCGCCGCTTCAAACAGACAGGCGGTTCGTTCCCGAGGACATGCATTTCCAGAAGAGATCACTCTTCCAATCATAGT
>DSAX01000117.1 GCA_011046235.1 Methanobacteriota archaeon | reverse complement strand
GGTATGAATATCGGTATTTCGTTCTTGGTGGCCCAGTGCAGGATCGACTTCTCGTCATCGATCCTCCTGCCGACCTCGTATACGAGCTCCCTGACCGAGAGGCCGTTCTTGCCCTCCGAGTATATCTCCTCCAGTATCGGCTGCAACCGCTCCTCCAGGATGATACCGTACGATTCGTTCGGGACCAGTATGTTCCCGAGCCGGTTGATCCCCTTCTTGTGCAGCTCCGCGTCGTCCAGCAGAAAATCGCCGTGGTAATATTTTCTCCAGACCCGGGCTAGGTCGTGGTCGACCATGCCGCATGTGGTTATGACGACATCCACCATTTTCTTCCTGACCAAGTCCCGGATCACTCCCCGGGCACCGGTCGCTATGATGCAGGCGGGGAATGAGAGAAAGATGGTCGCATCGTCATCAGACAGCATCTCTCTCATGATCTCCACTGCCACCCCGAGTTTTTTAGCCGTGAAACCGCCAGAGGCCAGATACTGCCTTGACAGCTCCTCGACAGTCATATCCGGTCTGAGGGATATATCTTCAATTGGCTCAAGATCTTCCTTCATCAAAGTCACCGACGGGAGCGGGAGAATTGAGAAGCCCTTTTATACTTTCTATCGAATCCGAGAGTCCGAGGTGAGCGGATGAAAGTCAAGGACGTCATGACGAAGGAGGTCGTGACTATTGCGCCGGAAGATACTTTGCTCGAAGCGTCTCTGAAGATGTCGCAGAAGAAGATATCCGGGGCGCCAGTCGTGAACGAGGACAACCTGTTGCTCGGTATGCTCTCTGAGGCGGACATCCTGGGGTCGATCAAGACAACGGTCAAGACCATGCAGCTCATCTACCCCTCACTTTCATCGCTCGGCGTCTCATTCAAGGAAAACGTGTCGGAAAAGGAGGCGATCGAGGCCTACAGGGACGTCGAGAAGATGAAGGTCAGCGAGATCATGACCAAGGATGTCTTCACGATCGACCCCGATGAGGAGCTGAGGAACGCGATCAAGAAGATGGTCAAGAACAAAATCAACCGTCTGCCGGTGATAGATGCGAATGGGAAGCTGGTTGGAATAATAACCCGCGGGGATATACTGAGGGGCATCGCCGAGGAGAGCAAGAACAATAGCTCACAAGCCGGATGATCTCTTATCTGAACCGCGCAGAGAGAGACGATATTCTCTGTGGCCGAATCATTTTTCCAGGCGGGTCCAATTGCCGCAGTTGGAGCACCTTACGACGCCAGTATCGTAGCTGTATAGCATCTCCTGATCGCATTTCTGGCACCGCTCTCCGCTCAAATGCTTCGACCTCTTCTTCATCTTCTCGAGCTCCTCGGAGAGCTTTAGGGATACCTGGTCCATCCGTCTGGCGAACTTCGCGGCGTTCATCGGGTCGTTCCTCGAAATCGCCGTCTGAGTGTTCCTCAGGTAGTGCATCCCCTCGGATGCGTCGATGCCGTATGTGGATATGTCGTTCAGAACGGGCTCGGTCTGCTGCACCCTGATATGTGCCTTATCCAGCTGGCTCTTCCTGAGGGCCGGGTCGGACGACAGCTTCGCCCTGTGAAGCTCATCTACGGCAATCTCGGACTTGCTGAGCGACTCGACGCACATCTTTATCTCGCCCCGCTCCAGATAGTAGCTGGCCTTTTTGAGATCCTTCTCTGGCGCAACGACCTCTATTCCCATGCTCTTCGCCTCGTCGATCGCCGCCCTGACCCTCGGGATCGAGTACCGGATCTCCTCCAGCCTGATCTTCTCCGCCTTCTTGATCAACTGGATTGATTGTTCCAGGAGAGCCTTCGCCTCCGGAATCTTCAGCCCGATCTTGTTCTGCTCGGCATCGTTGATAAGTTTGCCGGCCTCGACGACATCGGCTCCGATATCCTTCATCTCCTGGAGCCGTCTCTTGGCCATCTCGAGATCCTTGGCCAGGTCTCCGAGGATCCTGTCTAGCGCTCCCAGAGCCCCCTCTTCCAGCTTCCGGAGGGTCTCCTCCCGGATCTTCGGAGAGCCGTCCACGAACCCCATCATCGCCGTTTCGATGAGCTTGTTCGCCTCATCCTGTGAGAGCCCTTTCCTGCTGACCGCCTCTGACAGCACCTTCTCCGAGGCGTCGATTCCGATCGCGTTTGTGAAAATTCTGAAATGGCTGTAGAGGTCGGAGGCCCTTTCCCTGGCGGCCTGGATAGCCCGTATCGCCCCCGCATGATCTCCCGTCCCGTACTTGACCAAGGCCTGCTCGACCATCCCGTCGATCTCGAAGAACGACGGGCGGTTACCCATCATGAACCGGACGTACTGCCTTACCTCTGCGATCTTGTCCTGGGTCTTCAGCTTGCGGGTGACCTTGGGTATCTGGCCCGATTCATCCTTCTCGAGCTCCTCGGATTTCAGCATCTTCTTGTCCACGGCTTTAGTTTTGTCCGCGTCTTTCTCCTTGACGCCCGTGATCTCCTGAGCCTTTTCCGATTCCAGGATTTTGTCGACTATCTCCTTCTTGCGCGTGACGCCAGAGATGTCAATTGAATGCTTTCTTGCGATATCTTTCAGCTGAGCCACGGTCATATCTGAAAGTCTCTGCTCCATTTCCGCTTTCATTTGCTGGTTCATTAGCATCCCAACCAGTAGAGATATCTCTTAGCAAATAACATTTCTCATTATCTCAACTGATATTAGCTGTCTCCTATTAGCTGTCTCCTTTTCTGCTGAGCTCGTCGACGATCTCCTTCGCCCTGTCCATCCGGATCTTCCTCTCCTCGATCATCCTCCTCGTGACCTCATCGACCAGCTCTGGCGGGGCGCCCGCGCCTATCGCGATGTTCCTTGCGTGGAGCTTCATGTGGCCACTCTGTATGCCCTCGTCCGCCAGCGCCCTCATGGCGGCCAGATTCTGCGCCAGACCCACCGATGCCATCACCATGCCCAGCTCCGTTGCCGACTCGACATCCAAAATCTTGAGGTTCGTCCTGGCGATTGGGTGCGACTTGGTCGCCCCGCCGATCAGCCCGACGGCCATCGGCAGCTCGATGGCGCCCACCAGGTTTCCTTCCTCGTCCTTTCTCCAGCGCGTGAGCGGCTCGTAACCGCCGTGCGCGGAGGCGTAGCTGTGCGCCCCTGACTCGAGCGCGCGGGTATCGTTTCCTGTCGCAAGGGCGACCGCGATGATGCCGTTCATGACACCCTTGTTGTGCGTGGCGCACCTGTAAATGTCGGCCTCGGCAAACGAGAAGGCCTCGATGATGCCGTCGACCACGCCCTCTCCGCCGAGGAATTCCTTCGTCCACATGGCAGAAGAGCGGGCAAGCCGGTGCATGGCCAGGTTCGACAGGATCCTCAGGAATACCTTCCCTCCGGTCATCTCCTCGAGCAGGTGGGCGAGATGCTCGGCCATGCTGTTGACCGCGTTGGCGCCCATCGCATCCCTCACATCGACCAGGATGTGCACGACCACCATGGTCCCCGTCCGGCTCTGGACCTTCCGGACGATAATGTCCTTGGCCCCGCCCTTCAGGCGGACGAGCATCGGATCGACCGAGTTCGCCTCTTCGATCAGCCTCCTCTTATCGTCCTGGATCGATTTGATCGCAGCATCCGGGTCTGCCACCTTGGAGATCTGTATCTGCCCGATCATGACCGGGTCTGTAGCGGTCGCCTTGAACCCCCCGGTCTCCCTCGCGCCCTTTGCTGCGTTCGATGCGGCCGCGACCACGGAGGGTTCCTCTATTACCATTGGTACGAGGTAGTCCTTTCCGTTCACGGTGAAGTTCGTGGCGATGCCCAGGGGAAAGGGCATGACGCCTATGACGTTCTCGATCATGTTCTCCAGGACGTTCATGTCGAACGCGCCGGGATCCCCGAGCAATTCCGTCTCATCCTCGTTCAGGTTGCACCGTTCCGCGATCTCCTTCAACCTCTCCTCTCTCGACAGCTTGTAAAACCCCTCGATTCTGGAGTTGACCACCATACATCACCTCTTGCGCGACTCCTTTAAGGCATTATTTCCTGTTTCAAGCTTTTGATTGCGAAATGATAATAACAGGAATATTCTGTTCTCCGGTTTCATGGCCGTCGCATCCGCACCGGGAAAGCTCATTCTGTTCGGGGAGCATTTCGTAGTGTACGGCCTGCCCGCGATCGCGACGGCAATCGATTCCAGGACAACGGCAAATGTACGACGTGCCGACGAATACGCCCTGGTAGACGACCGACCGGAAACACCAGGTTACAAGAAAGAGAAGCTCGCCCAGCAGAAGGATTCTGTACAGAGAATTCTCCGGGCGATGAATTTGGCCGGAGCGAACGTCAGGATCACGCTCGGCGGGGAGCTCGTCGCCGCGAGCGGTGTCGGAGCCTCCGGGGCGAGCTGTTCCGCCATTGCGGCGGCGCTGAATGAGGAGTTCGGACTCCGGCTGGACAGGGAAAAGATAAATGCGGTGGCGTATGAGGGCGAGAAGGGCTATCACGGAACCCCCAGCGGAATCGATAACTCCTGTTCGACCTTCGGAGGGTTCATCTGGTTCGAGAAGGACCTGATGAGTGGATTGGGCGAGATCAGGTCATTGGACATGAAGATACCCATGACGATAGTCATGGGCAATACTGGTGTAACCAGCAATACGACGGAGGTGGTGGAGGAGGTCAGAAAGGAGAGGGAGAAGAACCCGGAGAAATTCGGGGGCATTTTCGAGGATTATCGGAGGATCGCAGAGGAAGCGAGGGAGGTGCTGGAGATGAAAGACTTGAATTCGATAGGCCGGCTTATGAACAGAAATCACGAGCTGCTTAGAAGAATCGGCCTCTCCTCTCCCGACCTGGAGAAGCTGGTCGAAATCGCCCTCGGCAACGGAGCGATGGGCGCGAAGCTGACAGGGACCGGAAGGGGCGGGCTAATGATTGCCCTTGTCGATGATGAGACAAAGGACAAGGTCGCTTCGGCCATGGAGAAGGCTGGCTACGACTCCAAGATCACAACGATTGGCGCCGAGGGCGTCCAGATCGAGAAAGAGCCATGATCTGGCAGATGCTGAGGATAATCTGCAGTTCTTATATCTTTAATTGAGATTGTTAATATCGATAGACATGATTAGGGTTCGAGAGGTGTAATCGAATGGTCGAGAGAATCCCTCAGCACAGACATTGCAGAAACTGCGAGAAGGCTATACCTGCCGATCGGGAGTTCTGTAACGATGCGTGCGAGACCGAGCATGAGAGTGCGCTGAAATCCAAGAAGCGACAGCTTCAGTTCTTCTATGTCATTATGGGGCTCATATTCGTATTCGCCTTGATACTCTCGTCCTCGGGCGCCCTGGGGTGAGATGGCATGAAGTCGGGCATCGGAGGGACCTTCAACATGCTCCACAGAGGGCACATGGCGCTGTTCGAGCGCGCGTTCGAGATATCCGATGAAATACTGGTGGGAGTGGTTTCTGACAGGATGGCTCTCGGGACCAGGAAGATCGTCAGGCCGTTCGCCGAAAGAAGGAGGACGCTGCAGAAGTATCTGTCGACCTTCGGGAAGCCGTTTGATATCGTGTCTATCGATGACAGATTCGGTCCTGCGATCTCATCGGAGGAGCTCGACTTCCTGATCGTCTCCGAGGAGAGCAACAAGACCGCAATCGAGCTCAATGAGCGGAGAAAAGGCCGGGGGCTTTCACCTCTGGAGATAGTGGTAGTGCCGACCGTCATCGCGGAGGATTTCAGGCCTATTCGTTCGGCCAGGATCATCGACAAGGAGATCGATGCAGAGGGCAGGCTGCTGGTCCCGCTGAAGGTCAATGTCGGCTCGGACAACCCGGTCAAGGTCGAGGCGGTGCGCCGTATACTCAGGCCGCTTTATGGCATGATAGAGGTGAAAGGTGCTCATGTCGATTCCGAGGTCCCCCGCCAGCCAAAAGAAGATGAGGTCATAGAGGGCGCCATCAACCGTGCCAGAAATGCAATAGGTGACGCGCATCTCGGAATAGGTATCGAAGCGGGGCTCATCTGGAACGAACGATTGAAATGGTTCTTCGATGTCCAGTACTGCGCGATCGTTGACTCGTTGGGCAAGATGACCATCGGCCACGGCCCCGGTTTCTGGTATCCTCCATCGGTCATCGATGATGTCAAGAGCGGAATGAGCGTCGACGAATCGATGTTCAAATTGACGGGGATCGCTTCCATCGGACATAGGATGGGATCCGTTGGTTATCTTTCCAAAGAGCTGATCAACAGGACCGAGTTGACTGAAATAGCCGTCGTAACCGCCTTTATCCCCAGGGTGCGACCGGAGCTGTATGGCCGGATCTGGAGTGGCTGAGGCGAAGCTATTCCGAGCTCGAGGGGAAAGAGCGATTCGAGTCATCTCTCAAAGATGTTAAGGCATGTCTATAACAAGCAAGAATATCCAAATCCGGGCCCCCGCACATTTTAATACATCGTTATATATTTATGTTCAGATGTGAACCAAAATGCATTCAGATTCAATCCCGGTGGCGCGCCCCTTTCTTCTTCCGGAGCTTCGATTCAGTCACAGTCTCCAGAGTGGCCTTGATTGGGGACACTATACCCTTCGATTCCTCGAGCTCCTGGAGTCTAACGGCTAGAAACGCCTCGAGGATGACGTCCCCGCTCTGATGGACACACTCGCTCAGTATCACGTCCCAGTCGAGGCCTCTCTCCGCGAGCAAGGCCATGTCATCAAGGTCTCCCGCTCTTTCGGTCACACTCTTGAAGAGGAAGATGTCCTCAGGAGAAACGAGATTGAGCCTGAGTTTCCCGTAGATTCCATGACGAGTTGAACGGCTGACCATACCGTCGGTGATTCGGAGTTTCCTGCACACCGTCTCAACGAATATGTCGAAGCGTGTGCCCCTACTGTCGTGCATCATTGTGGTTGTTCCCGGACGACGGTATGTTTCGTCCTCTGGTGCTGCCTGTGCAAACCCCACAGCAGACAAGGCGACCGCCACCGCCTCAGCGTCCTCATTCGACATCAAGACAATGTCGATATCCTTCGTCGCCACCTTAGCGTTGTAGAGAATCATCGCGCAACCGCCTATGAGATATGCGGTGACGTCGCGTTGGAGCGACGCACCTATCCTCGTCAGCGATTCCTCAATATCGTCTCCACTGGACAGCATTTTCTTCGTCATTTACCTTCACCCCTCGATTCCCGCCTGAGCCCAGTTAATCCCAGAACGACCGTCACAACGCTCCTCTCCTAATCTCTGAAGCCATCAATCAGTTTCTCAAAATCGGCATCTACTCCATATCTACTCGCCTTTGCTCTGAGTTGGTCGATGCGCAGCCGGAGATTGTTGCGGCTCCACAGCATCTTCAATGCGTTCGCTTCCCTTGAGCTGAGAGGCCTTACAAGTAGCGACTGCAGGAACACTTCTTCAGGCGTCCTCCGCCAGGTTCCATGTGGATGAAAGTAGTAGTGCCAGTCTTGTACGAGCGGGACGCCGTAGCCGTCGAATGCTGAGAATGCCGTCTTCATGAAGCCATCGCGTTCTTCCCTGGTCCTCGTTCTGATGATGAACTCGTTCCCCCGTTCCCACACCACCACAGAATCCGAGGAGAATCCCGAGGCCATCTTCTGGTTGGAGAATGATACCAGTTCACGGGCGAAATCCCCGAACGGCGTGAACCGTTCTGACAATTCATAGATGCCTCGTTCTCGGATGCGAAGTATTCCGACAGCTCTGAGCTTGGTGAGCACTGTCTGGAGAGTACGTGGCGATATCCTCGAGGACGACAGCATCTCGGGCCTTGTAGCTGTCGATTGGGTTGCGAGTGAGACGATCACGCGAAGGGATGCAAGAGAAAGGATTTCCTCAAGCTTCATGTGATCATACTCGTTGAGGATTCTCCTCAGCATTGTGGCATGCTTCCTATCCGAGAAGCCTATGGAGTTCGATACTCCAACCTTGTGGACCGTCACGATTCCCTTTGATTCGAGAGATTTGACTAGACGCGTCAGCCCGGAGGGGGGAATACCCAAATCGATGGCAGCCTTCTTCATGGGTTGCCCTCCGTCTCGCAGGCGCCTTAGCAGGGTGATCTCTCTTGGGGAAAGCCCGATTTCGTCGCATTTCATTGCAATTAATGTTAATTCATATATTAGTATTTAACATTTATTGCCTATTTGGTCAATGCTCATGGCGTCAGGCATGCCTTTCCTAGGCGAGAAACGGCGACTCATGAGGGGTCGGGTTCGATCCCCACTTCCTTCAGGAACGCTTTGACCGCGGGCAGTGAGAGGTCAGACCGCAAGAACGCGCCAAGATGACCGAATCCCTCGAGGATGACAGCTCGTCCATTCTGAAGGCGTTGAGCCTCCGCCTCGGACTCACGGTCGGGGTCCTCCTTTGAGCCACATATGATTAGGGTCGGAATATTGATTCTCGGGAGGGCGTCCTCTTCCCCTTCCCATTTCAGGCAGGCTGAACAATCTGATATGTATGCCTGATAATCCCTCAGGTACACATCACGATCACTCCGTGGCATCTCTTTCAGCCAAGGTGGGGCGGGCACGCCTTCCTCGTTCTCGTCGAAGCTTTGGAGGGCATTCAGGGGGTCCGTTTCCAGCAAACGCTGGACGGACTGTTCACTGTAAGGCTTGCTGTCCGTACCCGCGGCGATGAATGCTGATACGCGATCAGGATGTCGCGCCACGAACGCGAAGCCTACACTGCCGCCTGCCGAAAAGCCCCAATATGCGACTCGCTCGATGTGAAGCGCATCGAGGACTGCCACAACGTCGGCCACATGTTGGTCCATACCACATTCGGCTGCGTCCCGCGGCGTCTCGCTGAGCCCGTGTCCACGCCGGTCTATCAGGATGCTGCAATACCCGCTGAGGTTGTCAAGATAACCTGCTAGTTTCCACATTGAACTGTTGCCAGTTCCACCATGAGCGAGGACGGTCGGCGGTCCGTGACCTACCGTCTCGTAATGAATTCGTGCGCCGTGGCTGATGACGTATGGCATGTTCTCCCTCCATTTCCTCAGTGCCTGCATCGCCGTTCCCGCCCAAAGACCTTTCCGGCAAGTCCAGCTGTGATACGCTCTCTGGCAATCGGCTGATTCTTTACCGGCAGAGAATTCGACCTTGAATATTCAAGCTCCGACATTTAAACATCGGTAGATTCCGGGTCAATATCCGAGCCCTCGCACATTTTAATTCAATAGAATCATATATATGTGATGTCGAGGCCGATTCAGCTGTCTAGAATTGTGTGTCCCAGGGAGTCTCCTCTACCCTTACATATTGAATGTAATCGAAAAATATAAGCATATGTAAGGGTATGAAATCTCGTGGTTGTCGTCAAGAAGAAGGTCGTCGAGGGTCGGGAGTACTACTATCTCCAACACACTGTGAGAACTCCAGCTGGCGTTCAGGCTCGTGAGAAGTACCTCGGAGCAAAGTTGCCGTCAGATGTTGAAACCGCGAAGAGAGACTTCCTGACAGAGATTTACAGGGAGCGATGGTACCCGTTACTGGACCAGGTTCACCTGAACTACCAGAAGGAGAAGCGCACGCTCCCTCCTAGCGCTTCGCAGAAACGTGATCGCCAATTCTCTGTCAAGTTCACCTATGACACCAACCGAATCGAAGGATCGAAGCTCACATATCGCGAGACTGCCGATCTGTTGGAGAAAGGGCTCAGCCCGAGCCAGAAGCCGATCGAGGACATCAAGGAGGCTGAGGCCCACGACAAGGTCTTCCAGGAGGCGCTGCGACACAAGAAAGACCTGTCCATGCAGACAATCCTGATGTGGCACAAGAAGTTGTTTGAGGAGACCAAAACCGACACAGCAGGTAAATTTCGGACTCACCAGGTGGCAATCTCTGGGAGCAGATTCATGCCTCCTAGCGCTGTGGAGGTCCAGCCATTGCTCAGGGAGTTCTTCCGGTGGTATGATCGAAACAAGCGCTCCATGCATCCGGTCGAGTTAGCTGCTGGGGTTCATCTGAGATTCGTCACGATACACCCGTTTGCCGATGGGAATGGGAGGATGAGTCGCATCCTGATGAACTTCGTGTTGCACCGATACGGTTTCCCCCTTCTGAACATCCCGTACGAAGGTCGTCGGGGCTACTACAATGCACTTGAGCGGTCACAAGTGAAAGAGAATGACAGCACATTCACCCAGTGGTTCTTCAGGCGATATCTCAAGGAACACTCAGCATACGCCAAGATTAGGAAGTGATACCGCCCAGACTATTCTCTACCGGTAAAGAATTCGATCTTGAATATTCAAGCTCCGACGTTTAGACACCGGTAGATTCCGGGTCAATATCCGGGTCCCCGCACATTTTAATATTGGAAAATCGATTAATAGTCCGCGCTTGGTACTGACGGCCACTGTCACTTCTCCACTCCGCAGGTTCGGCGGAGCGTCGTCACGGCCGGCCCCGTACGCCGTCGACAGTGGCTCTGTCCACCTCGTCAGCGCGTCCATTTCTGGAGCGCTGCCTTCAGTCGCTTGTACTCATCCATTGAGAGAGGGTAGAACCTCGAGGTCTGCTGGTAGCTTGATGTGAGAAGTGCGATCGCATCTTTCAGAGCCTTCTTCGGAATCGTCTTCTTCAACTCGTCAACCTTCACGTCGTTTCGCACCGCGATGAGCAAGGCCACGAGGTCGGATATGTCCTTCTGACCCTTGCCCAATTCGCGCCTTTCAGTCAGCGCGTACACCTTCAGTATCATCAGATCGGTCGGAGAGGCGACCTTCGCCTTCATGCCGAAGAGGTCCTTTTCCATGCTCCTCTCGAGGACACCCTCGGTTGTGAACGGGCCGATGCTGTCATCGTACACATCAACTTCGATCGCACCTTCCTCCACCGCCTTCTTGAATCCCTTCTTCCCGAGATGGCCGCCCGAAGTCTCGGTGAACCCAAGCTGCCGGAGTTTCTCGCGGACCTTCCACAGCCCGCCTGGTCTGAGGACGACGTCGATGTCCATGGAGTACTTGTAGGGGTTGTACGCCCAGATAGCCCATCCGCCGATGACCCCGACATCGGTGCCGGAATCGAGCAGCTCCTTCAGGAGCTCCTTCGAAGTCTCGTAGATGTCCATCCTCACACCCCCAACTGCCCGGTGACGGTGCCCAGTTGTAGCGCGACCCTCGGCCCTGACCCTCCGATGCTCATGAGATCCACGAAGTTCTGGGGGATGGATACGGCCGGGACGCCGCCTACCTTCTCCGACCCAAGGAACACCGCATCGTCTTCCGCAGGGTAGATCGAGACACGTTCCGGAGACCGCGATACCCTACCGAGCGACCTGGTAACCCTCTCGATCCTCTCTGTGGCGACATACAGCTCGTAGGAAGTCGTCCTCATGTACTGAGTCCTTAGCCACGCTCCCCTGAAGAGGGTCGCGGCAACGCCCCCCGTTCTTGAGATGATTGCGTCTAGGTCGGAATCGCTCTTGATTGTCCTAACATAGATTGGAGGCGGCAGCTTCCGCTTGCTCGACCAAAGCATGAGTAGTCGAATAGGTTCGACGAGGATGAACTGGTTCTTGTAAGGCTTCGCGACAACTACTTCTCGCTCGAGCTGAGTGAGTATGCGACTCGTCATCGCCCTGGAGAAGCCTGTCCGCCGGCTAATCTCGGTCCCCGTCCATCGCTTCTGTGGCTCCGTCAGCAACAGGCGCGCGGTCTTCTCAAACGCGGATTCCATGCAGATATCCAGAGCGAAGATAGTATATAT